>NZ_JARAKC010000009.1:0-255552 GCF_049887195.1 Mesorhizobium abyssinicae
GCACGGCGCCGAAATAGCTTTCAAGGCTCGAAATGGCAGTCTCTCCCTCGTTAAGACTGCCTGCTCACAGAATCCCTTCTCAGCCCAACTTCAAGTCCCAAAAAGCCATATGCGATTCCCCTGCCCTTGAGGGGGAGATGGCGGTTTCAGCGCCGGCGCGCACCCTCGCAGCGTTCGAAATTGGCGAAGGCGGCGGAGCGAACAATCTCCCCCCTTGAGGGGGAGATGCCCGGCAGAGCAGATGGGGGTGCCTGGCGCGACCTCCCAAATCACCTTCTCCGATCGCCGCCTGACCGTCGCAAAATAGCCGCTGTTACTGGAAATCCTGCTGGCTGCAAGGGCGTGGCCCGGGGGGAGAGTCATGATGAGATTTTCGATCATGGTGGGTCTTGTTCTCGCCAGCTCCATGGCGCGGGCGGACGACAACCTCCCCTATTCGCCCTCCGCTGATGTCCCCGACTATGTCGCGACCATGACGGTCCAGCCATTGGTAGGACCGACTGCAGCCTATACGAGGATAGTCACGCATCATGGCGGCTGGGTCCGTGTCGAGGAAATGCAAGCCACAACCTATGGAAATCCGGCAAAGCAGATATCAGTCACTTTCCGCGGGGATTCGCAGACAGGCTATTCGCCTGTTTCGATAAGTCGTGAGACATCGACATCCTATGAGAGGATTCGCGGGGTAATCGAAACCGGACAGACCCAGACGCACGGTAGCGAGCGATGCGCTGTACGGGAAATCCAGCGGCGCGATCCAGACAGGTCAGAACCCGGCCTGAAATGGCTGAGTTGCGTGACAGCCGATGGTATCGAGATCGCCACCAAGGTGTTTGTGAACGGTTCGCCGTTTCGTCAGTCAACGCTTGTCAAACTCGAACGCCGGCCTGTGTCCGCCGAGGAGGTCGCGCTCCCTGCCAAGCTGCTCGACGTCGCCCAATGGCTGCACTTCGACGACCAGCCGGCCGCAACGGGTGTCAAGCGGCAGCCGGATTTCGCCATGCGCATGCATTGGAAAGGTGCGGTCAGAGTCATGCGGCGGCATGATCCGTGGATCTATGATGAAGCTGCCTAACCGGATGGGCGGAGATACCTAAGCATCCGCAACGCTCGGACAGGGCAGGAACTGTCCTTCAGGGCCGCCAAGGGCGGCGCGTTCGAGGATCTCTTCCTGTGCCAGAAATGTCGGCCAGGAGATATGTTGTCTATTCTCCTTGGCCGCGACGTCATCCCCGAGAGCATCGGTCGCACGGACAGTGTCCTCGGCGAGGCATGCGAGTGGTTCGACATGGCGCCGCGCACGGTTGATGTCGACCATTCGCAATGTCTGACGCCGGACAAGATCCCGTTGGAAATCGGCATTGGTGGGGCGTGGGCGCCGCGTGAGGAGTTTGTCGCCGATGAGATCCAGCGCCGGGACCTCAATCCCGAAGAGATCCTTCCACCCGCCGATGTGCTGACACGATCGAACTGGGACATTCCGGGATAGCGGAACTTACCAAAACGCGGGCGGGACAGCACCCCCCTCTGGCCTGCCGGCCATCTCCTCCTCAAGGGGAGATTATTCGCTCCGCCGCCTTCGCCAATTCGAACGCTGCGAGGGTGCGCGCCGGCGCTGAAACCGCCAATCTCCCCCGGGGGAGATGCCCGGCAGGGCAGAGGGGGGTGCCTCAGATCAATTTCTCCAGCGTGATCGGCAAATCCCTTACCCGCTTCCCCGTCGCATGGAACACCGCGTTGGCGATCGCCGGCGCGACGCCGACGATGCCGAGCTCGCCGACGCCCTTGCCGCCGAGCGCTGACGAATGCGGGTCGGGAATGCCGACCGAGATCGTCTGGATATCCGGAATGTCGGCATTGGTCGGGATCATGTAGTCGGCGAGGTTGCCGTTGACGATGCGGCCGTGGCGGCGGTCGACCAAGCCTTCTTCCAGCAGCGCCTGGCCGATGCCCATGATGATGCCGCCCTTCCACTGGCTTTCCGCCAGCTTGGGGTTGTAGAGCCGGCCTGAATCCAGCGCCGACACCACGCGCGACACCCGCACCGTGCCGAAATCCTCGTCGACGCGGACCTCGACGAAATGCGCGCACCAGGAATGGCGCGAATAGTCGCCCTCGGTGTGTGGGATCGACATGGCGATGGTGGTGTAGTTCTTGTAGCGCTCCTCCGCTGTCGTGGTCGCCGGCATGGTGTCGCCCTTGGCCTCGATCTTCTCGCGACCGACGGCGGACAATAGCTCGGCGATCGACAGCTCCGGCCCTTCGCCGCGCGGCGAGGCGATGCGGCCGTCCCTGACCACCAGCGTGTTCGCCTGCAGCGCATGGAAGGGCGAGCGCGGATCGGCGATCGCCAGCCCGATCAGCTCGTCGAGCGCCTGGCTGGCCGCCTTGTAGACGGCGCCGGTCATGACACCGGCAAGCCTGGAGCCACCTGCAACGCCGGCGCGAGCGAAGTGGGAATCTCCCAGCTTCACCGACACCTGTTCCACCGGCACGCCTAGCGTCTCGGCCGCCGTCTGCGCCAGGATCGTGTAGGTGCCCTGGCCCATGTCGATGGAGGAGCTTTCGACCTCGACCGAACCGTCGGCGAGAATGTTCACCACCGCCTCGCCATGGGCGCGCCGCACCGGATAGGTGCCGGCCGCGACGCCCCAGCCGATCAGGTGATGGCCGTCGCGCATCGAGCGCGGCGCGGGCGAACGCGTCGCCCAGCCGAAGGCTTCCGCGCCGGCCGCGAAGGCCTCGCGCAACTGGCGTGTCGACCATGCCTTCCGGGCGTGCGGGTCTTCCTCGGCGTAATTGCGCAGCCGGATCTCCAGCGGATCGATACCGAGCTCATAGGCGAGCTCGTCGATGGCACTCTCGATGCCGAAGGCGCTGGGGTTTTCGCCCGGCGCCCGTTTGGCTCCCGGCACCACGGTGTTGACCCGCACGACATTCTGCTTCGAGGAGAAATTGGGCGTGGCGTACATGATCGAGGTAACGGAGCCGAGTGGCTCGACCCACATGCCGTCGACCGCCGTCTCGTTGACGCCGCGATGCACGATCGACTGGATCTTGCCATCGCGATCGGCACCGATCGCCACGGTCTGCCTTGTCGCGGCGCGGCCGCCATAGGAGGTAAAATTCTGCGGCCGGGTCAGCACCAGCTTGACCGGCCGTCCCAGCATCTTTGCCGAAGCCGCCGCTACCGCGCTGTGCGCCAAGGCGAGCGCCTTCGAGCCAAAGCCGCCGCCAATATAGGGCGAGACCAGCCGCACGTTCTCGAACGGGATCGCGAACCATTCGGCATAGGTGCGCGCCATGCCGTCGAGCCACTGGCTGGGCTCCCAGATGGTGAGCGCATCGCCCTGCCAGCGCGCGATGAGCCCATGAGGTTCCATCGCCGCCTGGAACTCGCGCGGCGTGTTGTAGGCGGCGCAGACGCGCACCGGCGAGGCGGCAAAGGCGGCTTGGGCGTCGCCCCACTCCTTGGTCATGGCCTCGATCGGGATGCCGTCGCCGGCCTTGGGGTCGCTGAGGTCGACGATGGCCGGCGTCTCGTCATAGGTCACCTTGACGAGGCCGGCGGCCGCGACTGCCTGCTCGAAGGTCTCGGCCACCACCGCCGCGACATGCTGGCCGGAATAGGTGACCACGCGGGCGAGCGGGCAATAGGGGACGTTGGGCGGTGGCGTGCCGAACCAGTCCGACGCCGTCCTCAGCGGTATGATGGTGTCCGGCGTCAGCACTAGCAGCACGCCGGGCGCGGTCTCGGCCGCGCGCGTGTCGATCGAGAGGACCGTGCCGGCGGCGACGGTGCTTTCCACCATCACCGCATACGCCAGCCCTTCGAGCTGCTGCTCGACCGCGTAGTGGGCCGCGCCTGTGATCTTGGCCGGGCCGTCGACGCGTGATAGCCGCCCGCCAACCGCTTCGAGGCGCGCGCTGTCGGAGGCGGCGTGTTTCATCTCGTGAACGGTCATGCCGTCTCTCCCAATTTGAGGATGGCTCTGGCGACGACGCGCGGCGCGAGCTCGATCTTGTAGTGGTTGGCGCCATGGTCGACGGCGCCCTCCATGGCGAGTTCGCTGGCCTTGCGGACTGTGGCCTCGTCGAACGTCTTGCCTTTGAGCGCGTCTTCGACTGCACGCGCACGCCAGGGCTTCGTGGCGACGCCGCCGAGCGCGACGCGGATGTCGCGGATGGTGCGGCCATCGCCTTCGAGTTCCAGCCCGACGGCGGCACTCGCCGCCGCGAACTCATAGGACTGGCGGTCGCGGACCTTGAGATAGGTCGAGCGCCTGGCTGCGGCCGAGCCGGGGATCTCGATGGCGGTGATCACCTCGCCGGGGCGGATGTCGTGCTCACGTTCGGCCGTGGCGCCCGGCGCCAGGAAGAAGTCCTCGACCTTGAGCCGCCTCTCGCCGAGATGGACCTCGGCGTCGAAGGCAACGAGCGCGATGGCGAGATCGCCCGGATAGGTGGCTATGCAGGCCTCGCTGGTGCCGAGCACGGCATGGCCGCGCGTCACCCCGCCGATCGCCGAGCAGCCGCTGCCGGGCGCGCGCTTGTTGCAGGCCGGGAAGTTGGCGGGATCGCGGAAATAGGGGCAGCGTGTGCGCTGCATCAGATTGCCGCCGATGCTCGCCATGTTGCGCAGCTGCGCCGAGGCTGCCTGCCAGAGTGCTTCCGAAACGGCCGGGAAGCGGCCCTTGATCTCGGCATGGTCGGCGACATGGCTCATTTTCGCCAGCGCGCCGATCACGGCGCGGCCGGCGCTGACATCGATGGCGTCGAGCCCCTTGATATGGCTGATGTCGATGACAGCGGAAGGTTCGGCGACGCCGCATTTGGCGAGGTCGACCAGCGTCGTGCCGCCGGCGAGCAGCATGGCGCCGGGAAGGGCGGCGGCGTTGCGTGCAGCTTCCACGCTGTCGGCGCGAAGGTAGGAAAAGTCTCTCATGAGCGGAGCCCCACTGCTGCATGGCGAACGGCGGCGACGATGTGCGGATAAGCGCCGCAGCGGCAGAGATTGCCGGCCATGTATTCGCGGATTTCTTCGTCGGAGCCGGCATGGCCTTCGCGGATGCAGGCCACCGCCGACATGATCTGGCCGGGCGTGCAATAGCCGCACTGGAAGGCATCCTGCTCGAGGAAGGCGGCCTGCACGGCGTTGAGCGTGCCGTCTTCGCCCGCCAGCCCCTCGATGGTGGTGATCGAACGGCCCTGAGCTTGAGCCGCGAGCGTCAGGCAGGCCAGCACGCGCTCGCCGTCGACATGCACAGTGCAGGCGCCGCACTGACCCTGGTCGCAGCCCTTCTTGGTGCCGGTGAGATGGAGACGATCGCGCAGCGCGTCGAGCAGGGTGACGCGCGGCTCGATGTCGAGCGCGTGGTCGCGGCCGTTGATGGTGAGATGGATGGAGAGGGTGGTGGGGCTGATGGTCGATTGGTCATTCATGAGGGCGTCGGGCTCCAATTGCTGGACGCTAGGCGGATGGAAATGGGGCTTGGGAGAAGAGGGGCAAGGCGTGGAAGCTGCTAATCTCCCCCATAAGGGGGAGACCCGCAGTTCCGTCGTCCAGCGGGCAACCGAATTTTGCTCCTCTCGAACACGTGACATACCGGTCCCCCTGATTATATGATAAAGGTGCTCCACTAAAACGGAGGCGCCTCCGTTTATTTACGTGGGGGCTGACCGGCCACGGTTCAAGCCCCAATCGACCTGTGGAGACAAAATTGGCTGAAAGGCCGCCAACTGCCGCCGAGAAGAAGCCCGCCACGCCAGCGCCAAAACCGCTGCGCGCAGACGCCCAGCGCAATCGCGACAAGCTTGTCGAGGTGGCGGCGCAGGCTTTTGCGACCGACGGCGTCGACGCTTCGCTGGAGGAGATCGCCCGCCAGGCAGAGGTCGGCATCGGCACGCTTTACCGCCATTTCCCGACCCGCGAGCATCTGGTCGAAATCGTCTACCGCCGCGAGGTGGAGGCGCTCTGCCTGGCGGCGGAAGAACTGGCCCGCGATCACCCGGCCGATGTCGCGCTGGAGCTTTGGATGCAGCGTTTCGTCGACTACATCGCCACCAAGCGCGGCCTGGCGACCAGCCTGCGCATCCTGCTCACCACCAATTCGACGCTGTTCTCCGACACCTCCGGCCGCGTCTCTCAGGCGCTCAAACGGTTGGTCGAAGCGGCCGCCGCCGCCGGCACGATCCGCGCCGACGTCGATGCCTCCGACGTGCTGCATGCGCTCGGCGGCATCTACTCCGCCCCCAACACGCCCGACTGGCGCGACCGGTCGGGGCGGCTGGTCAAGCTCTTGATGGATGGGTTGCGGTTCGGGGCGACGAAGGCGTCGAAGGTGCCCCGATAGTCGGGCGCGCCGCGATCGGCCTATCGACCCAGCGGTTGCCTCGACAGCGAGAGAAGTTCTTCCTCGTCGGTGATGCCGGCCATGTAATTGGCAAGGATGCGCGACGCCAGACCTTCGAGACGATCGGCGGCATCGCTTTCATGTTTCAGCCGTTCGAAGATCCGTGCCAGCAAAGCCAGTTCGGACGGATCGAAAATACCAGCGTCCTGAGCTTTTCGACGAATTGGCATGACGCCTCCCACGCAGACGTTTTCGCAAGGCCATTGCAACGCGCCCCATCGAGACTGCGAGTTCGTGGTTAAGAAAACATTAGCCATGCAAAAAGTTCCAGTGCGGTCGAATGGGCCGTGTGCGCTTAGCCGCCGACCGTTCCGCAAATACACAAACGTGTCATCGACTCGCATTGCCTGGAGCGCAGCCTAGATAGGGCGCGGGGCAAACATGATTGCAGAAGGACATACGCATGCCTGAACGACTGACACTGAACGACGGCTCCGCCATCCCCCAAATCGGTCTGGGCGTATGGCAGGTCGACCCGGGCACCACCGCCAAGGTCGTGCGCTGGGGGATCGAGGCCGGCTACCGGCTGATCGACACCGCCGAGGGCTACCGCAACGAGGAAGGCGTCGGCGAGGCGATCCGCGCGGCTGGCGTGCCGAGGGCCGAGCTGTTCATCACCTCCAAGCTGCGCAACGGTGCCCACCAGCGCGATGCCGCGCTGCGCGCTTTCGACGACACGATGCAAAAGCTCGGCATCGACCAGATCGATCTCTTCCTCGTCCACTGGCCGGTGCCCAGCCAGGGCAAGTATGTCGAAGCCTGGAAGACGCTGGTCGAATTGCGGAAGGCCGGCCGCATCAAGTCGGTCGGCGTGTCGAACTTCAACCAGGACCATCTGGAGCGCATCATCGGCGAGACCGGCGTTACGCCGACCGTCAACCAGATCGAGCTGCACCCGCGCTTCCAGCAGCGCGACAAGCGCGATTTTCACACCAGGCATGACATCAGAATAGAAAGCTGGAGCCCACTGGGCAGCGGCCGGCTGCTTGCCGATCCGACGCTCGGGGCAATCGCCGAGAAGCACGGCAAGTCGGTGGCGCAGGTGATCATCCGCTGGCACCTGCAGGAGGGGCTGATCGTCATTCCGAAGTCGAACCACCAGGACCGCATCGCCGCCAATTTCGACGTCTTCGATTTCGCGCTCGATGGCAGGGACCTTGAGACTATCCGCGGCATGGACTCGCAAGACGGCCGCACCGGGCCAGATCCGGCGACGGCGGAGTTTTTGTTCTGAGGCGTTGAAACAGCTGATCTCCCCCATCGTGGGGGAGATTAGCGCTTCGCCGAAGGCGCCATTTCTGCACCGTTGGCGATTGGCCTATCGCTACGCCATCGCCACGATCACATGCGCCTGGATCTTGGCGGCGACCGCGCCGCTGCCGTGTCTGTCCTTGATCACGGCTTCGGCATGGTCGGTCGCGGCTTGCAGTTTTCCCGCGTCTCTGGCCTCGATCTCGTTGCGCAGCAGCGTTCCCTGGCAATAGGCGACGGCCGGAACGCGCGGCGAGGATGCGCGGCTTTGTTCGGCTATCGTCTCGATCGCCACATGTGAGAACCCCGCGGCCTCGACGTCTCTGCGGATCAGGTCCTTGTCGTGGTAGCCGTGCGGCGTGCGCGCCAGGAAGCGCGGCGGATCGTTGGGAAAGATTTTGGCAAGCGCATTCGTCACGTCATGCGCAAAGACATTCTCCTCGATGCGATCCCACACGTTGAACAAAAAGCGTCCTCCGGGCTTCAGGACGCGCCTTGCTTCGCGATAGCCGGCCGTCCGGTCGGGAAAGAACATCGCGCCGAACTGACAACAGACGAGATCGAAGGCCGCGTCCTCGAACGGCAGCACCAGTGCATCCGCCTGGCGCCATTGGATGCGGCTGTCGGGGCCTTGCCGCGCGGCGGCATAGTCGAGCATCGGCTGGTTGAGGTCGGTCACGACATAGCTTGCGCCGACCGGCAGTTTTGGCGCCAGCGCGCGGGTGACGACCCCGGTGCCGGCTGCGGTCTCCAGGACGGCGCCGGGCGACAGCGCCGCCGCCCGTCGCGCGAGATCCACTGCGTAGGGCTCGAAGATCAACGGCACCATATGGCGGTCGTAGTTTTCCGGAACAGAGCCGGCGAACACCTTGTCGGTTTCCAGCATTCCTATTCCCCCGTACGTTTGATGGCTGGCAAGGCTAGCATATGATTGCTTGCTTCGGCTCGTTTTCGACCGAAAGGCGTCCGGCCCCATATGCGGCTACGCCGGACCTATCTCGCTTATCCAGCTTGGTTGGTTGAACTCGCCCGAACCCAGGGCGCCAGCCGGCTATCCCTTTTCTTCCACCAGGATCACCAGCGATTCCGGTACCACGCCGTCGAATTCCATGGCATCGGCGGCTGCCTTGCTCTGCATCAGCCTTGCGCTTGGGCGACGTGAGCCAGTGCTTGGCGCCTTTCGTGATGTTGTGATGGCCGATGATCGTTGGCATTGCGGACCCTCCCAAGGTGGCGCCCGGCGGGTCGAAATCGCCCGTCTGGTGCGATCTATGCGAGCGCCAATCAGCGCCGTTTCCATTTGGCTGTCAATTAACATTCGCTGATGGGTAGGCACCTTCTCCGGCACGGGGAGAAGGATTAGGTTCCGTCGTTACGCACCAGGAGTCCGCCCATTCCAAAGCCTACCTTCCTCGAGATCGCCCGCCGTGCCGGCGTCGGCACGGCGACCGTCGAGCGTGTGCTGAACGGCAGAGGCGGGGTGCGCCCTGCCACCGTCGAGAAGGTGGTGGCGGCGGCGCGCTCGCTCGACTATCCGCGCCGGCTTCCCGAGGCGCATCGCGGCGTCATCCGCATCGAGGTGATCCTGGTCAGGCCGGACGCGACTTTCTTCGCCAGGCTCTCGCGCGCCTTCGAGCGCATCGCCGCCACCCTCGACCGCTCGATCGCCGTCCACCGCACTTTCCTCGACGAAGCGAACCCGGCCGAGATTGCCGCGCGCATCCTCGATCCGGACTTGCGCCGCGCCGGGCTGATCCTCGCGGTCCCCGACCATCCGCTGGTCAGCGCCGCGCTTCGCCAGCTCGAGGGCGAAAGGATCCCGACGGTGCAGATCGTCACCCAGATCTCCGGCACCAAAAGCACCTATGTCGGCATCGACAATTACGCCGCCGGCCGCATGGCCGGCCTGCTGATGGCACGCATGCAGCGCCGGCCGGGCAAGGTCGTCGCCATCTGCCACAGCCAGATCTACCGCGTCCACCGCGACCGCGTGCGCGGCTTCTTCGACTATCTGATCGAGGCTGGCGTTGAGTTCGAGCCGGTCGCGGCGCTGTTCGGCCATGACGATGGCGACCGCAACGCCGAACAATTGCACGAGGCACTGAAGCGCTGGCCGGACCTTGCCGGCCTCTACAATGCCGGCGGCGCCAACACGGCGCTGAACGAGGTGCTGCGCCGCCAGTCGAGGGGTCGCGACATCTTCTTCGTCGGTCACGAATTGACCGAGCGCAGCACGCGCGCCTTGCGCGAGGGCACGATGGACGTCGTGCTCGACCAGTCGCCCGAAGCTCAGGCGCGCCGCGCCATAGACCTTGTGCTCGCGGCGCTGAACCTGCACGACCTGCCGGTCGACAATCCGCCGATCCGCTTCGTCACCTTCACCGTCGAGAACCTTTGATCTGATTTGATCAAGGAACCGGGAGCTTTCGCCGCCGTCGCGGTGCTAACTCGCCCGTGAACGGAAGGGCGATGGCATGTGAAGTTCGCCCCCTCATCCGGCCGCTTCACCTGTACCTTTTGCCGTTTCGGAGAAGAGGCGGGCGGCGGCACCGATGATCTCCCTCTTCCTTCGGGAAGAGGTCGGATGGCTACGATCTGTCCTTCACAGATCGGCAGGCAATCCGGGTGAGGGGGCTCTTTCCTACCTGCGATCGTCCGCCCGCGAACGGGAGGATGCATTTGTGACGAGACGGCTGACAGTCAGCGACCTGCAAAGCCAGAAGGGCGGCCGCAAATGGCTGCAACTGCATGTCGACACGCCGGCCGAGGCGGCCGCCGCGGTAGCCTGCGACATCGTCATCCTGTCCTGTGAGCCCGACCACAATCTGGAATTGATCCGCCAGGCGGCACCCTTCGCCTTCCTCTCCGTCGGCATGCCGCACGGCGCGGTCGCCTCGCCCGATGAGGCGGTGCGGCTGGGCTTCGCCATGATGAAGCGCGGCGCCGATGCGGTCTATTGCTCGCATTCGCCGCGCTTCATCGAGGCCATGGCGGCGGAGGGCATCCCGGTCACCGGCCATGTCGGCCTGGTGCCGAACCGCGCCACCTGGACGAATTTCCGCGCCGTCGGGCGCACCGCGGACGAAGCCTTCAAAGTGCTGCGCGCGGTAAAGGACATCGAGAATGCGGGCGCGGCCTGCGTCGAGGTCGAGGTGGTGCCGGTCAGGCTCGCCGACCACATCACGCGCGCCACCCCGCTGACCACCATGGGCATGGGCTGCGGTACGGCCTGCGACACGCAGTATCTGTTCTCCTGCGATGTGCTCGGCACCCATGCTGGCCACTATCCGCGCCACGCCAAGCGCTACGCCGACTTCGTCACGCTGGAGGCCGAGCTGCAGGAAAAGCGTATTGCCGCCTTCCGCGCCTTCGGCTGCGACGTGGCGGCCGGCGCCTATCCCGAAGCGAAGCACCAGGTCGACATGGACGATGCCGCCTACGACCGCTTCCTCACCCTCTCTCAATCTTTGTGAAACCGGGGCCCTGTGAGATCAGCCATGGACGACTTGCAATACGGCACGCGCAACAAGCGAGGCGACTGGGCGCCGAACGAGCCGGCCGGCACCGCGCCGCTCTTCGTCTTCCCACCGCGGCCGCTGGCGGTGCTGAAATGGCTGCCGAGCTACTTTCTGCCCTACAATGTGCTGTTCGCGCTGTCGGCGGTGGCGTGGTGGCGCTTCGTGTTGCCCGACGTCGAGGTGATGAAGACGCTTTCCGTCGGCTGGATCCTTTGGCTGTTCGTCGTCAACTGCGCAGCGCTGCTTGTCTTCTTCGGCGTCTTCGAGCTTCGACTCTACATTTTGAGAGCCCAGGGCAACCGCTTCAAATACAACGGCAAATGGCCGTCGGAGCAGAAGAGCAAGGCATTCTTCTTCGAGAACCAGAACCTCGACAACATGCTGCGCACCTTCGGCACCGGCATGCCGATCTGGACGGCGATCGAGGTCGCCATCCTCCATGCCTACGCCAATGGCTACGTGCCGTGGCTGAGCTTCGCCGAGCACCCGCTCTACCTGTTCCTGCTGGCGCTGGTGGTGCCGATCATCCACGAGACGCATTTCTTCCTGCTGCACCGCGCGATCCACTGGGCCCCGCTCTACAAATGGGTGCATTCGGTGCATCACAATTCGGTCAACCCGTCGCCCTGGTCGTCGCTGTCGATGCACCCGGTGGAGCAACTCGGCTATCTCGGCGTAGCCTTCTGGCACCTGATCATCCCGTCCAACCCGCTGCTCGCGCTCTACCAGCTCCACTATGCCGGCTTCGGCGCCATTCCCGGCCATGTCGGCTTCGACAAGGTCGAGCTCACCGGGGACACGTCGGTGGATAGCCACGCCTACATCCACTACCTGCACCACAAATACTTCGAGGTGAACTACGGCGACGGGCTCATCCCGTTCGACCGCTGGCTCGGCACCTTCCACGACGGCAGCAAGGACGGCGAGGCCCGCATGCAGGCCCGCTACGAGAAGAAGAAGGCGCGCGCCAACGCCGCCGCCAAATGACAGCCCAGTGAACGCTATCCCGAAAGGGCCGGAGACAAAGCGGGTGAACCGGCACCCATCTGCAAAGGGAGGAAACCCGTGAAGAAACTTCTGATCTCGACCGCGCTTGCCGCGCTGATGGCGATGCCGGCAACCGCCTTCGCCGCCAAGATCGGCGTCTCGATCGTCAATTTCGACAACAACTTCCAGACGCTGCTGAAGAACGGCATGCAGGCCCGCGCCAAGGAAAAGGGCGCCGACATCCAGGTCGAGGACGCGCAGAACGACGTCGCCAAGCAGCTCGATCAGGTGAAGAACTTCATCGCCAGCGGCGTCGACGCCATCATCGTCACCCTGGTCGACACCAACGCCTCGAAGTCGCTGAGCGAGGAGGCCGCCAAGGCCGGCATTCCGCTGGTGTTCGTCAACCTCGAACCGACCGACATGGCGAACCTCCCGGAGAAGCAGGTCTATGTCGGCTCGAACGAGGTCGAGTCCGGCACGCTGGAGGCCTTCGAGGTCTGCAAGATGCTGCGCGCCAAGGGCAAGTCATCGGGCGCCACCGCCTACATCGTCATGGGCAGCCTGGTGCACCAGGCAGCGCTGCAGCGCACCAAGGATGTCGAGCAGGTCTTTTCGACCGACATGTGCAATTTCATCAAGGTGACCGACAAGCAGTCCTCCGAGTGGTCGCGCGACAATGCGCAGAACCTGATGACCAACTGGCTGACCGCCGGCCAGGCGCCGGATGCCGTCATCGCCAACAATGACGAATCCGCCATCGGCGCCATCCTGGCGCTGAAGGCCAACGGCATCGACATGAAGAGCGTCGTCGTCGGCGGCATCGACGCCACGCAGGACGGCCTCCAGGCGATGAAGGCGGGCGACCTTGCGGTGACGGTGTTCCAGAACGCCAACGGGCAGGGCGGCGGCGGTGTCGATGCCGCGCTCGCGCTTGCCAAGGGCGAGAAGGTCGACCGCGTCGTCTACGTGCCGTTCGAGCTGGTCACCCCGGCCAACGCCGCCGAGTACCTCAACAAGAACTGATCCTACGACCAAGCCCTTCGGGCGGTCGTTACGGCCGTCCCGGAGGCTCGACCGAAATTGACAGGGAAAGAAGAATGACCAGCTGGATCAGGGCCTGCGGCCTCGACGACATCGAACAGGAAGGCGCGCGGCGCTTCGACCATGGCGGCCGCACCTACGCCGTCTTCCGCTCGCCCGACGACGAAGTGTTTTGCACCGACGGGCTGTGCACGCACGAGGCGGTCCACATCGCCGACGGCCTGGTCATGGACTACGAAGTCGAATGCCCGAAACATGCCGGCGCCTTCGACTACCGCACCGGCGCGGCCAAGCGCCTGCCGCCTTGCATAAATCTCAGGACCTATCCGGCGAAGGTCGAGGCGGGAGAGGTAATGGTGAAGGTGGGGTAGGGCGTTGAAGCTGCCAATCTCCTCCCTTGCGGGGGAGATGCCCGGCGGGGCAGAGGGGGTCGGTTCGACTGGGCTCTACCTCCTGCGGCGGATCAAGGCTGGCGCTCCACGCGCGGCGACCTCCCTCTGTCGCCTTCGGCGACATCTCCCCTCAAGGGGGGGAGACTGGCGCTAAATCCCCGAGCCGTCCAGCAGCGACACGTCCTCCCCCTCCCAGGGGCTCGGCATCGAGCCCCGGCCTGCCGTGGGCAGCGGCATCCAGCATTTCAATTCCGGTTCGGCATATTCGACCACGCGGCCCGGCTGGGAATCGGAGGAGCGCCAGCCTTCTTCGCCATGCTGGTCGGCGCGTGACCAATAGGCCATGTCGACCTCGGCCGGTCCCTGTTCGGTCGGCCGCACCGTGACCAGGATCCGGCTGCCATCCCTCGGCGCGCTCGCCATGTTGCGCCAGCGATCGGGCTCGTCCATTCGCATCTCCTCCTGCATTTATGGCCGCCATCGTGCGGCGTGGCGGCATGCCATTCTTGTTCGTTTTCCGCCGGAAGGCCACAGGCGATCGAATGGGCCACCGAACTTTCCGCAGCTCACCGCGTCCCCGTGCCAGCTTTGCTGACAGCCATATCATTCGCCGCTAATATTCCGGCATGAGCGACGGACTGCTGGCAGGCGCCACCCATCTCGGGCCGGTTCATCTCAGGGTGATCGACATCACGGCGGCCTTGCCCGTCTGGCGCGATGCGGTCGGGCTGTCGCTGCTTGGGGAGGATGACGCGGTGGCCGGGCTTGGGGTCGACGGCAAGGCGCTTATTGTGCTGCATGAAGGCGCAGAGGTCGCGCTGCCGCAAAAGGCGCGCGGTCTCTTCCATGTCGCCATCCACGTCACGACGCGCCGCGACCTCGCCCATGCCGCCGCCAGGCTCAAGGCCTCCGGCCTCAGATACAGCGCCCAGGATCATCTGATTTCGGAATCGCTTTACGTCTCCGACCCTTCCGGCAACGGCATCGAGATCTGCTTCGACACACCGGAGCGCCTCGCCGACAGGCAGGAGGCGCCGGATGGCCGCGTCACCCTGATCGCCACGGACGGCAGCGCCCATTCCGGCCTCGAGCCGCTGAATGTCGCCGCCCTGCTGCGCGATCTCGGCAATTCCGGTCATGTTGAGGCAAGACTGCCGGCGAATGCCTTCATCGGCCATATCCATATGCGCGCCCGTTCTCCCGAAACACTGATGGCGTTCTATGTCGGCGTGCTCGGCTTCCGGCCGCATATCCAGTCGAGGGCCTTCGGCCTGTTCGACTGCGGCACCGACCGGCGCCCGCACATGGTTGCGTTCAACATCTGGGCCCGCGATGAATTGAGGGAACCGCCAGCGGACGCGGCGGGGCTGCAGCGTTTCACGGTCGTACTCGACGCAGCCGATGAGCTTGCCGCCGTGGCGGAGCGCCTCGGCCAGGCCGGCGTGCCCTTCGGCGAGGCGGGCGGCGCGCTGGACTGCGCCGATCCCGAGGGCAACCGGCTGCGCATGGTGGTCGCCGGCACCTGAGCGTGGCGATGGGGGAGGGTGGCATGTCGATCAAGGTCATCGGCACGGGCTTTGGCCGGACGGGTACGGATTCGATGCGCGAGGCGCTGACAATCCTCGGCTTCGGCCCCTGCCATCACATGTCCGAAGTGATGGCCGACGGCGAGCAGAAGCGGCTGTGGCGCGCGCTGGCAAAAGGAGCGGCGCCCGACTGGAGCGCGCTGTTCTCGGGCTACAATTCCTGCGTGGACTGGCCATCGGCGCATTATTGGCCCGAGCTGATCAACATCTATCCGGACGCCCGCGTCATCCTCACCTGGCGCTCGCCGGAAAGCTGGTGGGAGAGTTTCGAGAAGACCATTCTCGTCGGCATCGGCCAGACCCAGGACCAGGATGCGCTCGGCCGCACTTTGGTCGCTGCCCGAGTGTTCGGCGGCCGGCCGCATGACCGCGCGCATGCGATCGCCGTCTATGAGGCCAATGTCGCCGCCGTCATGGCGACGGTGCCGCGCGAGCGCCTGCTGGTCCACCGCCTCGGCGACGGCTGGGAGCCGCTTTGCGCCCATCTCGGTGTTGCCGTGCCTGACGAGGCCTATCCCAATCGCAACAGTACGAAGGAATTCCGCGCGGCGCTGGTAAGGCGGGAGGCAGTAGGCAATAGGGAATAGGGAATAGGGCGGTGGGAAGATAGTCCTGAACGCTCTCGCCGTATTCCCTACTGCCTACTGCCTACCGCCTGCTGCCTCCCTAATGCGCGGTTCCCGCGACTTTGTTCCGTCGAGACCTGACCGCCTCCAGCAGGTCGCGCTCGCTGGTGTGAGCATTTCGAAAAATGGCCACAACCATCTCAGCCAGAATTTCGGCGTCCGGCCCCAAGGGGTCGAGATGCTCATCCGCGCAGATCTGATCGAACACGCGCTCGCAGATTGCCAGATCGTGGGGGCTGAAGCAGGTGCCATTGAAACGCCGGCGTGGCATTTTGCGAACCTTTCAGGGCCCGCTGCGCGTGGTTGCGGCGGGCTTTTTACCGGGGAACCGCCGAGGCGATGGAACGCCCGAGTAACAATATCGTCGACAGTATTGCCATACGACTACTCAGGACCCGGCAGCTGCATCGTCAACAGGCCCAAGATCTGCGCGCATTCGCGAGCCTTGTACTGCCCGGCGATCATCAGCTGATAGTAATCTCGCCGTTTTTCGTCGGGCACACGAAAGCCGCGCCGAAATGCGGCGGCCTCCTTTGGAGTCCTGGTGCAGCCGAGTTTGCTGGCGCTGACCTTCAAACTCGCCAGTGAGCATCCGATCCTGGCAGCAATATCTTTCAAGGGTTCATTGTTAAAGTACCCATCAAGAATGATTTTGCGGCGAGCCTCCGCTTTGAGCTTTGCGTTCATCTCGTGGTCTCCTCGACTACGCTTTCACGATGCCAGATTTTATACGCACCGGGGTGAGGAGTGTCGTTATCGTCACATCCATAAACTTATCTCGGAATGCATTTCTTGCTGACATCCAGCGTGATGATGGCCGCTTCTGTGGACTTCAGTTCCGCCAGTCTTGCCAAGTGCCTGTGGTACACCACATGATTGACGTGGGCGCATGGGTATACCGGATTCGGATAGGTACCCTGCGATGGATGCTAAGAAGCACGGCGAGGCGCGCGCGAGGCAAGCGCCGGAGCGTGATCGACGTCGGTGGCCGCGCGAAGCGCAACCTCACAACGAGCTTGCGCCGTCACTTGCGCCGGCGCTCGACCCTTTGCCATTTTCAACGCGCGAACTGGCGCCGGAGCAGCAGTTCGCCGCCTGGCAGGCGCATATGGCACCGCTTGTCGAGGTCAAGCTGCCGGACGACAAATCGGCCGACGATGGCTTTCCTGCCGACCATACGGCCTGGAACTTCGGCCGCATGTTGATCGTTCAACAGCGCACGCCGGCGTATAGCTACATGCGCTCCGCCGCGAAGCTCCGATCCAGTTCGATCGATCACTGGTATATCGCCTTGCCGCGCACTGGCCGGTCGTGGACCGAGGTCGATCGCCGCGTTGCGGAAAACCAGCCGGGCAAGTTGGAGATCAGATCGCTTGGCTACCCGTTTCGCGGCAGGACAACGGAATCCGAAAGTCTCTTCGTCTATCTGCCGCGTGACTTGTTCGCCGACGCGAGGGCAACCCTGGACGCAAAGAACAATTCAGTCCTGTCTGGCAACTTTGCCGACCTCTTGCTCGATTACCTCAACAGCATCGAAGCAAGGTTGCACAGTCTCACGGCTGACGATCTCCCCCGCATCGTGCACGCGACGCGTAGCATGATCATTGCTTGCCTGTCGCCCCCGGCGGAACACGCCGCGGCTGCCGAACAATTGGTCAGCGTGGCGTTGATGGAGCGCGCCCGCCGGTACGTTCAAAACAATCTGGATGCGGCCCATCTGACACCGGATTCAATGTGCCGTGCGCTCGGCGTCTCGCGCTCCCGTCTCTATCAGCTGTTCGAACCGAGCGGTGGTGTCCTCCACTACATACAAAGTCGCCGGCTCCTGGCAGCCCATGTTGCGCTTGGCGATCCGGCGGACAGCCGGCGCATTGTCGATATTGCGGAAGCCGTTGGGTTCAGTTCAGCGGCCAATTTCAGCCGGGCATTCAGCAAGGAATTCGGCTACAGCCCCCGCGAAGTCCGAAGTTCCGCGGTGCCGCCGCGCCCCGCCCACTCTGTCCCGCTTGCCGAGCACGACAGGGTCTCGTCCTTTGAAGGCTGGCTGAAGGCGCTTGGAAGCTGACTCCGGGCTCAAAACCGGCTTGGCTGGGCAGGGAGCTGCTCCGCCTCATGGGATACAATATTTCGAATCGCTTCCACCACGGCATCAGTCATATAGCTGAATTCCCGCCAATTTCGATTTATTAACGAACTGTGACTGTTCATCGTTATCGATAACTTGCTACCCTTCACAACCGAGCATTCATCGCAATTGCGCCGCACGCGACGCTTGTTGATACGGCGCGCTGAAAGTTTGCCAAGCTTGATAGTTATGCTATTTCTAAACTGGGGGACGCGAACTCGCACCGCCTATGGAGGTGGCTCTTGCGCCCAGAGGCATCAGGCGTCGGCACGCAGAGCGAGGGCCCTTCCTCGAGCGATGTTCCACGTGCCGGCGAACCGCTTCTCGCTGACCTTTTGGCGAACACGACCGAGCTGCTGTCGTTCTATGATCGCGACTTCCGCCTGACGCACTACGCCACCAGCCTCAAAGGCCTGTATGGCGGCGCGGTGGCGCTGGGCGCCGCCATTTGGGAGATCTACCCAGGCTTCCTCGATTCCAGGTGTCGCGACGAATTTCTTCGGGTGTTCCAGGGCGGCTCTGCGGCAAGCATCGACCTGCCGCGATCGTCGGGCGAAGCACCCCGATCCGTTTTCGTCTTCGGCACCGCAAATGGTGTGGGAATCGTCGAATCACGAGAGCGTGGTGGGCGCAGCGCAGCGGACGAGCAGGAGCATGTGATTCTGCTCCACCAGGCGACGCACGACGTGCTGACCGGACTGCAAAATCGGCGGCGATTCGGCGAGCGCCTGCAGCAGGCGCTGACGACCGTTGGCGGACCAAAGCCGAAAGCCGCCCTGCTGCAGATCGACCTGGACGATTTCAAAGCGGTCAACGACACGCTCGGCCATGGAGCCGGCGACACGCTTCTTCAACTCGCGGCAGGTCGCATCCGCGACGCACTGCAGGACGGCGAATCCGCCTACCGCTATGCCGGCGATGAGTTCGCTGTCATCCAATTGGGCAAGGAGCAGCCGGCCGAAGCCGAGCGCCTCGCCGGATTGCTGGTCAATGCGTTCAAGGACCCGTTCGTCATCAACGGCATTTCTGTCTTCGTGGGCTCGAGTATCGGAATTGCTTTCGGGCCGGAGCACGGGGCCGATGGCGAGCAACTGATGAAAGCCGCCGACATTGCTCTTTACGCGGCCAAGACGGATGGACGCGGCTGCGCTCGAACGTTCAACCGTTCGATGCTGCTCCTGCTCGAGCAACGCGAAAACCTGAGGCGCAGCCTTCGAACCGCGCTGGAGCGGAACGAGCTTTATCTGGAGTATCAGCCGCTCATTCGGGCCCGTTCGTCGGTGGTCGGATTCGAAGCGCTGTTGCGGTGGCGGCACCCCGAGATCGGGATCATTCCGCCCGGCGTGTTCATCCCGATCGCCGAAGCCGATGGTTTGATGGATGAGATCGGGAGATGGGTGCTCGAGCAAGCCTGTCGCCAGGCATTGACGTGGCCCTCCTCGCTGACGGTCGCAGTGAACCTGTCCCCGGCCCAGTTCCTTAGCGGTTCGCTGACGGACACGGTCGCCCAGATCATCGACGAAGTAGGAATCCGCGCCGACAGACTAGAGCTTGAAATAACCGAAACGGTTCTTCTCGAGAGGACGATCGACAATATCGACACGTTAAATACTTTGAACGTCTTGGGGATAAGAATTTCGCTCGACGATTTTGGAACGTACTATTCGTCCTTGAGCTACCTTAAGAACTTTCCCTTCGACACTTTGAAGATAGACCAATACTTCATCGCGGACCTGGAAACGGATCTCAAAAGCCAGACGATCGTGCGATCGATCATCAATCTGGCGCACGGCCTGGGAATAAGCGTCACCGCCGAAGGGGTTGAGACGTCGGCACAGGCACGGTGGCTGACCAAGGAGAATTGCGATTGCCTGCAGGGTAATTTCCTGGGACGGCCGCTCGGAGCCGAGGCGACCAGCGATTTTATCGGGCGATCCTCGCCCAAGGCGGTGCGGGCGATGGAGGAATCGGATCGGGCGCTCTAGCCCCTTGCACCCTTTGTAAAGTGGAGAGTTGTAAAAGCGATCGAGACAGATACCGCGCAACCCTTGTCATGCGGGACTGGCTCATCACGAGGCGGCGGAATTTCCGTCTCGGAGGTCATCGCGCCGCCATGGCTCAATACGGATGGAATAGGGAGGATGCCGATGGGAGCTGTTCATCATGACCTGGCTGGCGAGCCGACTTTTGAGCCGATGATCCAGATCGACATGGAAATCAGAAATTTTGTCTCCGCCTGGAGGCACTGCGACTATGTCTCGACATACGTGGCTCGGATGATCAGCCAGACGAGGTCAGACTCGGTCCGGCATTCAAATCTCTTTTCCTCCGCCTTCAACGAATTGCTGGAGGTTGCCTTTCGCACGCGCCATGGCGACGGCGAACTGGCATGCAGGGTGTCCCGCCATGGAGCGACGGACAGGATCGAGCTGACATTTCCTTGCGTGGCGGAGGAGCGCCAATTCTACAAGGAAGCCGTAAGCCAGGTCGCGGGATTGGAAGCCAGGGAGCGATACGTCAGTTCCGTGTCTGGGGATATCGCGCCCAGCCGGGAGATCGTACTCCTGGAACTGGCTGTCGACTACAACGCGACACTGAGGGTCGAGGAAGCCGACGGCGATGCGATCAAGTTGGTCGTGGATCTTCCGCTCGAGGGCTTTGAACATTGAGCCCTTACAACCTTCTCCCACGCTTCAAGGCCCAATACGACGCGAACAGCCAGGAATTCTCCATATCCGGGGTGGTCCGGCCTCAGGCGATCGACGAGCTTGCGCCCAGCCTGGCATTGCTGCGTGACGCGATCGCCCGTGTGCGCGGCGTTCTCTACGTCAATGTCAGACGCCTGACGCAGATGAACAACGCCGCGTTTCACGCCTTTTCGAGGATCATCATCGACGCTTGTCGCGCTCGACCCGATCTCAAATTTGTCGTCATCACGTCGAGCGTCGTCGGCTGGACCTCGCGAAAATTCAGTCGCCTGAGCGGAATCGAACCGAACATCACGGTCGAGGAGTATGACAGCGAATTCTATCCGGGGCAGGGCTTTCTCGAGGAAGGCGGGTTCGTTCCAATCCTGCGCACGCAGACAAAGATGACCTGGCGCCACGAGCGCGCAATCTTGCCGCGACACGGCATGAGGCCCGGGATCGTCATGGCCGACATCTGTTGCGGGATCGGTGATTTCGCCGTGCTCGTGCAGAAGGAGTTCCAGCCATCGCGGATCGTCGCCCTCGACCACTCCATGTCCAGCCTGAACTATGCTCGACAGGTGATGCGGGAGTTCGATATCCGGGGCATCGAATATACCTATGGCGATGCGTCGGAAATGCTGCTCGATGAAGCGCAATTCGACTTGGTCACCTGCCGGCATTCCCTTCAAATCTTCAATCGACCGGAACTCATCCTTAAGGAACTCTACCGCATATGTAAGCCAGGCGGGCGGGTCTACATCACCAACGAGAAGAACTCGCATTGCCTCGGCGAGCCGCGCGCCGAAAGCATTCGTTGGACCTACAACGAGGTGGCGAAGCTGTTCGGGCATTTCGAGATGGACGTCGAGCTTGGGCCCAAGAGTAGGCGATACCTGATCGAAACCGGTTTCGAAGACATCCGTGTCGAGACCTTCATGGTCACCAACCTGGACGGCGATCCGCAGGACTTCGCCGATGTCATCGTAGCCTGGGGGGATGTCTATGCGGGCGAGATGGCGGTGAGACGCGGCGACGGACCGGAGTTCGTCGCACGGTTCCGGCAGGGTTTCCAGGACCACATTTTCGCGGCGCTACATCCCAAGGGTTATGCGGGTTGGCCGATCTGGGTCGCATCGGGGCGGCGACCGCAATGAAAGCCGACAACGAACCTGCACCGCGTTTCGGCCTGCGCTCCTTTCGAGCGAAATTCGTGTTGGTCGTTGGCGGCGCGGTGCTGTTCGACCTCCTGCTGAGCGGCGGTCTGGCGCTTTGGAACGTTCAGAAGCTGTCGAGTGATGCCACATCGGAAGTCGGCGAGGGCCTGACGACCGCAAACCAGGAATACATTCGCTCCTATGCCGAGTCGACGGCATTGAGTGTCGACCTGCTGCTCGATCGGGTCCATGGCGACGTCAAGGCGCTGGCCGGCGTGCTGCAGGGCCAGATCGATGATCCTACGCGCCAGCAACAGGTCGGAGCGACGCTTTCGCATGAAGCGCCGGGCTCCGTGAAGGTCGTCTACGACGCGCAAGGCGATTGGGCGCAGAACCTGCCGGGCGCGCCTTCGGTGATAAGCGTCTGGGGCTACCTGCTGGGGGCCGACCACAATCCGTTGCCGAGCGTCCAGCAGGAAATAGAAGACAGTACCGTGTTGGATCTCGTCGCGCCGACGCTCATGGCCAGCGGGTCGTCCAAACTGCAGATGTACTATATTGGTCCAAAAGAGCGGCCGATCTTCAGGACGGTGCCGTATACGGACCAGGCACAGACCTTCGACCGGCTCTATCCGGGCCATAACAAAGCCGAGTTCTGGGAGTTCTTCTTTCCTGGGATCTATGGGTCGTGGCAGCAATGGGCCAAGGATCCGGCCTCGCGGCCGGTCCCTGACGACATCACCCAGACAGCGCCCTACACCGATGCAATCACGGGAAAGCTGATCGTCAGCTTTTTCCACCCGCTGTGGACGCGCGATCGCACCGGTATCGCCGGCACGGCGGGGGCAGACATCACGCTCGATCAGCTGGCGGAAGTCGTCGAACGTGTGAAGATCGCCGAAACCGGGTTTGGTTTCCTCACGATGTCGAGCGGCAACGTGGTGGCGATCAATGCGTCGGGCCAGGCGATCATCGGCCTGACGTCATCGAGCGATGCGGGCGCGCAGGGCGTCACCGGCCTGGAGAGGTCCCTGCGCGGAAGCACGCAGCCCGCCATCGCGTCGCTGCCTCTCGACCAGAACAATGACGGTGTCATTCAGCATATCATGCTCGACAACAAGGGCGAACGCGTCCCCTACATTGTCGTCCTGAAGAGATTGAAGCCGACCAATCTGTGGAGTTCGGGACCGATCAAGCCCGAAACGATGTCGGTCGGCATCGTCGTGCCCGAACGGGAGATCTATGCATCGCTGTTCGCCGCGCAGCAGAGCATCTCCCGCGCAACCAATCGTATCCTGCTCTTCCAGATCGGCGCGATCGTCGTTTCGCTCCTGATTGTCTTTGCGGCGGTGCTCGGAATTTCGAAGCGCATCACCGCTGGCCTCAGGTCGCTTGCCAGTGCCGCCCAGCGGCTCCAGTCCAAGGACTATTCAGTCCGCGTGAGCATTCCAACGCGCGACGAGGTAGGAGCGGCAGGCATCGCCTTCAACCGCATGGCCGAGGAGATCAGCTTTCACACCGAAAACCTCGAGCAGCTCGTCGACGATCGAACCAGGGAGCTCGGGGACGCAAACCTGGAGATTTCCGCGCTCAACGAAAAGCTGCGGGACGAGAACGTCCGCCTCGGCGCCGAACTTGCGGTTGCCCGGCAGATCCAGATGATGGTCTTGCCGAAACCATTCGAACTCGAAGCGATTCCCGGGCTGGAGATCGCAGCCTACATGCGGCCGGCCGACGAGGTCGGCGGCGACTATTACGACGTTCTGCAGAACGGATCGCGGGTCAAGGTCGGCATCGGCGACGTGACCGGTCACGGCCTCGAGAGCGGCGTGCTGATGCTGATGGTCCAGTCCGTTGCACGCGCGCTGCAGGAGGCCAACGAAGCGAATCCGCACCAGTTTCTGAATAGGCTGAACAGCGCGATCTACAAGAACATCGAGCGTACCAACACCGACAAGCATCTCTCGCTGGCTTTCCTTGACTTTGAGGATGAGCGGGTCACGCTATCCGGCCAGCATGAGGACGTTCTCGTCGTGCGCGCGGATGGGGAAGTCGAACGCATCGATACGCTTGATCTGGGTCTGCCGGTCGGTCTGGAGAGCGACATCTCGCAGTTCATTGACACGCGTGACATCCGGTTCGGCAGCGGCGACGTCATCGTCCTGCACACTGACGGTGTGACCGAGGCGGAAGACCAGAACAAGAGACTGTTCGGGTTCGAGCGTCTCTCCCAGAGCGTGCAAAGACGTCACGGCCGAAGCGCCGAGGAAATCAAAACCGGGATCGTCGACGATCTGATGGCCCATATCGGAATCCAGAAGATCCACGACGACATCACCCTTGTGATCATAAGGCACACCTAGGCAATGACCGCGCTGTTCGGCACCCCTGACATTGCAATCGGGATGAGGGAGAACGTCAGTCGCGTGCGGCTGTTCGACGGCCCTCTCGACCTGAGTTGGCGTCACTGCGCTACGACCTCGGACTTCATCGCCGATCTTTTCGCATTGCGCTTTCAGTCGTCTCGCAATGACTACTTGGAAGTGCGGCATAGCATCGGATATCTGGTCAACGAGCTCATCGAAAATGCCGTCAAGTTTCGCGCCCCGGGTGAGATCGTGATCGAGGCGTCGATGGATTCGGAGTGCTTCAAGCTCAAGGTGTCGAACGACATCGATGGTCAAGACGCGTCCGAGTTCCAAACTCTCCTGGCGGACATCACGGTTGGCGACCCCAAGGACCTGCTGATACAGCGAATAGAAGCGAATGCCGCGAACCCTGACATGTCGGGCTCCGGGCTCGGACTGCTGACGTTGATGAGCGACTATGGCGCACGCCTGGCCTGGATATTCAGCTCAGCGGACGAAAGCGATCGGGTTTGCCTGGAGACATACGCCTCCATTCCGATCTCGCAAACTCAAAACTAGAAGAAACGAAACCAGGCTATGGAAATCAAGACAGACGATTACCGTGTGTGGATTGAGGGAAGCGATATATTTTTCGACGGTTCAATGCGGCTCGCCAGTTCACAAGCGGGTGCGCCCATCACGGCCTTGGCGTCCAGTGTGCTTGCGTCAAATCCCGCTTCCATTACGCTCAATTTGAAGGACCTTCACTTTCTCAACTCTTCCGGCATCAACCTGCTGGCGAAATTTACCATCGAGGTGCGCAAGCATCCTGATGTTCGGTTGGTCGTGCGTGGAACGCCCGACATACCCTGGCAATCGAAATCATTGCCGAATCTGAAGAAGCTGCATCCGGCCCTGGTGCTTTTGATGGACTGACCGGGTCGCCGTGAACTGGCCAAGGCCCAGGTGGCTCGCGACAATCCCGGATAACATTTGGCGTCAGAGAGCGCCGCACTGAGCGAGATATGTACCCCAGGATAAGTATTTGGATGCGGGGCTAACGACAAATCGGCCCCGTGCGTAGATGATTGCAATGACTCGGCGGGGGCTCGGCACAGGCGGCAGGCATCCAGGTTGGGGGGATGTCGGGCCGCCTGTGCCGACAAGCCGCCGCCGCGTGGTCAAAGGTGGCGTCATTGAGTAAGCGAGCCAAGGTCAACAGCGGCCGGCTGGAGTTCATCCCGCCGCAGATCCCGACTCGGGTCGAGCAGCCGCCCGAAGATGAGGGATGGGTTCACGAAGTCCATCTTGACGGCTACCGGACGCAGATCATCATCGATAACGGCGGGGTGCGCCTCTACAGCAAGAACGGCCGTGACTGGACCACGAAATACTGGCCCATCGCGCTGGAAGTCGAGCTGCCGTGCCGGTCCGCCATTCTCGACGGCGAGGTCATTGTGCCGGGCGAGCAGGGCTCTCCCGACCGCCCCGCGCTGGAAACCGCGATCTGGCACGAGCCGAGCCGGCTGGTCTTCGTCGCGTTCGACATCCTCCATCTTGACGGTCGCGATCTGGCCTCCTTGCCCCTGCTGCAGCGCAAGCAGGCGCTGTGGCAACTGGTCGAGCCCGGCCTCGGCAGGATCCAATACAGCGAGCATTTCGAGGGCAGTGCGCTGGGCATCATCCGCGCCACCGAGAAGATGGGGCTCGAAGGCATCATCTCGAAGCGCGCCGACAGCCGCTACAGCAGCGGACCGTCGAACACATGGCTGAAGGCCAGGTATTGCACGCCCACCCAGGCGTAGCCGTCCCGGGCAAGGCCCAAGGGTGCGAGGCCACTTTAGGCCGCCGCCTCAACCGGAAGGCCCGCAGCCTTCCATTCGGGGTAGCCGTCCTCGAGCCGATGAACGACATACCCTCGCGCCCGCAATGACGCGACAGCCTCGAAGGACAGAACGCAATAAGGACCGCGGCAATAGGCGATGACCTCCCGGTTGGCGGGAAGCTCCGCCAGCCGGCGTTCAAGGTCAGCGAGCGGAATGTTGAGCGCCCCCGGAAGATGTCCAAGCGCAAATTCGTCCTCCGACCGGACGTCGAGAACCGTGACAAGACCGTCATGCAGTCTTGAGACAAGGTCTTCGCGCGACACAGCCTCCAGCGCGTCGCGTGCGTGGAAGTAGTCGGCCATGACGCGATTGACATCGGCGACGTTCCGCTCGCCCACGCGCCCCAAGGCCTTCATCAACTCAACCACCTGGGTATCTCCGGCAAGACGGTAAAGCACATGCTTGCCGTGCCGCCGCGCCTCGACAAGGTGCGCGCGCCGGAGGATCTGAAGGTGGCGCGAGGCGTTGGCAAAGCTGAGGCCCGCCCGTGCCGCAAGCCCCTCGACATTCCTTTCACCCTGGGCGAGGTGCTCCAGCAACTCCAGCCGGTGCGCATGCCCGAGAGCTTGAGCCAGTTCGGCAAGGCTGGCGAAAACCACCTGTTTTGGTCCGATGCTTGACATGCCTTCTTCTCGATGGAACATTCAGCAGAATAATTGAATGTTATCTCGGGCGAGGCAGGGAGTGCAAGAGTCATGATTCTCCGTCAGTTCCTCCATTCCGATCCCGTCGCTGCATCCTACCTGTTCGGATGCGGAGGCAAGTCGGCAGCCGCCGTCGTCGATCCGGTAGGCGATATCGCGCCCTATCTTCGAGTTGCCGAGGCGACCGGCATGCGCATTCTCTATGTGGTCGATACGCACATCCACGCCGACCACATTTCCGCCGGGCGGACGCTCGCCGCAGCCTCCGGCGCGGAATACATGCTGTTCGAGGGCGCGGAAGCCGGTTTCCCATTTCGACGCGCCAAGGACGGCGAGGTAGTCGAGCTCGGCAACGTGACCATGACCGTCATGCACACGCCCGGGCACACGCCGGAGCACATCTCGCTCCTGGTCACGGACAGGACACGCGCGGCCGAGCCATGGTTCGTGCTGACGGGCCACACTCTCATGGTTGGCGATCTCGGACGAACCGAACTTGCAACCAGTGCCGAGGACGGCGCGCGGACGCTGTTTTCGAGCGTGCGCCGCCTCAAGCAACTGCCGGATCACGTCGAAGTGCTGCCTGGCGCCTACTCCGGCTCGGTCTGCGGGCGCTCGCTCAGCGGCAAGCCGACATCGACGATTGGCTTCGAGAAGCGCTTCAACAAGGCGTTCCGCATTGATGACGAGGACGCTTTCGTCGCCACGATGATCGCGGACATACCGCCCCCGCCGCCGGAGGCGGCGCGCAACCGTGCCGCCAACGCGGGTCTCGCCGCCGCCTCGGCCTGAGCAATGAACGAGGGGGCATC
This sequence comes from Mesorhizobium abyssinicae, assembly GCF_049887195.1. NCBI lineage: Bacteria > Pseudomonadati > Pseudomonadota > Alphaproteobacteria > Hyphomicrobiales > Phyllobacteriaceae > Mesorhizobium > Mesorhizobium abyssinicae. The sequence goes on from NZ_JARAKC010000009.1 coordinate 27,477, forward strand.
AGTTTCGCCAGGCTCCACTGTCAGGCTTGGGCTCAAGGAAAACTGGCGGCAGTTTGCGCTGCTCATGCTGGTGAATGCCTTTGTCGGCGGCATGGTCGGGGTCGAGCGAACGGTCGTGCCGCTCATCGGGTCGGAAGAGTTCGGCATCACCTCGACGACACTCGTCGTCTCCTTCATCGTCAGCTTCGGCGTGGTCAAGGCGCTTGCCAATCTGGTCTCGGGCCAACTCGCGGACGCCTGGGACCGCAAGCGCGTTCTCGTCCTCGGCTGGCTTGTCGGCCTGCCGGTCCCGTTCATGATCATCTGGGCGCCGAGCTGGGGATGGGTGATTGCGGCCAATGCCCTGCTCGGCATCAACCAGGGGCTCGCCTGGTCGATGACGGTCATCATGAAGGTCGATCTCGTTGGCCCGAAATCGCGCGGCCTCGCCGTCGGCCTCAACGAATTTGCCGGCTACCTCGCCGTCGGCGTGACGGCGTTCCTCACCGGCTATCTCGCCTCGCGGTATGGTCTGCGTCCCGCGCCGATCTATCTCGGCATGGGCTACGCCGTGATCGGCGCCGTGCTGTCGATCCTGCTCGTTCGTGACACGCGCGACCACCTCAGGCTGGAGGCGTCCGCCCACAAACAGCAGACGGCGCCGATCAGCTTCCGGGAGGTGTTTGCGCTGACCTCGTTCAGGGATCGCAATCTGTTCGCGGCATCGCAAGCGGGTCTCGTCAACAACCTCAATGACGGCATGAGCTGGGGTATTTTCCCGTTGTTCTTCGCCTCCTTCGGGCTTGGCGTCGAGCGCATCGGCATCCTGAAGGCGATCTATCCCGCGACCTGGGGAATCCTGCAGGTCGTCACCGGCCCCTTGAGCGATCGCTGGGGTCGCAAAGGCCTGATCGTGGCCGGAATGTGGGTTCAGGCCGGCGGCCTGTTTCTCACCGCGGCCACCAGCCGGTTCGAGTGGTGGCTCGTCGGCAGCCTTCTTCTCGGCCTTGGAACGGCGATGGTCTATCCAAGCCTGATCGCTGCGGTTTCAGACGCCTCGCATCCAAGCTGGCGCGCCCGCTCGCTTAGCGTCTATCGGTTCTGGCGCGACCTCGGCTACGCGATCGGCGCGCTCTCCGCGGGCCTCATCGCCGATCGCTTCGGGCTCTCATGGGCGATCACGTCGATCGCCGCACTGACGTTTTTCTCGGGCGCGATTGTCGCCGTCGCGATGCGCGATACCGCCAAGGGTTAGCTGGCCTGAATGATCTTTTTCACCTGTTGCCGGTCTTCCGGCGACCACTGCTCGGGGTTCTCCTGATGAGCGATGGCGGCGTGAAGCTCGATGTGTTTCCACAGTTCAGTTTCGGTCTCAGCCGTGAACGATCCCGGACAGGCTTCCATTCCAGGGTAGTCCTTGCACCGATATGAATAGGCCATATCTACGCCTCCCTAGTTTGCCCAGTTAGCAGGCGAGGAAGCGGCTCGCTTGTCAATTCACAGTTTTCGAATGCGCAGTACGCGCATTTCATCCAATCGGATCAGCGCTGGTTCGTGCTTGGTGCGGCAAATTGAGGATCGCGGATGGCCGACGGTGAAAACATATCAGCCCTTGGCCTCGGCGCCCGCCTTCGCCGGCGGCACAAGCTGGATCGCCGGGCGCTCGCCGGGCGTATTGTTCCTGGCGATGACGACGCGGTCACGGCCTTCCGCCTTGGCGTCGTATTGGGCGTGGTCGGCGGCGTTGGTGAGCTCGGCCCAGCCGGCGCCATGCTCGGGATAGGCGGCGACGCCGAATGAGGCGGTGACGGTGCCCAGCGTGCGGCCGCGATGCGCCAGATGCAGCTGCTTGATCGCCTGGCGCAGCGTTTCCGCGCGCGCGGCGCCCTCTTCGAGCGATGCCCCCGGCATGACCAGCGCGAATTCCTCGCCGCCATAGCGCGACACGACATCGCTGTCGCGGGCATGCTCGATCAGGGTTGCCGCGACCTGCTTCAGCACGAGGTCGCCGGCTTCGTGGCCGAACGTGTCGTTGAACTGCTTGAAGTGATCGACGTCGAGCATGATGATCGCCAGCGGCTGGGCCGAGCGCTCCATGCGCCTGAGTTCGCGGCTGCTGGTTTCCTCGAGATAGCGGCGGTTGAACAGGCCGGTGTTCGGATCGCGGATCGATTGCTGCCTGAGCGTCTCGCGCAGCCGCAGATTGGCCAGCGCCAGCGCCAGCGTGTCGACGACGCCGCGCAGGATCTGCTGCCGCTCGGCAAGCCATTGCGGTTTCTCGGCCGCGTTCGGCTCGCACAAATGCAGGATGCCCAGCGTCTCGCCCTGCGCCGCCAGCGGCATGCAGACATAGCCCTTCTTGCCGTTCTCCGTGATATGAGCGCAGCGCGGCGTCAGCATGCCCGGACCGGCGACATGTTCCTGGCCGCGGCGCAGCGCCCAGCAGTCCTCCGGCGCGAACTGGTTGACGCTGGAGCGTACGTCGCCCCAGTGCGCCATCTCTTCCACCAGGTTGCGCGAGGCGCTGGTCAGATGCACGCTGCCGCTCAGGCCGCCGAGGAACTCGGTCATCGCCGTTCCGACCACCGAGAAGGCTTCGGGGAAGGTCACGCAGGCCTGCAGCAGCTCGCCGAGCTTGACCAGCCGGGTCGTGGTTTCCGACTTCTCGTGCAGCTCGCGATTGAGGACCGCGAGCTGGTCGGCGCGCTCGTTGACGACGCCTTCGGCGCGGCGCAGCTCGCTGATATCGTTCAGCGTCAGCACCAGCCCGCCCTCGGACCGGCTCAGCGGGCTGCAGCTGGCGATGACGGGCACTTGCGATCCATCCGATCTGGTCAGGCGCACTTCGCCCTGGTGCTGGCGTCCGGTGGCCAAAGCCATCTCGACGGGAGACGTCCCGCCGGCGAAGTCGCCGCCTCTTGCGTCGTGGAGTTTCAGCGCCGCGTCCCATTGCAGGCCGACGATCTTGTCGGCGCGCCGGCCGACCATCGTTGCCGCCGCGGGATTGGCGCTGGCGATGCGGCCATGGGCGTCGAGCACCGCGATACCTTCGGCCACCGTCTCGACGATGTCCTCGATGTGCGCCCGCGCCGATGCGAGCTGGTCCGCCATGGTGTTGAAGCCGTCGGCCAGCTGCCCGAACTCATCCTTGCGGCCATGGCTGATGCGCATCATTTGATTGCCCTGCGCCAGCGCCTGCATGCCGCCCATCATATCCCTGAGGCCGGAGCCGAAACGGCTGAGCAGCACCCAGGCGAAGAGAGCCGCCACCAGCATGGCGGCAACCGCGCTGAGGCCAATCAGCCACAGCATGCTGTTGGTGCGCTGCTCGGCCGCGTTCAGCACCGCATCGTATTCCAGCAGCACGGCGCCGACGATCGTCTTCCCGCCCTGTTCGATCGGAACGGCCAGTATGGCGTTCACTTCCTCCGGATCGACGAACTTGCGCGGGATGCCGTCTTCCAGCGTCTGGCCGACCTCGTTGCCGGGGTCGTGCTCGAATTTGTCGCCGGCCTTGTGCTCCTCGTCGGCGGCGTGGGCGACGATGACCTTGTTGCGGTCGACGACGACGAAATCCCGCTGCGAGCGCCCGTGTTGCAGCTCCAGGAACTGGTTGAGCGCCTCGGGCCGCTCGAGCAGCGAAGGCGTCCCGTCGGACGGCTTGAAGACGATCGTGTCGGCGAGCTCGCGCGCGACGTTGGTGGCCTCGGTCAGCCCCAGATATTTGGTTGCCGCCATCTGCGTGAAGACCGCGACGCCGCCGACCGCTCCGATCAGCGCCGCGGCGCCGACCATGCTGAGGATGATCAGGCTCCTAATGCGCACGGCAGGGCCCTGCCGGCGATGGCGCCATTGTGCTCGCGGATTGAGGCAAGTCTCTCATCCATGAGCTTTTATTACCAATTGCTTATCAACGTGCTAACGGCGGCCGGGCCCGGAGGTTGTCCCGGCGAGGCATCGGCGGCGCCTGCTTTCTTCGAAAGCAGCAGCTGGAATTAGGATCAGGTTGCAGCCTTCGTCCGCTCAGACATGCACGGTGCCGTGTGAGAGCTCGCCCTCGTCGCTACTGACGAGGAAGGCGGCGGCGAGCAGGCCGACATAGAACAGTCCCACGATGGACGCGACAACGATGCCGGGCACCGGCCCGAGCGCGGCCACGCGCATCGCGTCGAGAAACGAGGCGCCGAAGCCGATCGGCGAGCCTTCGCGCTGCAGGCTGGGTGTCGTGATCTTCAGCACCCAGGCGAGCATCAGGATCGTGTACATGAAGATGTAGTTGCGGCGCAGCCGGCGCACCAGCGCCGCGCGCTGCGAGATCAGGAAGCGGGGCGAGCGCAGGCCTTCGCCGACGATCGCCAGCCAGTTGGAGGCGAAGTCGGGCTGCGGCGAGAAGATCTGCGCGAAATAGTAGCGCTCGAACTGGCGCACCCGGGCACGGTAGACGTCGAAGAAGCGGTAGCGCCGCGCCTCGATCCAGAGCAGCAGCGTGATCAGCAGCATCGCGAACAGCAGCACGCCGTGATGCGAGCTCGGCGTCGACAGCGATACCGAGAGCATCGCGGCGGCGACGGTGATCGCCCAGTTGCTGGTGCGGTCGAGCCTGTCGCGCCAGCCGGCCATGCGCGCGATCTCGGCGCGGTGGAAATGCGACATCGTCGTCGCCAGTTCGGAGGAGGTGAGTTTCAGCGCGAACGCATCAGAGGCCCGCGGCGCTGCCGCCGCCTCGACGGGCTTGACGGTCTCGATCTTGGACATCCCCTTGCCATCCAAATGCAATGGCCGGCGGAAATGGCCGGCCATCACCCCGATGACAACAACGCGCGGCACACTGAAACGTTCCCGCGCGTGGATGTCGGAAACCCGGCTTCAGCCCTGGTAGGAGATTTTCCTCGCGGCCGGTCCCGGAAATTCCACCACATCGGCCGAATGGCGGCTGTACTGGGCCACCGTGATTGCTTCTATCATGAGATCGAGCGCCGCAAGCGTCGTGTGGCTGGCTTCGTCATCGCCGCGCAGATAGTGGCCGGCCCGCTCGAGGTGCAGACGAGCGGCGGCAAAGTCGCTTTTCATTAGCTTCTCCTTATTGCCCGCCGTGCCGCGAACATGCTCGAGTCGCTTTACCCGAAAGCAAACATCCACAGCCGCATTTGAATCGAATTGTCCGCGTTGCCGCCGAGGCGTTTCCGCGCCACGCGGCGGTGCAACCGATAGGCGCGCCAAACCGTTGTCGTTCGCAATAATCGAGGGGTGCGAATCTTGTCCTTCCTGCCAAACAGGCACCGGTCGGTCGCGATGGCGGCAATGACGCTGTTCGTGACGCCGGCCATGGCTTGGGGCGCCGAGAAGACCGGCATGTCGAGCGAGGGCGTCTTCGTTCTCGAGATCATCCTTTTGCTTCTCGTCGGACGCGGTCTCGGCGAACTGCTCGAACGCTTCGGCCAGCCTGCCGTGATGGGCCAGCTCATCGCCGGCATCCTGCTCGGCCCCTCGCTGCTCGGCTGGCTGTGGCCGGAGGCGGAACGGGTGGTCTTTTCCGGCGATGCCAGCCAGAAAAGCATGATCAATGCCGTGGCCCAGCTCGGCGTGCTGATGCTGCTTTTGCTCACCGGCATGGAAACCGACCTCAAGCTGGTGCGCAGGGTCGGCCGCGCCTGCTTCTCCATCTCCGCAGCCGGCGTGGCGGTCCCCTTCGTGATCGGCTTCGCTGCGGCGCAGTTCATGCCTGCGACGCTGCTCGCCCCAGGCGGCGAGCGCATCGTCGCAGGCCTGTTCCTCGGCACCGCGCTGTCGATCTCCTCGGTTAAGATCGTCGCCATGGTGGTGCGCGAGATGAACTTCATGCGCCGCGACCTCGGCCAGACCATCGTGTCGTCGGCAATCATCGAGGACACGATCGGTTGGGTGATCATCGCGATTACCATCGGCATCGCTACCCATGGCCGCGTCGAGGTGAGCAGCCTTGCCTTCACGATATTAGGCGTCGCCGCCTTCATGGCGTTTTCGTTCACGCTCGGCCGCCGCATCGTCTTCGACGCCATCCGCTGGACCAATGACAATTTCCACAGCGAATATGCCGTCGTCACCATCATCCTCGCCATCATGGGCGCCATGGCGCTGATCACCGACCTGATCGGTGTCCACACCGTGCTCGGCGCCTTTGTCGCCGGCATACTGGTCGGCGAGTCGCCGATCCTGTCGCGCCACATCGAGGGCCAGTTGCGCGGCGTCATCACGGCGCTATTCATGCCGGTGTTCTTCGGCGTCGCCGGTCTGTCGACGGATCTTACCGTGCTCGTCGATCCGCAGCTGGCAATGCTTACAGTGGCGCTGGTCGCTATTGCCAGCATCGGCAAGTTCGCCGGCGCCTTCATCGGCGCGGAACTCGCCGGCATGAGCCGTGCCGAGGGCATCGCCGTCGGCTGCGGCATGAACGCGCGCGGCTCGACCGAAGTCATCGTCGCCTCGATCGGCCTGTCGATAGGCGTGCTCTCGCACAACCTCTTCACTATGATCGTGACCATGGCCGTCATCACCACTTTGGCGATGCCGCCGACGCTACGCTGGGCGCTGGGGCGCCTGTCGATCGGCGAGGCGGAGAAGAAGCGGTTGGAGCGCGAGGAGGTCGACCAGCGCGGCTTCATCGCCAATCTGGAGCGGCTGCTTGTGGTCGTCGACGAGGGCGTGGTCGGCCGCTTCGCCGCCTACCTTGCCGGCGTGGTCGGGGCCGGCAAGCCGATGACGGTGCTGCATGCCAGCGGCGAAAGCGAAGCCGAGCCCGACGAGGCGGCGCATCTGGACGAGATCGAGCGGGGCGCCGAGGAAGGCCGCGAGGCGGCACTCCAGGCCGACCAGGAGCCGGCCCGCGAGGCGCCCGTCACCCGCCGCCGGCACGAAGCGCCGCTGTCGGCCGAGGCGGTGGCGAAGGAAGCCCGCAAAGGCTACGGCGTGCTGCTCATCGGGCTCGGCCGCGCGGTGACTTCAAAGGGCAGCTTCTCGCATCGCTTGAACGACATCGCCGGCGCCTTCGACGGCCCGCTTTGTCTGGTGCTGAAGCCCGCCGGCGCCGGCCGGCAGATGCCGAGGCTCGGCCCGGGATCAGGCAAGATCCTGGTGCCGGTCAATGGCACTTCGGTCGCCCGCCGTGGCGCCGAGCTCGCGCTTGCCATTGCCGCTGTCACCGGGGCGCCGGTCAAGATGCTCTATGTTGCGCGGGTCGGCCGCGACGAACCGCGTGACACCGTCTCGCATCGCCGTAGGGAGGCTGTGCTTAAGGACATTGTCGAGCTTGCCGACCGCTATGGCGTCGAGATCGAGACCGCCATCCGCAGCAGGGCCGCCGCCGCCGATGCCATTGCCCGCCAGGCTGGCAGGAGGGTGGCGTTGATCGTCATGGGCGTAGCGCGGCGGCCGGGCGACGAGCTCATCTTCGGCGAGACGACGAGCGGCGTGCTGCAGCGCTGCCCGTGCCCGGTGATGCTGATCTCCGACGCGCGGCTGCGCCGCGACGACGAGGGGAGGGAGGCGGGGCGCTCCATCAGCGGTTGACAGGCCCAGCCCGCGTCCCGATTGTCGACGCCTTCATTCGCTTTACCCATTCGAAGGGACGACGCTGATGATGTCGGGATTTGCCGCCTGTTCCGGAACTGAGGCGCGAACCCTCAAAACGGCTATCGCTGGCTTTGAGGAACCACGATGAGCTTCAGCGTAAAACCCCTCGACGAAACAACCTGGCCGGATTTCGCCGCGCTGGTCGAGCGCCACAATGGCGTTTGGGGCGGCTGCTGGTGCATGGCCTTCCATGCCAAGGGCAACGGCGCCGGCGGCAACCGCGCCGCCAAGCAGGCAAGGGTCCGGGACGGCAGCACGCATGCCGCGCTTGTCTTCGACGGCGCGGCCTGCGTCGGCTGGTGCCAATTCGGGCCGACCGATGAACTGCCGCGCATCAAGCACCGGCGCGCCTATGAAGAAGGGCTGACAAACCTTCCGGACTGGCGCATCACCTGCTTCTTCATTGACAAGGCGCGTCGTGGCGAAGGCGTGGCCGCCGCCGCGCTGGCAGGTGCGCTCGGCGAAATCGCCCGCCTCGGCGGCGGCACGGTGGAAAGCTATCCCGAGGACGCGCAAGGCCGGAAGGTCGCCGGCGCCTTCCTGCACAATGGCACGCTCGCGATGTTCGAAAAGCAGGGCTTTCAGCGCGCTCGCCGGATCGGCAAGCACCGCTGGGTGGTTGAAAGGATGGTGGCGTCGGGTGCTTGAAGGCTTGGCTTCCGCCCCGAACGGCACGTGGCATTCGGCAGATGGCTGACCAGGAGCTGCAGTACCGGACTGCGACGCGCGACGACATCGCGGCGATTTCGGCGCTGATGGCGCTGGCGATCGGCGAGCTGCAAAAACCCTTCCTGAATGATGCCCAGATCGAATCCAGCCGCGCCATCATGGGCCTGGACACGCAGCTTATCGACGACGGAACCTATTTTGTCGTCACCTGCGGAGGAGCACTGGCGGGCTGCGGTGGCTGGAGCCGGCGCGCCACCCTTTATGGCGGCGACAGGACGCCGGGGCGCAGCGCGGCATTGCTCGATCCCGCCACCGACGCGGCGCGCGTCAGGGCGATGTACACGCATCCCGATTTCGTGCGGCGCGGCGTCGGCCGCCTCATCCTTTCGCTCTGCGAAAATGCGGCGAGGGCAGAGGGCTTTCGCCGTGTCGAGCTCGGCGCGACAATGGCTGGAGAGCCGCTCTACCGGGCCTGCGGCTACCAGCCGGGCGAGAGGATCCTCGACGATCGCGGCGGCGCGCCGGTGCCGATCCTGATGATGTGGAAGACGATTTGAGAAGGAGGGACTGGAATGGCTGCCTATCTCATTGCCGATGTCGACGTCACCGACGCCGCCATGTTCGATGAATACCGGCGCGAGGTTCCGGCGACGGAAGCGCGTCATAGCGGGCGGTACCTGGCGCGCGGCGGCTTGACCCGGGTGCTGGAGGGCGACTGGGAGCCGCACCGTCTGGTCATCATCGAATTCCCCGACATGGCGGCGCTGACCGCCTGGTACGACTCGCCTGAGTACGAGCGGCTGAAGCAGATCCGCTTCCGCTGCGCCAATACGCGCATCATCGCGACCGAGGGCGTGCCGCCGGCCTGACGCCTGCCACCGAACAGTGCGCGGCGGGTTCGTCTTGCGTCAGGACATGTGGATCGCGGTCGGTCCTGCGCTCACTTGCCCTCGAAGAAGGTGTGGATCGCGGCGTCCAATGTCTCGATGAGCCGGGCGTTGCGGGTGCTGCCGGCCCAGATCAATGCGTTGAGCCGCATCTCCTTGTTGAGGAAGTTCACCTGCCTGGTCGCCAGCAGATACTCCGCGACCTCGTAGTGCCGTCCCTTGATGGCCTCGATGAGCGCGCTGTTTCGCCCCGTCTTGTCGGCCAGATTGACGTCCGCGCCATGCTCGACGAGCAGCTTGACGACATCGAGATGCCCGTTCCTTGCCGCCTCGATCAGCGCCGTCCTGCCATAGTAGTCGGCGCGGGCATTGATATCGATCCGAGGATGTCCCGCCAGCGCCAGGATGCAGTCGTAGTGACCCTTGGCTGCGGCCAGGCTGAGCGGCGTGCTCTTCCACTTGTTCCGGGAATTGACGTCGATTTCCGGCTGCGCGATCAAGGCTTCGAGCACCGCGAGGCGGGCATTGTGGGCGGCAAGGTGCAGCGCCGACCAGCCGCCTTCGTCGCTCTGGTTGATGTCCGCACCGGCGGAAAGCTCCGCGCGCACGGCCTCAGCGTCGCCTTTTTCCGCCGCGACCAGCAGGGTGGACCAACTCCTGGCGTCTTCGGCTTCCAAGCTTGCGGTCACTGCAATGTCTCCCGGACCATGGGATCTTGCCGACATTCATCGGATGCGGCGTCTCTTGCGGAGCCTTTCACACTCGCAAGCGTCCGGCAAATGGATTTCGCGCCACCGGTCGGCGGTTCCGTGAAGAATGGAACCGCCGACTGTCTTTCGCTGCCTACGCCATCTGCAGCCGTTGCCGGCTCGGCTGCGGCGGGAAGGCAATCGCGATGCCTGCGGCGCCCAGCCCGACCAGCGCCGAGCCGATGAACAGCCAGGAATAGCTGGCATAGGCGTCATAGATCATGCCGCCGGCCAGAGGCCCGAACGCCATGCCGAGGCTGGACAGCATGGTGGCGGCACCGAACACGGTGCCGATGATGCGCGGCCCGAAATATTCGCGCGCCAGCACCGCGTAGAGAGGCATGACGCCGCCATAGGTGGCGCCGAAGATGACGGCCAGCACATAGAACTGTTCGAGCCGGCTGACCGCGAGATAGGCCGAGATCACCGCGGCCTGGATGAGGAGCCCGGTGATCAGCACCGGCTTGACGCCGAGCCGGTCGCCGAGCACGCCGTAGAGCAGGCGCCCGCCGAGGCCGGCGAGGCCCTCGACGCTGTAGATCGAGACGGCTGCCATCGGCGCCACGCCGCAGGCCATGGCATAGCTCACCATGTGGAAGATCGGGCCGGAATGCGCCGCGCAGCAGGCGAAGAAGGTCATGCCGAGCACCAAAAATTGCGGCGAACGCAGCGCCTGGCCGACGCTCATGCCGGGATCGTCTGTGGCGGGTGCCGGCGCGCCATCGGTTGCCGCGACCGCCGCCGGCGGCTGTCGCACCAGAAAGGCGACGGGCAGCAGCAGCACCCAGGCCATGACGCCGATGTCGAACATGGCCGCACGCCAGTCATAGGCGGTGATCAGCCAGCGCGCGAAGGGCGAGATGGTCATCGGCGCCACGCCCATGCCGGCCGATACCAGCGACACGGCCAGGCTGCGGTTGGTGTCGAACCAGGCGGTGGTGAGCGCGATCATCGGCGCGAAGAAGGCGCTTGCCGCGAGCCCGACCAAGACGCCATAGGTGAGCTGGAAGACGGTGAGCGAGCCGGTGCGGCTGGCCAGCACAAGCGCCAGGCCCAGAAGCAGGGCGCCGGCGAAGACGACGGGACGGGCGCCGACGCGATCGTAGATGGCGCCCCAGGCGAAGCCGCCGAGACCCATCACCAGAAAATTCAGCGTCATCGCGCTCGATATGCCGGCGCGCGACCAGCCGGTGTCGAGCGACATCGGCTCGAGAAAGATCGCCAGCGAAAACATCGCGCCGATGGCGACGCAAGTCATCATCGCGCCAGCCGCGACGATGACCCAACGATAGGAAAGCTTCATGTTCTTCTCCCATGCCGGAAGCTAGAGTTTGTCGACACGGCGCGCGCCTCTTTCGAGCTTCGTCACGCCGCTTGCGTCCGAAGGACGTTGACGACGTCTTGAATCCGACAATCCGGTTGCATTTTTTAATCAGATTTTGGCACGGGTGATTTTTGCTGCCTCCTGAAAAGTTGCGTTGCTTCACACCTCCTCCGCCCCACCGTCTTCTCTAGTGTCAGTAGCATGCAATACCCGACATTGACCGGAGGTTGGTCCCTTCTAGATGATTGACCAGTCAAAACAGGAGGCTCTCCATGGAACTCTATCGCGGCCGGCTCATCGACCACATCCAGCTTGTGGTGCGCGACCTGAAGGCCAGCCGGCGCTTCTACGGCGCGGTGTTCGACGTGCTGGGCATCCCGGTCGGCGGCGAGGCCGAGGATTACTTCTGGGCCGATGAACTATTCGTCTCCAGCGTTGACAGCCGCGCCGCCCAGGGCGTGCTCACCGGCCGCCATCATCTCGCCTTCCAGGCCAAGGACCGCGCCATGGTCGACGCCTGGTACAAGGCGGGACTTGCGGCCGGCGGCGAGGACAACGGCGCGCCCGGCGAGCGCCCCTACCACCCCGGCTACTACGCCGCCTTCCTGCTCGACCCCGACGGCAACAACATCGAGGCGGTGTTCCATGGCGAGGCGAAGCGGAGTGCGGCGGCGGTGGAGATCAGCTTTTAGGGCACGGAGCTTCAGCCCGCGTCGCTCGCATCCAGCAGCCATTGCCGGACGGTTTGCGTCGGTTCGGGATGCCGCTGCCTGCGCGGCATGACGACGTGGAAATCCTGGGTGCCGCGCATGTCTCCCTGGACCGGCTGCACCAGCCGTCCGGCGGCAAGGTCGGCGGCGACCAGGAAGCGGCTGGCAAGCGCGATGCCCTGGCCGGCGATCGCCGCGTCGATCGCCAGCGCCGTTTGGTTGAAGCGCATGCGCTTGACCTCCTTCGCCATCTTCAGGCCGAGCGCCTTTTCCATGAATTCCGGCCACAGATTGTGCCCGTCATGCAGCAGGACATGCTGCTGGATGTCCGCCGCGGCGATTTCGCCGGCGCCGGGCGGCAAAAGGGCAGGGCTGCAGACGGCGATGATTTGCTGCGGGAACAGGAGGTCGACGACGAGGCCGGGGCCGAAGGGAGGACGACCCTGCCGCACCGCGATGTCGACGCCGTCGGCCTGGAAGCTCGACAGGCTTTCGGTGGCGAGGATGCGCAGGTCGACCAGCGGGTTGTGCGCGACGAATTCCGGCAGCTTCGGGATCAGCCATTTGGTGGCGAAGCTCGGCGTCACGCTGATCGTCAGCCGCGCCGGTTCCGGCCGCAGCAGCACCGTCGCCTCCGAGATCAGTTCGAAGGCGCGGCGGATGTTGGGCACATAGGTGCGGCCCTCGTCGGTCAGCGCTAGGCCGCGCGGCAGCCGCTCGAACAGTTTCGCGCCGAGGCTGGCCTCCAGCCCTCGGATGTGCTGCGCCACCGCGCCCTGCGTTACGTTGAGCTCATGCGCCGCGAGGCGGAAGTTGAGATGCCGCGCCGACGCCTCGAAGGCGCGCAGCGCATTGAGCGGCGGCAAGCGCAGGAAGGCTTCGGGCATCGAGTAGTTTTTCTACAGTCCGTTTTCAGGCTTTCTGGTTCGAACCAGCGGCGAAAGTCGAATATAACACGTTGTGATCAATGGTGGTACGGGCCGAAAACCAATCCGGAAAGGAAGATGCGATGAGTGTAGAAAAAGTGGCAGTCGTCGTTGCTGGCGGCAGCGGCATGGGCGCGGCGGCGGCAAAGCGCCTGGCAGCCGACGGCTTCAAGGTTGCGATCCTGTCGTCGTCCGGCAAGGGCGAGGCGCTGGCCACCGAACTCGGTGGGCTCGGCGTCACCGGATCCAACCAGTCGAACGAGGATCTGCAGCGTCTCGCCGACCTGACGCTCGAGCGCTTCGGCCGCATCGACGTTTTGGTCAACAGCGGCGGCCACGGACCGCGCGCTCCCATCCTCGAGATCACCGACGAGCAGTGGCACACCGGCCTCGACGTCTACCTGATGAACGTCATCCGGCCTGTGCGCATCGTGGCGCCCCACATGGTCAGGCAGAAGGCCGGTGCCATCATCAACATCTCGACGGCGTGGGTGGTCGAGCCGAGCCCGATGTTCCCGACCTCGGCGGTGTTCCGGGCGGGTCTTGCCGCCTACACCAAGATCTTCGCCAACACCTATGCCGCCGACAATGTGCGCATGAACAACGTTCTGCCCGGCTGGATCGACAGCCTGCCCGCCACCGAGGAGCGGCGCGACAGCGTGCCGATGCAGCGCTACGGCACCAGCGAAGAGATCGCAGCCACCATCGCCTTCCTCGCCTCCGAAGGCGCCGGCTACATCACCGGCCAGAACATCCGCGTCGACGGCGGCATCATCCGGGCGATCTGACGCCTGTCGGCCGCGGCCATGCGGCCGGCTTGCCGCCGTGCATTTGGCGGCAAGCCGCTCGCTGTCGGCGTCATTCCTTCACCGCCCCGGTCATCGAGGAAACGTAGTGCTCGACAAAGAACGAGTAGAGCACCACGACCGGCAGCGAGCCGATCAGCGCTCCCGCCATCAACGCCCCCCATTCGTAGACGTCGGAACGCACAAGCTCGGTCAGCACCCCGACCGGCACGGTCTTGTTCTCCGACGATTGGATGAACGTCAGTGCGTAGATGAACTCGTTCCACGAGAGCGTGAATGCGAATATGCCGGCGGAAATCAGGCCCGGCACCGACAGCGGCAGCACGATCTTGGTGAGGATCTGCAGCCGGGTCGCTCCGTCTATGAGCGCGCATTCCTCCAACTCGAAGGGGATGGAGCGGAAATAGCCCATCAGCAGCCAGGTGCAGAACGGGATCAGGAACGTCGGGTAGGTGAGGATCAGCGCGAATGGCGTGTCGTAGAGCCCGAGGTTGAACACCATCACCGACAGCGGAATGAACAGGATCGAGGGCGGCACCAAATAGGCGAGGAAGACGGCGAGACCGACCTGCCGCGCTCCCGAAAACCTCAGCCGTTCGATCGCATAGGCTGCCAGCACCGCCGCCAGCAGTGACAGGAACGTGGCGGCGGTGGAGATGATGACCGTGTTGAGCAGCCAACCGGGATAGGACGTCTCGAAGAGAAGATAGCGGATGTGCTGCAACGTTGGATGCACGACCCAGAACGGATTGAAGTTGGCGTAATCGGTCATCTCGACATTGGGCTTAACCGCCGTGATCGTCATCCAGTAGAACGGAAACAGCAGCACGATGATGAACACCAGCAATGGCAGATAGACCGTCACCACGCGGCGCGGCAGGCTTTGCAGGTAGCCCATGCCGCCTTCATCGGTTTCCGGACGTTTCGGTCTCTTGATCGCGGCCATTTCAGTCTCCGCCGCCTTGCTGCCACTTGCGGCGTTGCAGGCCGAAATAGCTGAACAGGATCGCCGCCAGCAGGAAGGGGATCATGGCGACCGCGATAGCGGCGCCCTCGCCAAGCTGGCCACCTGAAATGCCGCGCTGGAAGGACAGCGTCGCCATCAGGTGGGTGGCGTTGACCGGTCCGCCGCGGGTCAACACATAGATCAGCTGGAAATCGGTGAAGGTGAACAGCACTGAAAAGGTCATGGTGATGGCGATGATCGGCGTCAGCAGCGGCAGTGTCACATGGCGGAACAATTGCCAGCGGCTGGCGCCGTCGAGCGTGGCGGCCTCGTAAAGCGATTGGGGGATCGTCTGCAGGCCGGCAAGCAGGGTGATGGCGACGAAAGGAATGCCGCGCCAGACATTGGCCGCGATGACCGAGGCGCGCGCGTTAGTCGGGTCGCCGAGGAAATTGATGCGATGGTCGATCAGGCCCATCTGCTGCAGCGCCCAGGACAGGATCGAGAACTGCGCATCGTAGATCCACCAGAAGGCGATCGCCGACAGCACCGTCGGCACCACCCAGGGCAGCAGCACCACGGCGCGGAAGAACGATTTGAAGGGAAGGTTCTCGTTGAGGATGAGCGCCAGCCAGAGGCCGAGCATGAACTTCAGGATCGAAGCGCTGATCGTGTAGAGCAGGGTGTTGAAGACGGAGAGCCAGAAGACGCTGTCGCTCCAAAGGTATTGATAGTTCTCGATGCCGATGAAGATGCCGGGGCGGCCGATACGGGCATCGGTGAAGCCGAGCCAGACGCCCAGCCCGAGCGGATAGGTCAGAAACACCAACAGCAGCACCGCCGCCGGCAACATGAAGCCGAAGCCAAGCGCGTTGCGGCTTTCACTCAGGCGCGACAGGATCGAAGAACGCTGCTCAACGGCAACGGACGGCACGGCCATGCGGTGGCTCCTCATCAGATATGATTGCGTGGCGGCCAGGGCGGCCGCCGCGCGGTTGCGCACCCTCACCGGGCAGCGCAGCTGCCCGGCCGGGCGATGATCAAACCCGGTAGTAGCGGTTGGCGCGCTTCTCCGCCTCTTCCATCGCCTCCTGCGGCGTGGCCTGGCCGGTCACCGCCTTGGCGAACATGTCGACCAGCACGTAGTCTGCCATGGTCGCGGCCGAGGCGTAGCCGAGCGGCCCGGCATAGCCGTTGGGACGCAGCGTCGCCGAGGCCTTCGCGTAGGCGGCGTTGTTCGGATCGGCCTTCCACACGGGATTGTTGTCGAAGGCTTTCAGCGTCTGGCAGCAGTAGCCCGCGGAGGAGGTGATCCAGTCCGACATCTGCGGATCCTCGAACATGAACTGCAGATAGGCTTTGGCTGCGTTGGGGTAGGGCGTGTAGTCGAAGATGACGGCCGTGGTCACCTGGAACAGCTCGACCGACTTTCCGACCGGGCCGATCGGCAGGTTGGTCGTGCGGATGTCCTTGGCGATTTCGTCCAGTTTGGGATCCTTGTCCTTGTTGATCTTGGCAGTGTTGTAGGCGGAAATGCCGTTGGCGATGACGCTCACTTCGCCGGCCAGGAAGGCACGATTGTTGTTGACGTCGAGCCAGCTCTCGGTCCCCGGAATGAAGGTCTTGTAGAGCTGCTGCGCGTAGTCGATCGCCTTCAGCGTCTCCGGGCTGTTGATCGCGACCTTGCCGCTCTCGTCGACCATCTGGCCACCATGGCTCCAGAGCAGCCAGTGCGCGTAGTTGTTGCCGTCGCCGACGCCGTGGCCGTGCGTGAAGCCGGCCGGATGTCCCTTCGCCTGTAGGGCCTTGCAAAGCTCGAGGAAGCCCGCCGTGTCCTTGGGAAATTCCGCGAATCCGGCCTCCTTCACCCAGCTTTCGCGGTAGACGATGGCATTGCCGATGGTGGCGAGCGGCAGACCGAGGAATTTGCCTTCCCGGGTCGCGTACTGCTTCGGTCCGTCATACCAGCCGCCATATTTCGAGCCCAGATACTCACCCAGCTCGGTCACGTCGTGCAGCTTGTCGGGGTATTGATGCGGGTCGTCGAACCAGACGAACATCAGGTCGGGACCGGAACCGACATTGGCGGCGACCGCCGCCTTGGGACGGATGTCTTCCCAGCTTTCCTTGTCGACGCGAACCTCGACGCCCGTCGCCTCGGTGAACCGCTTGGTGTTGGCCAGCCACTGGTCCTCATCGCCCTGCACGAAGGGCGACCAGCGCAGCAGCCTGAGCTTGGCGCCGTCCTCCGGCTTGTATTTCAGGCCTTCCTGGGCCAGGGCGGGAGAGCCGACGAACCGGCTTCCCAAGGCTCCCGCCGCCACGCCGGCGGTCGTGCGGATCACGTCACGTCTGGTGAATTTCATGGTGGTCTCCTCCTGTCAGTTTCCTCGCTCAGTCGTTCTTACGGCCTGGTGCCCATCTCGAACCGCTTTCCGGTTTCGCCGTGAAAGAGATGGATGAGGCCGGGCTCGGCCGAGAGCCGGATGGTTTCACCTGGCGTAAAGGAATGGCGCTCCCGGAAGTTCGCGACGATCTCCTCGCCGCCTTCTGTCCGGCCGATGAGCTGCACCTCCGAGCCGGTCGGCTCGACCACCGCGACAGTGACCGGAATCCCCGCCTCGGACAGCCTCAGGTGCTCGGGCCGTATTCCCAGCACCACCGGTTCGCCATTGCTGATCGACGGCGTCGCCGCCAAAGGCACGGAAATCTCGCCTGCGCCGCGAAAGGATGGCGAGCCATCGGTCGCAATCCCGCCCTTGAGCAGGTTCATGGCGGGCGAGCCGATGAAGGAGGCGACGAAGAGATTGTTTGGCCGGTCGTAGAGTTCCAGCGGTGGCCCGATCTGCTCGACGAGGCCGTCATGCATGACGACGATCTTGTCGGCCATGGTCATCGCCTCGATCTGGTCGTGTGTGACATAGACCGTCGTGGTCTTTAGCCGCTGGTGCAGCTCCTTGATCTCGGCACGCATCTGCACCCGGAGCTTGGCGTCGAGGTTTGAGAGCGGTTCGTCGAACAG
Source organism: Mesorhizobium abyssinicae (assembly GCF_049887195.1). Taxonomy (NCBI): domain Bacteria; kingdom Pseudomonadati; phylum Pseudomonadota; class Alphaproteobacteria; order Hyphomicrobiales; family Phyllobacteriaceae; genus Mesorhizobium; species Mesorhizobium abyssinicae. The sequence continues at coordinate 45,103 of NZ_JARAKC010000009.1, forward strand.
GAAGACGGCCGGATTGCGCACGATCGCCCGGCCCATGGCGACGCGCTGACGCTGGCCGCCTGAAAGCTGGCGCGGATAGCGCGACAGCAAGGGCACCAGCCCAAGGATCTCGGCCGCGCGCCGCACGCCGGCTTCGCTTTCTGCCTTGGAGACACCTTTTAGCATCAGCGAGAACGCCATGTTCTCGGCAACCGTCATATGTGGGTAGAGCGCGTAGTTCTGGAACACCATGGCGACGTCGCGCTCCTTTGGCGCGACGTTGTTGACGACACGCTCGCCGATCGCGATCTCGCCGCGCGAGATCTTTTCCAGGCCGGCGATCATCCTGAGAAGGGTGGATTTTCCGCAGCCGGATGGCCCCACCAGGGTGACGAATTCACCGTCCTCTATGTCCACGCTGACGCCGTGAAGGATCTCGACGCTTCCGAATGACTTGTAGACATCGGCAATCGCGACAGACGCCATCGAAATCCTCCCGGCTGGGTCCTGCGACGTCCGCAAGACTCCATTTTCTTTCTGACATAGGGCTGAGGCGGATCCCGTCAAAACGGCGGGAACCTCAATCCACCACACCAGCCGGCGACAGCTACCAAGGCTCCCCCCTTGGTCACGCGACTGGGCAAACGGTAGCGCTACCAACCCTGCGTGTAAAGCGGCGGTGAGAAGCCAGATCTGCCTAAGCGCTCAGGGTAAATGAACGTAGATAGGCCTTAGACGGAAGTCCACGCATAGCTGTGCTATTCCAGCGTGTATCGATCTACTGGTAAGCTCGCCGGGGTTATATAAGCCAATGCTTGAATGGCGCCGCATTCCTCGAAACACGAATCTGCCAATTTTCTCGCCAGGGTGGAGATCGATCATCGCAAATGTTCGGACGTGCTTGCCCGAGCTGGGCTCATTCCCCATTCACAAATGCCAGCACCAGCCTCTGCAGATTGCCGCCCGGCCCGAATTCGACGCGGTCGAAGTCGCGGCTGGCCTGGCGCTGCGTCTGCGAGAGTTCGGCCAGGCGCTGGGTGAGCTCGGTCCTGATCTTCTTGCAGCCGGGGTCGTCGGCGACGGTCAGTCCGACGCTGAGCGCTTCGATCTTTTGCACCATGTCGATGATCTGACCGCCATGCACCTTCTCATGCGCGGCAAGGCCTGCGGCGAAGCCGTCCCAGCGCTTCTGCAAGCCCGCCGGCAGCGGACCGGTCGGCTTCGGCAGCGTGTAGGTGATGATGAGCTTTGGCCGCGCCGATTTGAGCACGCAGGCGCCGCCCCCGGCCTTGTCGTAGTCGCGCTGCCAGGTCAGCTTGAAATTGGTATGCGCGATGACGCGCTTCTTGCTCTCGCCAATGAGCGGGCCGTTTTCACCGACCGAAGCATAGAGCTCGGGCGCGGTGTGGCCGGAGATGGCGTAGGTCTCGACCTTTTCTACCGGCTTCCAGTCGCCGGCCCGCGCCGGTGCGGAGGGCAGCATGGCCGCGAGCAAAAGCAAAAGGATGGCTGGTTTCATGCGCCCCCGCGGACTTGGAGCCCGAGTCGGCGGGCGATCGCCTCCCATCATGCCCGTTGCGCGCCGGACTGGCTATGCCGGCGTGTTGTCCCAGCCGGCCCGCTCGAGACCGATGCGCAACCGTTCACAATCCTCGGCGCACTCCAAGCGCAGGTCTGCAAGGATTTCCGCCATAGTCAGGCCCGAATCCAGCGCGCGGCCTTCCCTGACGCAAGCCCTGGCTTTCTCGGTGTCGCCATCGAGCGCGTGGCAAGCCGCCAGCCGCGCCCATTGCCAGACACTTTTGCGCGGCAGGGAGGAAAAGGAGGTTGCGGCCTCGCGGTAGCGTCGAGCAACGAACAAGGCTACGCCGCGGTCGAAATAATACCAGCTCGGATGCATCGGGTTGAGCTGAATGGCCTGGTCGAGCAGAGCCAGCCCGGCTTCGCCATCGCCGCGCAGCGCCTTGAAGTAGCCGGTCTGTGCGAGCGTGTCGGCATCGTAGGGGTTGAGGTCCAGCGCACGGGCAAGATGCTTTTCGGCGGCATCGTACTCGTCGCAACCCCGGTAGAGCAGGGTAAGCGCCAGGATCCTGTGGCATCGCCCCTCGTCGGGGCTGAGCGCGATAGCATGCAGCGCTCGGTCGCGCGCCTGGTCGAGCACGGCGCGCGGCGCGCCGGAATAGCCTCCTATGATCAAATCGGCGAGCGCCAGATAGGCATGCGCAAGACCCGAATTCGGGTCGCGTTCGAGCGCCTTGAGGAGATAGCCGCGCGCCTCCTCGTTCACGCCTTCGCCATAGCTGCGCAGCAGGGCCATTCCACGCAGCAGGTAGAGATAGGCCTCGACATTTGCCGCCGAAGCGGGCTGGCTGCGGCGCATGACGGCGCTTTCGATATTGGCGACCAGCGCCATCGCGATCCGTTGTGCGACCGTTTTCTGGAAGGCGAAGATCTCGCCTCTGGCGAATGTGAAATTCTGTATCCAGACGCGACGTCCGGATATCGTCTCGGTGAGCACGACGCGAGCGCTGTAGCCATCCCCGGCGGATTCCACGCTGCCTTCCGCGATGTAGTCGGCGCCAAGCCGCAAGGCGGTCGCGTTGATATCCTCCGTCCAATGCTCGGCCAGCATGAAGGCCGAATGGCGAGCCAGCACCGCGACGGTCTTGAAGCACGACAGCGCGTTGGTGATTTCCTCGACCGCGCCGTCGAACAACACCCTGCCGGTGGTGTCGCCGGCCTCGACGCTGAACGGCAGGATGGCGACCATCGGTTCGGCCGCGCGTCCGGCTTGGGGCGCCATCTGCGGAGGCTGATCGTTGGCCCGGGTTTCCGCGACCTGGAACAGATAGCCGCGCCGGGGAACGGTACGGATCAGCGCCTGCGCTTCGTCGCCGATCGATTTGCGCGCGTCGCGAATGCACTGGGTGAGCGAATCCTCGGTGGCGATGATGCCTGGCCAGACAGCCTGCAACAATTCGTCCTTGCCCAGCACCCGGCCGGAATTGCGTATCAGGAACGCAAGAAGGTCGAAGGTCTTCGGCCGCACCGGCACGATCTCGCCGTCACGCCTGAGCGTGCCCAGTTCAAGATCGATAACCGCATTGCCGAACTGTTGCGACAAGCCCTTGCCCCATCGCCGCGCCCATTCGCGCGGCGACTATCGGAGAGGCAGAATGCCGGCAAGGTCAAGCCCGAAAGAAGCTCCCCGGAAAAACACTGTGCGGCAGGACGTGGCGAATTCGAGGCCATAGGCCCGGCCGTTTGGCGGACGGGGCTGGCGTCTCGCAAGGCGCCTGCCGTTCGAAATAGGCCAGCATCTCATTGGCTTCCCCACAGATGAGCCCGGCGACGCCCATCGACAGGATGCGCTGCGTTTCCTCCTGCGCCAGCATCGAGGACCAAAGCGCTCTTTCAGCCTTCTCACGCATGATCGATCTCCAGGGTCAGTGGTTCGCAGTCGCTAGGCCTGTATTGCTTCAACATTGCCCCAACGCGCGCTCGCCGTCCTGAACGGCTGCTGATATTTTGCTGAAATCGGCTTTCAGCGCCGCGGCCTGCGATCCCGGCTTTTCGTTGCTATTCGCTCGCCAGCGTGTCGAAGCGGGGACAGTGCGGGCGGGCGCCGACGGGGACGATCTCATACCCGGCGGCGATCAATTGCAGCTTCATCTCATCGAAATGCCGCTTCGAGCCGATGACGATCGCCTCCGGCGTGTAGTCCCAGCCATTGCGGGCGGCATTGGCCAGGATGTCGGCATAAAGCCGCATGCTGGCAATCTTGACGTCCGATTCCAGCATTTGCCTGCACCCGCTTGCGAATGACTGCGACGGGGAAGAAAAACCCACGATTGCGCATGCCAGTCCGATCGAAACACCTCGCATGAAAACCTCCCATGGTTACAGCCTGTTGCTGCAAGGAAGCTTGCACCTCCTGCGCCCGCGAGGGGATCGGCCAGATGCGGTGTTTTAGGTCCTGCATTTGTAGTATTTTGCCACGGCAGGCGTTGATGGCGCGTGCGCCCGCGGGCAAGGGATCTGCATGAACCACAACGCGACAGCGGCCACGTCCTCGCCGGCTCTGTCCGAGCGCGAGCGCGCCGTGGCGGAAAAATTCGCGGCCGGGCTGACCTATCGCCAGATCGGCGAGGCGCTGTTCATCGCGCCGTCGACCGTGCGCACCCATCTTGCCGCGATCTACGAGAAGCTCGGCGTGCGCAACAAGGTGGCGCTTGCCGCGCACCTCAATGGCATTGCCAGCTTGCCGCCGGACAAGCCGTCGGCCTTGCCCGGCGCTTCGCCGGTGCTGGCGATATTCCCGATCGAATGCCTGAGCGATGAAGAGCGCTGGCGCCGCTTCGCCAACGGCCTGTCGTCGGACATCACCGTCGACCTTGCGCGCTATGCGGACCTGCCGGTCATTGCCTTCCACACCATGAAATCGCTGGGCAGCAAGCCCGCCGATTTCGTGGCCGACGGCAAGGCGCTGGGCGCCGCCTATATCTTGTCGGGCCAACTGCGCGCCGACGACACCCGCATTCGGCTGACCATCGAGCTCGCCGATGCGAGGAACGGCGTCAGCCTTTGGAGCGAGCGCTACGACCGTCCGGTCGAGGACATCTTCGCGCTGCAGGACAGCCTGACCGAAAGCGTCATCAATGTGCTCGCCGGCTGTTTCGGAGCGATCGCCACGATCGGGCGCAACGCGGTTCGCCGCAAGCCGCCGGCCAGCCTGCGCGCCTATGATCTCTATCTGCTTGGCGTCGAGCAGCACAACACCTTCAGCCGCGCCGGCAATGCGGAAGCGATCCGGCTGTTTTCACGCGCGCTGGAACTCGACCCGACGCTGGTCAGGGCCTGGACCGAGCTCGCCTACGCCTATTCGATCGAAGCCGGCAACTGCTTTGGCCGCGATCCGCGGGCATCGATCGAGAAATGGCGCGCGGCGGTCGAAAATGCGATCCGGCTCGATCCCTTCGACAGCAGCGCCTGCAACTGCTTCGGCGATCTCATGGGATGCCTCGGCGACCTCGATGCCGCGGAGCGTGCCTACAAAAGGGCCTACGAATGTGGCCCCAACCATGCCGACACGCTGGCGCTGCTTGCCGGCAGCAAGGCGCTGGTCGCAGGCGATCCTGCCGAGGCGATCCCGCTCATCGAGCGCGCCATGCGCCTCAATCCGCTCGCTCCGCCCTGGTACTTCGGCATGCAGGGCCGCGTCCTGTTCTGCGCCGGCCGGCACCGGGAAGCCATCGCGGCCTTGCGCAGAAGCACGCCGGACTCGCCCAATGTGCTGATGTTCCTGGCGCTCTCCCATGCGGCGTCGGGCGACAGCGCCGAGGCGGCCGGATTCGTGGCGCGGCTCGCGGCCGAGTTCCCCGACTTTTCCGTCGAGGGTTTCATCTCGGGCTATCCCGTGACCAACCCGGGCGCCGTCAACGCCATTCGCGACGCGGCGAAGCTGGCGGGGCTGGGCTGAGGGGGAGAAGGGAAGCGCCGCACCCCACTTGTCCAGCCTGCACCTCCCGGCATAGCCTGCCATGACCTGGGAGGGGAGGAAACCGCTTGGATACCAATGTCGTGATCGTCGGCGCCGGGCCGGCCGGGCTTGCCGTCGGCGCTTGCCTGCGCCGGGCGGGGGTGGATTTCCTTATGCTTGAAAAGGCCTCGGAGGTGGCGCCGGCCTGGCGGCGGCACTACCGGCGGCTGCATCTGCATACGGTGAAGTCCTTCTCCTCGCTGCCCTTCGTGCCGTTCCCCAGCGACCATCCGCGCTATGTGCCGCGCGAGAAGGTGGTGGCCTATCTCGACGCCTATGCCGAACGTTTCGAGCTCAGGCCGCGCTTCGGCGTGACGGTCGACAGCATCCGCCGCGACAAGGACGGTTTCCGCGTCGAGACGGGATCCGACGCGCTGACGGCGCGCCATGTCGTCGTCGCCAGCGGCAACAATGCCGAGCCCATCGTCCCCAGCTTTCCCGGGATCGAGACCTTCAAGGGCAAGGTGCTGCACAGCGCCGACTATACCGAGGCGGCCCCTTTTTTCGGCAGGACGGTGCTGGTCATCGGCATGGGCAACACCGGCGCCGAGATCGCGCTCGACCTTGCCGAGAGTGGCGCCCACCCGACGCTCTCGGTGCGCAAGGGCGTGCACATCGTGCCGCGCCAGCTGTTCGGCGTGCCGATCCAGATGGTGGGCATCGCCACCCGGCCGATGCCGCAGGGCCTCAACGACCGCATGTTCCCAATCATCCTCGACCTGGCGCTGGGCAAGCTCGAGAAATACGGCATCGTCAGGCCGAAGGAAGGCATCCTGAAGCAGATCGACGCCGGCCGCATTCCGGTCATCGATGTCGGCACCGTGGCGGCGATCAAGGCCGGCCGGATCAAGGTGGCACCCGACGTCAAGCACTTCGGCGAGCGCGGCGCCACCTTCGTCGACGGCGGGCAGGAGGAATTCGACGCCGTCATCCTCGCCACCGGCTACCGCCCGGCCTACGACAACTTCCTGCCGGCGGAGCTCAGGCCGCAGAAGAGCGGCGTCAATGCCCGCTCCTCGGAACTCGGCCTCTACCTCGTCGGCTTCCACAATCCCGTCACCGGCCTGCTGCGCGAAATCGGCCTGGAAGCTATGGCCGTGGCCGCCGATATCGAGAAGCGGGGATGAGGGCGGCTTCCGACGACGAGGGGACAAACGACACTCATGCCGACCAGAGGATGGGACATGCTGCCTCAGATGCAGGAGCTCTTTGAGTTCTTCGGTCCGCACGTAGACATCGCCGGCGGCCGTTCAGAGCCGCTTCGGGGCCTAGCATAGATCGGGTGGACCATACCCCTGCGCTATGCGAAGCCGGTCCCGATTGCACGAAAGGACCACCATGCTCACGCTCTACGATTATCTGCCGTCGCAGAATGGCTGGAAGGTGAGGGTTCTGCTCGGCTTGCTCGGCATCGCCTACGAAACCCGCGTCGTCTCGATTTTCGAGGGCGAGAGCCACACGGAGGCTTTCCTCAAGCTCAACCCGGCCGGCGCCGTGCCGGTGCTCGCCGTTGAGAACGGGCAGGCGATCGCCGAGTCCAACGCGATCCTCGTCTGCGTCGCGGAGGGCACATCCTATCTGCCGGCAGACCGGCTTCTCCGCGCCAAGGTGATGCAATGGCTGTTCTTCGAGCAGTACTATGTCGAGCCGGTGATTGGCTCGCTGCGCTACTGGATCCTGACCGGGCGGCTCGAGCGCAACCAGGCGATGGTTTCGGGCAAGCGCGAAGCCGGCGCCCGTACGCTGGCGGCGCTGGAGCGCAGCCTCGTCGACGGAGCGTTCCTTGTCGGTGACACTCTCACCATTGCCGACATCGCCGTCTATGCCTACAGCCACCGCGCCGAGGATTGCGGCTTTAAGCTCGCGGACTATCCGTTCGTGACGGCGTGGATCGGCCGGGTGCGGGACGCGATCGGTCCCGACTATCCCGTCCATCCTTACAGCATCGATCCACATTCCGGCGCCTGACGCCCGCTCGCCGAGGATCGCGTTTCGAATCCGCGCCAAACCCGGCTCTGCCATTGCCTATCCGATTTCGCGCCCCAGATTCCGTCGCCAGGGCCGGGCCCTTCGGCGCCGGGCCGGCGCGGAGGTGACAATGACACGCGACGACATCATTTCAGTGCTGGGTCCGGTGGACGAGGCCGTCCTCGCCGACATCGCGCTGACCGGCGCCAGCCTTGGAGAACTGCGCGAGGCCTTCGCCTGGATCGGCGCCGACGAGGCGCTGGTCAATGAGGGTCGCCATTTGCCGGGCGCGCGGGTGGCGCGGCTGATCGAGATCCTCGAGCCGCCGGAGGAGGACGACGGGCCGCGGGCGCCGGCGGCGGGGTTTGAGTAGGGGCTGTCCCGCCGGCATCTCCGGTTTAGCTCACCCGCCCCGGCACGCCGCCTCGTAATCCGCCAGCACCGCATCGACCGCCGCGAGCAGGATGGCTTCGGGATCGCTCGCCGGCCCCAGGCCCGCCGGCAGCGTCGGCAGGAACTGCCGCATCAGCGTTTCTGGGATGTCGACGCCGGTAAGCACCTCGCGCAGGCGGCCGACGGCGACGCTGGCCGCGGGATTGCTCCAATAGTAGCGGATGCGATCGCTGTAGCTGTAGTGACGCTGCAGATAGAGGCTGGTCTCGCCGCCATGATAATGGCTGCGCCAATGGCCGGGCGCCGCCAGCATCACCCGCTCCATCGTGCGGGCAAGCGAGCGGTCGCCATAGCCGGGGACCATTTCAGCGGCGATCAGGTCGAGCCCGTAGAGCGCCTCGCGCAAGGCGAAGGTCAGGCCCGGGCCGACCTTGAGGATCGGAAAGCCGTTGGCGACCAGCGCCGCCAGTGCCGCGCGGCTCTGGTAGTCGGTGGAGTGCGCCTCGTAGACGAGCGACGGCTGTTCATCGAGCAGTGCGGTCAGCGCTTTCGATGCTTCCGGCTTGTAGGCGATGACGTTCTCGCTGCCGAACTCGACGCCCGGCTGCACGACCAAAGCGATGACGCGGCCGAACGCTTCACCGAGGCCTTCGCGCGCAAAAATCTCGCGATGGATTTCGATCGTGCGCCGCGCTGCCGCCGCTTCGGTTGGCTTCAGGTCGCTGAGCGCGTGATCGGCGCCGCCGGGGACGGGAACCTCGGTGCCGATGATGTAGAGCGGCAGCGCGCCGCCCTTGGCCCGAGCAGCCTTCTCTGCTGCCTTGGCGAGCCGGGCAGCCCGCGCCGCGATGGTCTCGTCGTCGAGGGCGGCGGGCTCGCCGGCGCAGCCCATCGAGGCGTCGAGATGGATCTTGCTGAAGCCGGCCCAGACATAGGCCGTGACCATGGCTTCGGCCTTGGCCATCGCCTGCGCCGCCGGCTCGGAGCGCCAGGGGTTCGGCCCGAGATGGTCGCCGCCGAAGATGATGCGCGAGGGCTGGAGCCCCTCGCGGCTGGCGATCTCCTGGACGAAGGCGACGAACAGGTCGGGCGTCATCCCGGTATAGCCGCCGAACTGGTTGACCTGGTTGCAGGTCGCCTCGATCAGCAGCATCGAATCCGTGTCGGCGACGGCGCGCCGGATCGCCGACTGGATCACCAGCGGATGCGCCGAGCAGATCGAGGTGATGCCGTAGGGCGATCCTCCCCGGCGCGCGGTGGCGAGGCCTGTCAGCGGATTGGTCATCATGTCGCTCGCGCCGTCCCGGCGATGAAGTCGTCAAGCACGTCGAAGCCGGCCAGGCCTTCCATCGGCCCGCGCCGCGTCACGTTGCGGGCGCCCGCGGCATTGGCATAGAACAGCGCCTTGGCCGGCTCCATCCCCTTGCGCCGGCAGGTGAGGTAGGTGGCGCCGAAACAGTCGCCGGCCCCGGTCGGGTCGACTTCCTCGACCAGGAAGCCGGCGCAGTCGATCCGGCTGCCGTCGGCGCCGAAACGGGTTGAGCCGGCGGCGCCGCGCTTCAGCACGATCTCGCCGACGCCTCTGGCGATCAGCGCCGCCACGGCCTCTTTCTCGTCGTTGACGCCGGCCGCGGCAAGCAGCTCGTCGCCGGAAGGCAGCAGAAGATCGGCGTCGTCGACAAGGGCGGAAAGCAGCGCCCCGTCGGCCCCGTCGATCAGCTCCTTGCGCACATTCGGGTCGAAGGAGGTCGAGCCGCCGCGGCCGCGCACCGCCTTCGCGGCATAGGCGACGATCTCCTTCAGCCCCGCTACCGACAGCGTCGAGCCCATCACGTGCAGATGGCCGGCATCGTCCGCCAGTCGTCGCGCCTCCGGTGTGAGGCGGATCTGCCCGGCGGCGGATTCGGCGATGTTGTAGACGAAGTCCCTGCCGCCGTCCGGCCTGTAGCGGACGAAGGCGCTTCCGGTCGGGAAGCGGTCGCTGACCGACACGGCCGAAATGTCGACGCCGTCACGCTTCAGCCGTTCCAGATTGATGGTGCCGAAATCGTCGCGGCCGACGCAGGCGACGATGCCGGCGCCGCCGCCGAGCTTCGCCACCTGGTCGATGAAGATAGCCGGCGCGCCGCTCGGATAGGGACCCATCAGCGCCAGCGGCTCGAGGAAGCCGAGGCCCTGCTCGGTCGCCATGATCTCGACCAGGATCTCGCCGGCGACAATTGTCGGCCCCGCGGCTTCGGCGGCGATCTCGCTTCGGCGGCTCATTCCTGCAATTTCCTTCTCTCCCTCAGCCTTGCCGGGCGCTGACCACGCCGCGCCCCGGCTGCACGATAGCGCCAGGCTGTAGCCGGGGTAAATCGCGGCGAAGGCGAAGTCAACAGAAACTACACGCATGTTCATTTATTTTAATGCGCGCGAAGCCTTATGTGTAACGCATTTCGATGAAAATTTTACCGTCAGGCGAGGGCGGGGCGTCGAAAATCAACGCGCAAGCGGCTTGACTCAAAATTCCTGTGGCGCAATAGAATATATACGCATGTTCACTTACACATGCGCATTCGTAAAGGAGGAGACGAAATGCCAACGCGTAAGCTTATCGGGATTCTCGCCGTATCGGCCGCAGCCTCGGCGCTGGCGGCAGGCGCCGCGCCCGCCACGGAAATCACCGTCGCCACGGTCAACAATGGCGACATGATCATCATGCAGAAGCTATCGCCGGAGTGGGAGAAGGCGACCGGCAACAAGGTCAACTGGGTCACGCTCGAAGAGAACGTGCTGCGCGAGCGCGTCACCACCGACATCGCCACCAAGGGCGGCCAGTTCGACGTGCTCACCATCGGCGGCTACGAGACGCCGATCTGGGGCAAGGCCGGCTGGCTGACGTCGCTCAACGATCTCGGCGACGACTATGACTATGACGACCTGATCGCGCCGGTTCGCAACGGCCTGACCGTCGACGGCAAGCTCTATGCGGTGCCGTTCTATGCCGAAAGCTCGTTCACGCTCTACCGCAAGGACCTGTTCGACGCCGCCGGCCTGAAGATGCCGGAGCAGCCGACCTACGATCAGATCACGGAATTTGCCGACAAGCTCACCGACAAGTCGAAGGAGCAGTACGGGCTCTGCCTACGCGGCAAGCCGGGCTGGGGCGAGAACATGGCCTTCGTCGGCACGCTGGTGAACACCTTCGGCGGCCAGTGGTTCGACATGGACTGGAAGCCGCAGATCAATTCCGACGCGTGGAAGAAGGCGATCGGCTGGTATGTCGACACCATGAAGAAGGATGGACCTCCCGGCATCAGCTCCAACGGCTTCAACGAGAACCAGACGCTGTTCGCCTCCGGTCATTGCGCCATGTGGATCGACGCCACGTCCGCGGCGGGCCGCGTCTATGACCCGAAGCAGAGCAAGGTCGCCGACAAGGTCGCCTTCGCCAAGGCGCCGGTCGCGGTCACCCCCAACGGTTCGGCCTGGGGCTGGGCCTGGAGCCTCGCCATCCCGGCCTCGACCAAGAAGGCGGACGCGGCGAAGTCCTTTGTCAAATGGGCGACCTCGAAGGCCTATGTCCAGCGCGTCGGCGAGACCGAAGGCTGGGTGGCGGCGCCGCCGGGAACGCGCAAGTCCACCTATGCCAGCGCCGATTACCAGAAGGCGGCGCCCTTCGCCGCGACGGTGCTTTCGGCGATCGAATCCGCCGATCCGACCAAGCAGACCAAGGATCCGGTGCCCTATACCGGCATCCAGTTCGTCGCCATCCCTGAATTCCAGGGCATTGGCACGCAGGTCGGCCAGGCGGTTGCCGCCGCGGTCACAGGCGAGCAGTCGGTCGATGACGCGCTGAATGGCGTACAGGCCGAGGTGGAGCGCACGATGACGGAAGCGGGCTACATCAAATAGCGCCCTAAACTAGCCAGGGGCGCAAAGCGTGCCGCCCCTGGCGATCCGGCCCGCCCAGACCTCCCGTTGCAAGCGGGCCCGGAGGATGCACGGATCCCGCAAGAGCAAAGCGGGTCCGTGCGTTCCGCGCCGGCTGACAGGCAACTTTCTGGGCCGCCCGGATATCGTTTTCGAAATTTTGGAAAGTTGGACATGAAGCTGAACAACAAGACTGCCCTCATCACCGGCGGCGCGCGCGGCATCGGCCTTGGCTTTGCGCAAGCCTACGCCCGCGAGGGTGCCAGGGTGGTGATCGCCGATATCGATATCGGACGTGCGACCGCTGCCGCCGCCGCGATCGGTCCGGCGGCCAGCGCGAAGAAGCTCGACGTAACCGATCTCGCCGCGATCGAGAGCGTTGCCGCCGAGGTCGACCGCGAGTTCGGCGGCATCGACATCCTCGTCAACAACGCCGCCATCTTTGACATGGCGCCGATCACCGACATTACCGAGGCGAGCTACGAGAAGGTCTTCGGCATCAACCTCAAGGGGCCGCTGTTCATGATGAAGGCCGTCGCCAATCTGATGATAGCGCGCGGCCGTGGCGGCAAGATCATCAACATGGCGAGCCAGGCCGGTCGCCGCGGCGAGGCGCTGGTGACGCTCTACTGCGCCTCCAAGGCGGCGATCATCTCGGCCACGCAGTCGGCGGCACTGGCGCTGGTCAAGCACGGCATCAACGTCAACGCGATCGCGCCCGGTGTCGTCGACGGCGAGCATTGGGACGTCGTCGACGCCCACTTCGCCCGCTGGGAGGGCCTGAAGCCGGGCGAGAAGAAAGCGGCAGTGGCGAAGTCCGTGCCGATCGGGCGCTTCGCGCGGCCGGAGGACATTGCCGGGCTCGCCGTCTTCCTCGCCTCGTCCGACAGTGATTACATCCTCGCCCAGACCTACAATGTGGACGGCGGCAACTGGATGAGCTGAGGCGTTGCCATCTGGGAGAATGACATGAAAGCCATCCGATTTGCCGCCGCAGGCGTCGCCGGCATGGCGGAGCTGGACATGCCGGAGATCGCGCCGGGACATGCTCTGGTCAGGGTCCGCGCCGCCGGGCTTTGCCACACCGACATCGAGGTCCTGCACGGCCGCTACGGCGAAGGCGCGTTCCCGCTGGTTCCCGGCCATGAATATGCCGGAACCGTCGAGGCGGTCGCCGCCGACGTCACCTCCGTGAAGCCTGGCGACCGCGTCGCCGTCGATCCCAACATTCCCTGTGGCCACTGCGCTGCCTGCCGGAAGGGACTCACCAATCTGTGCACCTCGCTGAAAGCCTACGGCGTGACCGCCAACGGCGGCTTCGCCGAATTCAGCCTCGTCGCCGTCGGTCACCTGCATGACATCGGCGATCTCGGCTTCGCCACCGCCGCGCTCGCCGAGCCGCTCGCCTGCGTACTGAACGGTCTCGGCGCCGCCGCCATCGAGCCAGGCGCGCGCGTGCCCGGCACTGCGCTGGTCTTCGGCGCCGGCCCGATCGGCCTGCTGCTGGCTCTGTCGCTGAAGGCGAGGGGGGTGGTGAGCGTCGCGGTCGCCGACATCAGCGAGCCTCGGCTTGCCTTCGCCGAGGCGCTCGGGCTGGAACCGCTGGTGTCCGGATCGCAGGCGCTGGCGGCAAGAGCGAAAGGCTTCGACTTCGTCGCCGACGCCACCGGCGTCGCCGGCGTCGTCGAAGGCATGATCGGCTTCACCGCCGATGGCGGCACGGCGCTCGTCTTCGGCGTCTGCGCGCCCGATGCCAGGATCTCGGTCGCGCCGTTCGAGATCTTCCGCCGCCAGATCAGGCTGGCCGGCTCGCATTCGCTGAACCGCAACATCCCGCAGGCGCTCGACATCCTCAAGCGCGACGACGGAACCATGGCGCGGCTGGTCAGCCACCGATTGCCGCTTGCCGAGCTTTTGCCCTTCTTCGCCAAGAGCGGCGGCGATCCGGCGACGATGAAAGTGCAGTTTTCGGCGGACATGTGAGTGAAAACGCGCGGCCACTCCCATCGACTCGTAAACTGGCCTGGCGCGGTCGAAGCGTTGCAGCTTTGCGCGAGATGGTGACTCACGTAGAGAGTGACGGGAAGGGTCGAACAGGGGGCCTGTGAATGGCAAAGACGATCAGGACGATGGAGGATTTCTCGGACTTCGTCGGCTTGTCTCGCACGACCGTCTCCAAATATTTCAACGATCCCAACTCGGTCAGGAAGAACACGCGCAGCGCCATCGAGGCGGCGCTGAAGAAATCCGATTTCCGGCCGAGCATGTTCGCGGTCAACCTCAATCGCCGCCGCAGCAACATCCTCGGCGTCATCATCCCGAATTCGACCGACCCGTTCTACATGGCGCTGACGCGCCGCATCGAGCTGATCGCCAACGAGGCCGGCTTCCTGGCCTTCGTGCTGTCCTCCGACGGGCGCGCCGAGATGGAAGACCAGGCGATCCAGACGTTCCGCTCGATGAACATCGCCGGCGCCATCATCGCGCCGCTCGGCGTGCAGTCGCACCACCGCATCCTGGCCGAGCTCGGCGCCTCGATCCCGCTGATCTATGTCGACTCGCCGCTCGACCAGACCTCCTCCTTCGTCGGCACCGACAACCGGCAGAGTTTCAGGCTGATCGTCGACTACCTCTGCCGGTCCGGCGAGCCGCCCTGCTACTTCGCCATGCCGCTGGTCAACAACAACGCCTCCGCCAGGCAGGAGGCCTATGTCGAGGCCATGCACCAGTTCAAGATGACGCCGCGCATCGTGCCGGTCGCGGACGCCCGCTCGTGGGATTTCGAGAAGTTCGGCTATGACGAGGCGACGCGCATCCTGAAGGCCGGCGGTTTCCCGACCAAAACGGTGCTGTGCGCCAACGACCGCGTCGCCTTCGGCGTACTCGGCGCCGCCTTTCAGCTCGGCCTCAAGGTGGGACATGGCGCTGATTGCGACCTGCGGGTCGCCGGGCACGACGACCACCCGCTGTCGCGCTACGCCTGCCCGCCGATCACGACGGTGGCGCAGAACTACAACGAGATTGGCCGTCTCGCCATCGAACTGCTGCTCGAGCGGCTGGACGAAAAATCCTCGGCCAAGCGCGGCGACGCCCGCATCCTGCTCAACGCCGAGCTGATGCTGCGCAGTTCGGCGTGAAGGTGGGCTACCGATCCACCATCGACATCGTTCGCTCGTTGTAGCGCGGTCCGGAAATCCTGTCGGGAGTCAGCGCCATATCGAGCAGCAGCATCTCGGTGGCGTCGAGCCCGATGTCGGCGGCGGCGACATTCTCCTCCAGGTATGTCCGGCGCTTGGTGCCGGGGATCGGCACGAGGTCGATGCCGAACTCCGGGCCCTTGGCGAGCAGCCAGGCAATCGCGATTTGGCCAGGCTTCACGCCCCTGGCGGCGGCCACGTCGCGCACCGCGCTGGCGGCCGCGACATTGGCGTCGAAATTCTCGCCCTGGTAGCGCGGGTCGCCGCGCCGGAAATCGCCCTCCGGATAGTCTTCGGCGCGCTTGACGTCGCCGGCGAGGAAGCCGCGTCCGAGCGGCGCGAACGGCACCAGGCCGATACCGAGGTCCTTCAGCAGCGGAATGATCTCGGGCTCGAGATTGCGCTCCCACAGCGAATATTCGCTCTGCAGCGCCGAAACCGGATGCGCCGCATTGGCGCGGCGGATGTTGGCGATGCCAGCCTCCGACAGGCCGAAGAAGCGCACCTTGCCCTCGGCCACCAGCTCGCCGACCGTGCCCGCAACATCCTCCATCGGCACGCCGGGGTCGACGCGGTGCTGGTAGAGGAGGTCGATATGGTCGGTGTCGAGCCGCTTCAGCGACGCCTCCACCACCTCGCGAATGTGCTCGGGCCGGCTGTCGCGACCGGTGCCGTCCTGCTTGCCGTCCACGATGCGAAACCCGAACTTGGTGGCGATGATGACCTTATCGCGCCGGCCCTTCAGCGCGCGGCCGAGCAGCTCCTCGTTGATGAACGGCCCGTAGACCTCGGCCGTGTCGAGGAAGGTGCAGCCGAGCTCGATCGCCCTGTGCAGCGTCGCGATCGATTCCGCCTCGTCGGCCGGTCCGTAGGACTGGCTCATGCCCATGCAGCCGAGGCCGACCGCCGAGACGACGAGCCCCTGGTTGCCGAGTTTCTGCTTGCCCAGGCTCATCGTCTTGCTCCGGTCGAATTTGCAACCTGGCTAAACTATAGGGTCCGAAGGCGAGGCGTCCAGCGGCAGGGCCTCAGGCCCGTGGCAGCAGCCGGCGCATGATCAGCGAGGCGTGACCGCCGACGCCGTGGGCCGCCGGCCTGCGCTCGACCGCCTCGAAGCCGTGCTTTTGGTAGAAGGCAATCGCCCGGTCGTTACCCTCGATCACTTCCAGCGCGATGCTGGGAATTCCCGCATGGGCGGCCAGCACGGCGTGCAGCAGATCGGTCGCCAGACCGGTGCCGAACTCGTTCGGTTCGATGTGCAGCCGGTCGAGCATGACGTCGCCGCCATCGTCCATCGCCGCCATCGCATAACCGGCGATCGAGCCGTTGGGCCGCTCGGCGACGAAGGACATCTTGTCGTTATCCTCGAGTTCTACCGCCAACTTCTGCGGCGCGTGCTTGTCGTCGGAGAGCCGCGCCGTGGTGTCGGGGCCCATGATCGGCGAATAGGTCCGCCGCCAGGACTGGCCGAGCAGCCGCGACACCTCGGCGAGGTCGTTTTTCGTCATCGCCCGGATGTGGGTCATGTTCCTCTCCTCGTTCAGCCCAAGAAGATATAGCGGCGGGCCGGCCAGAGCCAGTCTCCCCCCTTGAGGGGGAGATGTCGCCGAAGGCGACAGAGGGGGTCGCCGCGCGTGAAGCGCCGACGCCTCTGTGCGACGAAGACAGGGGGGAGATCTATGTTAGACGACCCCCTCTGGCCTGCCGGCCATCTCCCCCTCGAGGGGGGAGATCAGCGCCTCATCGCACCCGCCAAATTGACTCCCCCGCCGCTCTCCGCCATCCTTATAGCCAGCCGCCGCTCCTAGGCTGCATAGATGTGTGAGCCCATGGCCAGTTCCGTCGCCAGAGAAAACTCCCGCCGCGCCGCGGTGAAGAAGGCGCTCGACCGCCACAAGGTCTATGTCACCGCGCAAAGCTTCTCCGGTGGCACATACAGCGCGCGCGTGCTGGTCGACGGCGAGGCCTATTGGGTCGATGAGTTCCGGCTGAGCCAGCTCAGGCAAGGGCTGACCCCGGCTGAGCTCGAGCTCACGCCGGCCGCCGACGATTGAGTTTTCACGGATGATCATGGCAAGGCTGGCGGGACAGCACCCCCCTCTGGCCTGCCGGCCATCTCCCCCTCAAGGGGGGAGATCGGATGTCGCCGCCGCTTTCGCCAATCGCCGACGTTGGAAGGGGAGCACCGGCGCTCGAACTGCCAATCTCCCCCCAAGTGGGGGAGATGGCCGGCAGGCCAGAGGGGGGCGCGAAGGAACGCGGCTTTTGTCTTTGGCGGCTTCTACCTAACTCATGCCCTCCAACCTCAAACCCTACCGCGCCAAGCGCGAATTCAGCCGCACGCCGGAGCCGGTGGGCGGGGCTGTCTTCGATGCGGGCAACCGCTTCGTCGTCCACAAGCACCATGCCACCGCCGACCATTACGATCTGCGCCTCGAGGTCGGCGGCGTGCTGAAGAGCTGGGCGGTGCCGCGCGGGCCCTCGCTCAACCCGGCCGACAAGCGCCTCGCCGTCGAGACCGAGGACCATCCGCTCGAATACATCGACTTCGAGGGCGTCATCCCCGAGGGCGAATATGGCGGCGGGCCGATGATCATCTGGGACACCGGCACCTGGGCGCCGATGGAGGATGTCGAGAAGTCGCTTCGCACCGGCGCCTTCAAGTTCCGCCTGGCCGGCGAGAAGCTGAACGGCGGCTGGATGCTGACCAGGCTGAAGCCAAAACCCGGCGAGGACGAAGCGAAGAAGAACTGGCTCTTGTTCAAGGAGCGCGACCTCGCCTCCGATACCAAGCTTGACATCCTCGAAGCGCGGCCGGAAAGCGTGAAGTCCGGCCGCCGCATCGAGGAACTGACGGCGCCGCCGAGGAAGGCCGAGCGTTTGCCGCCGAAAGCCGGCTCGCTGAAGCCCGGCGCGCTGCCCGGCGCCGTCAAGGCCGCACCGCCTTCCCGCATCGAGCCGCAGCTCGCCACCCAGGTGCCGAAGCCGCCTGGCGGCGAGGGGCCGGCGGAAAACACCAGCGACCTCTGGCTGCACGAAATCAAGTTCGACGGTTACCGCACCATGGCCCATGTCGTGGATGGCGAGGTCAGGCTGATCACCCGCGGCGGCATCGACTGGACGAAGCGCTATGGCGACCTGCCGCAAGCCTTCGCCAGGCTGCCGGTCAGGCAGGCAATCATCGACGGCGAGATCATGGTTCTCGATGAGAAGGGCATTTCCCGTTTCGCGCTGCTGCAGGACGCGCTCTCGGCCGGCGCCGGCAGCAAATTGCATTTCTACGCCTTCGACCTCCTCCACCTCGACGGCTGGGACCTGCGCAAGGCGCCGCTGCGGAAGCGTAAGGCGCTGCTTGTCGAACTGCTCGCCGGCCAGGCCGCCAACGCCGCCATCCAGTTCAGCGACCATGTCGAGGGCGACGGGCAGGGTCTCTACGAACAGGCCTCGGATCTTGGGCTGGAAGGCGTCGTCTCCAAGCGCGCCGACGCCATCTACCAGAGTGGCCGCACCAAGAGCTGGACCAAGGTGAAGGCGCAAAAGACGGATGATTTCGTCATCGCCGGCTATACCGTGTCCGACCGGGCGGAAGGTCTGGCGGCGCTGGGCATGGCCGAGTTCGAAAACGGCGAATTGCACTATCGCGGCAAGGTCGGCACCGGCTTCGACCGCGACATGGCGACCGACCTGCTGGCCCGGCTGGAGCGGCTGACCGCCGGCGCCACGCCGCCCGAGGGCGCGCCGCGCGAGATCATGCGCGAGATGCATTGGGTGAAGCCGCTGCTGTCGGCCCGCATCCGCTATTCCAACCGCACCGCCGACAATGCGATCCGCCACGGCGTCTTTCGCGGATTGCGCGATGTCGGCGGGCTGACGACGCCGGCGCCGGTCAAGCGCAAGCGGCTGATCGCCGAATCCGACCTCGCCACCATCTGGGTCACCAATCCGGAGCGCCGGCTGTTCGGCAAGACCGGGCCGACCAAGCTCGACATTGCCGTCTACTACGCGCTGGTCGGCGATTTCATGCTGCCGCACATCATCGGCCGCCCGGTGTCGCTGGTGCGCTGCCCGACCGGAAAGCCGCAGGACTGCTTCTTCCAGCGTCATGCCTTCACCGGCATGCCGCCCTCGGTCGTGACCTTCGGGGCCACCAACTCCGAAGGCGAGACCAAGTCCTATCTCTCGGTCGAAGGGGCAAAGGGCTATCTGGCGCTGGCCCAGTTCGGCGTGGTGGAGTTCCACACCTGGGGCACGCATCGCACCAGCCTCGACAGGCCTGACCAGATCGTTTTCGACCTCGATCCGGGCGAGGGGATCACCTGGCGCGAGGTGGTCGAGGCCGCCGTCCACATCAAGGGCGGCCTGGAGGCGCTGGGGCTGGTGCCGTTCGCGAAAACCTCCGGCGGCAAGGGCATCCACATCACAGTGCCGGTGACCAGAAAGCAGAACTGGAAGAAGCTGCACCAGGCCTCGAGCGCCATCTCGACCTATCTGGCGGCAAGCGCGCCCGACACCTTCACCACCACCATGGGCAAGGACAACCGCAAGCGCCGCATCTTCATCGACTTCCACCGCAACGCCCGCGGCCACACTTCCGCTGCGCCTTATTCGCTGCGCGCCCGCACCAACCTGCCGGCCTCGACCCCGGTAAGCTGGGCGGATCTCGAGACGATCGATGCGCCGGAGGATTTGAACTACGCCTCGCTGCCGGGGCTCTTGGAGACGTCGGGCGATCCCTGGGCGGAGATCGACGAGGCGGCAAGGGACTTGCCGGTGATGGACAAGGCGGGATAGACGACGAGCGTCGCGTTCCTTCGCGCCCCCTCTCAGTTCCATCTCCATCGACGCTTCCTACAATTTGAATTATCCTCCCCGCCCAGCCCCGAAAACACTTCGCTAGGGATTTGCCGTTATCGTGAGGGGTCGGTGTAGGATTTCCACGGCGCCAACCGTCCTTGAGCGGGAGCGCTGCAGCGAGCATGGTCCCAAAAAGTGGGAACCGGTTTTTGGACAAGACCATGCTCCAAGATAAAGTCAGTGCATGGCCGCGTAGGAGTTCATCATGGCGCCCAGGGCAAGTTGGAAAGGTTACCTCAAGCTCAGCCTCGTCAGCTGTCCGGTCCGGCTCTATCCGGCCACCAGCGCGAGCGAACGCATTGCGTTCAACCAACTGCATAAGAAGACCCACAACCGCATCAACATGAAGCCGGTCGATCCCGAGCTCGGGCTGGTCGAGCGCTCGGATCTGGTCAAGGGTTACGAATACGAGGACAAGCAATACATCATCATCGATGATGCCGACCTCGATGCGGTCAGGATCGAGTCCAACCACACGATGAACATCGAGGCCTTCGTCGACGAAGGCGAGGTCGACGTCATCTATCAGGACTCGCCCTATTACCTGGCCCCCGACGGCGCCATGGCCGAGGAGACCTTTGCCGTGCTTCGCGAAGCGATGCGCCAATCCGGCAAGCTGGCGATCGCGCGCCTGGTGCTGTCCAGCCGCGAGCGCGTGGTTACGATCGGCGCGCGCGAGAACGGCATGTTCGTCTGCACCTTGAGGAATCCAAACGAAGTGCGCGGCACGGCTGAATATTTCGGCAACATCCCGGCCGGCAAGCCGGACCCCGAAATGCTGCAACTGGCCGAGGCACTGATCAAGCAGAAGGAAACCACCTTCGATCCCAAGAACTACGAGGATCGCTATGAGGTGGCGCTGATGGCGATGATCCGCGAGAAGCTGAAGGGCCACAAGCCTATCATCGCGGCCGCGCCCGAGCGCGGCAACGTCATCAACCTGATGGATGCGCTGAAGGCGAGCCTGTCGCAGTCCGCCAAGCCGCCGGCCAAGTCGAAGAGCAAGGCCGAGGAGGCGCCGGCAAAACCCGCTGCCAAGAAGGCCGCCGCCGGCGGTGCGCCTGAAAACCCGCTGAAGGCGAACCTGTTGAAGGCCGTCGGCAAGAGCAAGAAGTGACGGCAGGGCTGGTCATCGTTCCCGGCGCCGTCTTCGGCGCCGTCGGCGCGCTGGCCGCCTTTCCGCTCCGGCTCGCCGCGCGTGAGGTCGAGCGCCGCCATGCCGAGCTGAGGCGCGGCGTCACGCGGCGCACGACGCATGTCGTCTTTGGCCGCACGCTGCTGGCAAAAGCCGCCACCAGCAGGACAGGCGATGCCGAGATCGTGCGCCGAACGAATGCGGAGCGCGAAGCCGGCCGCGCGCTGATCAGCGAGAACGGGTTCCTGCGCCTGCTCGGCCTGATGAAGGCGCCGGAAGCCTCGTCGCTGTCCAGGCAGTCGCTCATCGACCAGTCGCGGCTTGCCGGCGACGATCTCGACATGCTGTCGCTGTTCGACGCCTTCGAGCACGACGGCGAGCCCTATTCCTTCCGCGATCTGATCCTGGCCCGCAAATATGCCGGGCTGATCGCCAGCGGCGCCACCTGGGGCGCCATCGCGCGCTCCGTCCACCGCTCCGGCCCGGTCGCCTCGCTCACCGCCAAGTCGCTCAATGTCGGGTCGCAGCATGGTCGTCCCGATGCGATCTATCTCGACGAGGGTATGAGCGAACTCGACGGCCAGCTGCTGTTCGATCTGGGCAGTCCTGAAGACGATACGCTGGAGGAACTCTTCGCCGAGGCGGAGACCGCGGAGGAGGAGGAGCGCCATGATGACGCGGCCACACTCTATCAGCGCTGCCTGGCGATCGACCCCAGCGATGCCATCGCCGCCTTCAACCGCGCCAACTGCCTGCGCGGCGCCAGCCGCGTGGCGGAAGCCGCGCACGACTATGCGCGGGCGATCAAGCTAGATCCCGGCTTCGTCGAGGCCTGGTTTAACCTCGCCGGCCTGATGAGCGACGAGGGCAAGGTGGCCTCGGCCCGCCGCCATCTTCAGAAGGCGATCACGCTCGACAAGGCTTATGCCGACCCGGTGTTCAATTTGGCGCGGTTGGAGTTCGACGCGAGGAATTTTCCCGAAGCCCGCCGGCTTTGGGCGCGCTATCTGGAATTGGATACCGACTCCGAATGGGCGAGGCTGGCGCGGAAGGGCATACAGTTCGTGGATCTGCACATGGCGCGGACAGCGGGGTGAGATGTTTGCACTTGAGCACCCCCCTCTGGCCTGCCGGCCATCTCCCCCGCAAGGGGGGAGATTAGGCGCTCGGCCGCTTTCGCCAATCCCCGACGCTGCAAGAAGGGGCCAGGCGCCCGAGCTGCTGATCTCCCCCCTTGCGGGGGAGATGCCCGGCAGGGCAGAGGGGGGTGGGACGGAGTACGACCTTTCCAGAAGGGCCGCCCCATGACCCACTTCCTCTTCGACGGCTTCGACACCGCTTCCGTCACCATCCTGCTCGCCCACGGCGCCGGCGCCGCGATGGATTCGCCCTCGATGACCGCCACCGCCAAGGCTCTGGCCACAGCCGGTTTTCAGGTCGCGCGCTTCGAGTTCCACTACATGGCCGCCCGCCGCTACGGCCATCGCAAGCCGCCGCCGCGCGCCGAGACGGTGAATCCTGAATACATCAAGGCGATCGCCGACCTGCGCGCCAAGGGTGTTACGGGCAAGCTTATCATCGGCGGCAAGTCGATGGGCGGGCGCGTCGCCTCCATGGTCGCCGACGAGATGTTTGCGAAAGGCGAGATCGCCGGGCTGGTCTGCCTCGGCTATCCGTTCCATCCGCCGGCCAAGCCCGGGCAGCTGAGGACAAAACATCTCCTCGGCCTCAAGACCCCGACGCTGATCTTCCAGGGCACGCGCGACGAGTTCGGCACAAAGGACGAGGTGGCGACCTACGGTCTCTCCGACGCAATCGAGATGATCTGGCTGGAGGATGGCGACCACGATCTGAAGCCGCGCAAGGCGATCTCGGGTTTTTCGACCGCGGATCATTTGAGGACGAGGGCGGAGAGGGTGAAGGCTTGGGCAGAGGGGCTTTAGGGCGGTCGCTTCGACCCTGACTGGACATTCTTTGGTGTCTGCGCTGCCCCTCATCTGGCTGCCGCCATCTTCTCCCCGTGAACGGGGAGAAGGGCGCTGTCGCCTCCGGTTTCGCCAATCGCCAGCGTTGCAGGAAACGCGCCGGCGTCACGGCCAGCCACCCTCTCCCCGTTCACGGGGAGAAGGTGCCGGCAGGCGGATGAGGGGCAGCGCCAACGCTGAAGGGCTAGCTCCAATGCTCCTCGTAAGGCGGCCACTTGCCGCGCATGCCGGCTTCTTGTTCTGATGACCCAAATGAAACTCGCCACCTTCAACATCAACAACATCAACAGCCGGCTGGAAAACCTGCTGGCATGGCTCGCCAAAGCAAAGCCCGATGTAGTCTGCCTGCAGGAACTCAAGGCGCGCGACATACAGTTTCCGCAGACCAGGCTCGCCAAGGCCGGCTACGGCGCAGTGTGGAAGGGCGAGCCGACCTGGAACGGCGTCGCCATTCTGGCAAAGGGCGCAGAACCCGTGCTGACGCGCGACGCGCTGCCCGGCGACGAGGACGATCGCCAGGCGCGCTACATCGAGGCGGCGGTCGACGGCGTCGTTGTTGGCTGCCTCTACGCGCCGAACGGCAACCCGCAACCGGGGCCGAAATTCGACTACAAGCTCGCCTGGCACGAGCGCTTCGCCGCGCATGCGGGTCAGTTGCTCGATACCGGTCTGCCGGTCGCGCTCGCCGGCGACTACAACATCGTGCCAGAGCCGCGCGACATCTACCCGACCCGCTCCTATGACGACAACGCGCTGGTGCAGCCTCAAAGCCGCGCCGCTTTCGCCGCGCTGATCGAGCAGGGCTGGACCGACGGGCTGCGCAAG
Organism: Mesorhizobium abyssinicae; assembly: GCF_049887195.1. Taxonomy (NCBI): domain Bacteria; kingdom Pseudomonadati; phylum Pseudomonadota; class Alphaproteobacteria; order Hyphomicrobiales; family Phyllobacteriaceae; genus Mesorhizobium; species Mesorhizobium abyssinicae. Next base: position 68,893 of record NZ_JARAKC010000009.1, read on the forward strand.
GCCTTCCCGAAGCAGACGCTCTACACATTCTGGGATTACCGCCGCAACCGCTGGCCCCGCGACGCCGGCTTGCGGCTCGACCACATCCTGCTGTCGAAGAAGCTCGCCCGCAAGCTGAAGGCGGCCGGCATAGACCGGGATGTGCGCGGGCAGGACGACGCCAGCGATCATGCGCCGGTGTGGGTGGAGGTGGAGAACTGACCTCGCGGCCGCCGCGATCCTTCGCGCCCCCCTGTGCAGCCACCACATCGCAAGCTAGGGTGCCGCAATCATCCCCGCCGAGGCTCCTACTTGCCCAGCCTGACCGTCGTCATCTCCTGTATCCTTCTCGCTGCCGCAGCGTTGCTTGCCTTTCTCGTCTGGCAGGCGCGTGAGCGCCGGCGGATGCGGCGCCGGGCCGATCCCAGTCGTGACTACGCGGTGCGCTCGACCTGGCAAGCCACCGGCGGCAAGCTCAACTTCTCCTCTTATGTCTACATGGATGTCGATGGCGACGGGGTCTATGGCCTCGCCGACCGGCCGATGGCCGGCATCATGGTGCGGCTTTACGACGAGCGCGGCGGCTTCATCGCCGCGGCGCGAACAAACCCCGCCGGCTTCGCCAATTTCCCGATGTCGTCCAGGCGCCGCCGGGCCAGGATCCGCACGCCTGGCACCTACCGCTTCTCGGTCTCGGTGCCGCCCGGCTGGCGTGCCAGCAGCGCCAACGAGAACCAGTCGATACGCCTGCGGGAGGCGCCCGGCTCCGTGGCTGGCCTCGTCGGAGAGGACTTGCCGAAACCGGTCGGCCTTGCGCCCGGGCGGTTCCTGAACGGCAGGGTCCCGGCCGCCATAGAGGCGACGCTATCGGTGATGGCCAAAGGCCAGGTCCTTGGAAGCCGAACGCTTGTTCCCGGCGCAGGCTTCCGCTTCGCGCTTGCCGGCGAGGCTGATGCGATTGTGGTGACGGGCGGCGGTCTCGACCGGCAGCTAGCGCTGTCAGCCTATCCGACCGATCTTGGCCTGCTCACGCCCACCGCCATCGCGCCTGGTGCGGCACTCAGCACCATCGGCTTCGACGACATCACCACGCGCGGCCTGCGCAAGGTTCCCATGGGCCATGCCGGGCTTTCCTGGCGCAATATCAACGCCATGGCGAGCGACAACACCAAGAACAGCGAGGGCTACGTCAACGGCAATGTCTCGGGCGATTACATCGCCTATACGAGCAGCGGCCATCAGGCGGAATTCGGCCGGCAACAGCCCTTCGGCCTGCATTCGATGATGCTGACCGCAGCCTGGCTGGCGTCGGAGGGGGAGACGGCGCTGGTCGAAAGCTGGCTGGGCGACGCGTTGATCGCCAGCGACGAGATCACGCTGTCGGCGCTGACACCGTGCCACTACGCGCCGATGCTCAAGGCCGTAACGCGTGTTCGTCTGTCGACGAAACACCATTGGCAGCTTGTGGTGGATGACCTGGTGCTGGTTCTCTAGGGAGCAATTCCAGGAAAAGTGCGTAGCGGTTTTCCGTCCGGGATTGCGTCAAACAATCTTTAGAGGCCGGCGAGGGATCAGATCAGGTTGTTCGAACCCGCGCCATTGGCGGTGATCGCCGAAAGCCTGTCCTTCTTGACGAGCACGGGCTTCACATAGGTTTTCTTCATGCTCTAATCCTCGAAATGTGCTTGGGCGGATAGTGTCAGCGTATGATTTGGCGCACTCATGCCGGGATCAGCCTGCCGGCCCTATCGGGCCGGAGCCGCCATTGCCCGCCGTCACCGCCGACAGCCTGTCCTTCTTGACCAGCATCGGCTTCTCATAGGTCTTCTTCATGCCCACACTCTCCAATATCCGGAGCCACCTCTCGAAAGGCCGACAGTGCTCGCCTTCCGGCGAACACTATCGCAAGCGTGTGTTCTGGCTGCTTGGATCAGCCCGGAAGCACGACGGAGCCGCCGTTGCCCGCCGTCACTGCCGAAAGCCGGTCCTTCTTGACCAGCATCGGCTTCTCATAGGTCTTCTTCATTTCATGGCCTCCGACATTCCAACTGCATAATGTCAAATTGGGCCACGCCACGATGCTCGAGGCGCTAGCCGGCTGAAATCATTGGGGGATGGGGGTGGAACCGCCGTTGCCCGCCGTCACCGCCGAAAGCCTGTCCTTTTTGAGCAGGACCGGCTTCTCATAGGTTTTCTTCATGTCAACTCTCCACAATATCCCGAGTGGATAATGTCAGTCTTTGGCCCTCTGTCAACCTTACGGGCCGGAGTTGCTGTCTATTATTGGGGAATTTGACAGTTCTGCTGTCGTTGGCGACGTTGTGTTGCAGGAAAGTCGCTCCGCGCATCCAGATAGTCGCTTCGTTGGCGCGAAGGTCTCCCTCAGCGCTCATGCATTGCTTTCCCGCAAGCAGAGGCGCGGGTCGACGAATCGGGATTTATTCCTTCTCGTGTGATTTCCGACACTTAGCCTGCGCGGAAAGCTGGGCTAGGATGTCGACATGGTCTTCTCCATGCGCTGGAGAGGGTGGCCGGGGGGCATCATATGAACAGATCGACGGACAGGTTGCTCTCGCTTCCCTTGCTGGCGGCGGCCATCGCCTGCGTCATGCATGCCTGGCCGTTTCTGGCCACCGGAGCCGAGAGCCTCGCGCATCCGCTGGCCGATTCCGCCTCGATGCGGCTCACCGGCTTCCTGGTGGCGGCGCTCGCTCTGGTGGTCGGCGCGTTGCTGTTCCTCGCCGGCCTTCTGCCGGGACGGCCGGCGCATCAGGCCGGAGCACCACTGTTCGGCCGTGCGGCGGAGGTGCAGGAACTCGGCCGGCCGCATCTCAGGCGCTTCTTCCAGGTCCTGCCGGCGGTCACTGTGCTGGCGCTGCTCGCCGACCAGCCTTGGCGGGGCGGCGAGGCGGCGAACGAACCGAAGGGCGGACAGGATGTCGTCAGCGCGCCGCCGGCCCTCGCAACGCCGCCGGCGGAACTGGTTCTAGCGCCGGCGCCACCGGACCTGGCGGCAAAGACGCCGCCTGCGGCTGAGCCAGCGCCGGCAAGTCCGGCCGTGCCGGCTTCGCCGCCTGCCGCGCCTGCCGAGGCGCCGAAGACCGTGCTGGCGCCTCCCGCCGCGCCACCCGAGGCTCCTTCGCCACCGCAACTGGCACCGCCACCCGCGACGGCCTCACCGCCCGAGACCGTCGCTCCGCTGCCGCCCGCGCCGCCGCCGCTGCCGACCCAGGCTGAGGGCCACCGCGACGCCGTCGTCTGGCTGGCGGTCTCGCAAGACGGGCGCGAGGTGATGAGCGCCAGCACCGACCGCATGATCAAGCTCTGGGACATCGACGGCAAGCGACTGATCCGCAATCTGGGTGAGCACAAGGACATGGCGCGCACGGCGCTGTTCATGCCTGACGGCAAGACGGCGCTGACCGCCGGCGACGACGGCGAGATCGTGCTGCGGAACCTCGCCGACGGCGCCGTGCTGCACGTCTTTTCCGCCGGCCAGAACGGCGGCGTCAGGAACCTGGCGATCAGCCCCGACGGCAAGCTGGCCGTCAGCGGCCACGACACTGGCGCCGTCATCGTCTGGGATCTCGAAAAGGGCGCCGTGCTGCACGTGCTGCCCGGCCATGACTGGTCGGTGAGCTCGGTCGCCGTCTCGCCCGACGGCACGAAAGCCCTGTCGGGCAGCATCGATGGCGAGCTGAAACTCTGGGACATCGTTTCGGGCACGCAGCTGCGCAGCTGGCACGGGCACGAGCAGGGCGCCTATGGCGCCGTCTTCACCGCTGACGGGCACCATGCGATCACCGGCAGCGGCGACTACACGATCAAGCTCTGGGACCTCGACAGCTTCAGGGAAGTGCGCCGCTTCGAAGGCCATTCCGGCACCGTCTATGAGATCGCACTGTCCGCCGACGGCAAGCGGCTGGCATCGGTCTCGCTCGACGGCACGGCGCGGATCTGGGACATGGACACCGGCAATCAGATCGCCGAGTTCGACCCCGGCACCGGCCCGATCTATGCGGTCTCCTTCGCCGCCGACGGCACACTGCTGACCGGCGGCTACGACCGCACCATCCGCGACTGGCCGGCAGCCGGCGGGGAGGGGGTGGTGCTGTTTGCGGGGGCGCCGCAGGAGTGAGGGGGTGCTTGAGCCGGAGATTGGCGAAAGCCCGCGGGACGGCCGATCTCCCCCCTCGTGGGGGAGATGCCCGGCAGGGCAGAGGGGGGCGTCAAGGAATGCCGGCCTTTGGGTTAAGCCTGATATCTGAAGGTCGCGAGCACTAATTATCCGGTAGGCTGGCGGGACAGCGCCCCCCTCTGGCCTGCCGGCCATTTCCCCCTCTCGGGGGGAGATCAGCAGCTCCGCCGTCGTGCCCCTCGTTTGGGCCGTGACACACGCAGCGCCTGATGCGAAGACTTCTCTCAGCTTGCTGCATCCACGGGACAATCATGCTCCACCTCGTCGAAGCCTCGATCGCCGACCTGCGCCGCGCGCTGGAGGAAGGGACCGTCACCAGTGTCGAACTGGTCGGCGCCTACTTGCGGCGCATCGCGCATTACGATCGCCATGGCATCGCGCTCAACGCCGTGCCGGTGCTCAATCCCGACATGTTCGCGGAGGCGGAGGCTTCCGACCGGCGGCGGCGTGAGGGCAAGACACTCGGGCCGCTCGACGGCATCCCCTACACTGCCAAGGACAGCTACAAGGTAGCGGGTCTGACGGTCGCCGCCGGCTCGCCTGCCTTCGAGCATCTCGTCGCCAATGAGGACGCCTTCACCATAGCGCGCCTGCGCGCCGGTGGCGCCGTGCTGGTCGGGCTCACCAACATGCCGCCGATGGCCAATGGCGGCATGCAGCGCGGCGTCTATGGCCGCGCTGAAAGCCCCTACAACAAGAACTATCTCACCGCCGCATTCGGCTCAGGCTCCTCTAACGGCTCCGGCACCGCCACGGCTGCCAGCTTCGCCGCCTTCGGGCTCGGCGAGGAAACCTGGTCGTCCGGCCGCGCGCCGGCCTCCAACAACGCGCTGGTCGCCTACACGCCGTCGCGCGGCGTCATCTCCGTCAGGGGCAACTGGCCGCTGGTGCCGACCATGGACGTGGTGGTGCCGCACACGCGCTCCGTCGCCGACATGCTGGAACTGCTCGACGTGATCGTCGCCGACGATGCCGAGGCGAGGGGAGATTTCTGGCGGGTGCAGCCCTGGGTGCCGATTCCGAAAGCCTCGGCGCTGAGGCCGGCGAGCTACGCCGGGCTTCCCCTGGCGGGAGCGCTCAAGGGCAAGCGGCTCGGCGTGCCCAAAATGTATATCGGCCGCGACGCGCAAGCGGCGAAGCCGATCGAGACGCGCGCCTCGGTGCTCGACCTCTGGCGGCAGGCGGCGGCGGATCTCGAAGCACTCGGCGCCGAGGTGGTCGAGGTCGACTTCCCCGTCGTCTCCAACTACGAGCGCGACCGCCCCGGCGCGAAGACTATGGTCGAGCACGGGCTGGTCCCGCAGGATTTCGCCGAGCGCGAGATCTGGGACCTATGCATCTGGTCCTGGGACGATTTCCTGCGCGCCAACGCCGATCCGGCGATTCCCGATCTCGCTTCGGTCGATGGCGCAAAAATCTTCCCGCAGCCGCCGGGCGCGCTGCCCGACCGCTACGGCGACGACGGCTTCGACCTCGCCGACTATGTCGAGCGGGCGAAGCAGGGCGTGACGCCGTTCGAGCGCATCCCGACAATGCAGGCCGGCCTCGAGGGGCTGGAGCAAACGCGTCGCCTCGATTTCGAGGACTGGCTGGACGCCAACAGCCTCGACGCCGTGGTGCTGCCTGCCGCCGCCGATGTCGGCCCGGCCGATGCCGACGTCAACGAAGCCTCCGCCGCGCTGGCCTGGCGCAACGGCACCTGGGTCGCCAACGGCAATCTGGTGTGGCGGCATCTCGGCATCCCGACGGTTACCGTGCCGATGGGCACGATGGCCGATATCGGCATGCCGGTCGGGCTGACCTTCGCCGGCAAGGCCTATAAGGATGTGGCGCTGCTCTCGATGGCCGGCGACTACGAGCGCGCCACGAGGCGCCGCACCACCCCGCCGCGTACGCCGGCGTTGGCGGAGGATGTGTTTGCGGGTGGCGGGGTCATTCCAGCACGGCCCGGCGACACGCCACTCGCCATCACGCTCACCGCCGAGACCATTCCTGCCGGCGACAGCGACGAGATCGTCGTCACGCTGGATGCCGGCGCTGCCGATGGGGCAAACGTCAAGGTTCACGTCAACGGCGAGCCGATGGCGATGCGGCGGGACGGCAATCGCTACACCGGCCGCGTGTCCGTGCCCGCCGCCACGCATCAGGGCTTCCACAGCGTCTGGCGCGGCGCTTATGGGTCGATCGTCACGGCCGTGGTGCGGCTGCCGGATGGGCGCAGCGCTGGCTCCTATTCTGTGGCGGGCGGGATCGGGTGAGGGGTTGAAGCTGCCAATCTCCCCCCTTGTGGGGGAGATGGCCGGCAGGCCAGAGGGGGGCGCTGTCCCGCCGACTTCTCAGCTAATCTTACCGCGCACGATTAGGCTTCTGAGGAACAAGCGCTCGAAGGCTGCGATCTTTCGCGCCCCCCTCTGCCCTGCCGGGCATCTCCCCCACAAGGGGGGAGATCATTTGTCATCGCCGCTTTCGCCAATCTCCGCCTTCGGGTGAAGCATCCATCCTTGACCCACCCTCCACCCACGCTATCTTCCCGCCCATGCCAGAATCCAGCCTTGCTCCGCTCATTGTCATCGATCTCCAGACCGGTATGTTCGACGGCCGCGTCGAGCCGCCGATCCATGACGCGGAGGGCATTGTCGCCCGTGCCCGCGCGGTGATCGACTGGGCGCGAGAATCCGGCCGCAAGGTCGCCTTCATCCGCCATGACGGCCCGCAAGGCGATCCGCTGGCGCCGGGCGCGAGCGGCTGGCCGGTATGGCCGGGGCTCGGCCAGGCCGATGACGAGCCGACCTTCGGCAAGCGTGTCGGCGATGCCTTCTCCAACGAGGCGCTTGGTGAGTGGGTGGCCGGCCAGGGCGCCGGCGCTGTCATCCTGCTCGGCGCCCAGAGCGACTTCTGCGTCGCGGCGACCCTGAAGGGCGCTATGGCGCGAGGTCTCGGCGTCACCGTGGTGTCCGACGCGCACTCGACGCTGGATACGCCTGCCGAGAGCGCCGCAGCGATCATCGCCCGCCACAACGCGGCTTTCGAAGAGGCCGGCGCGAAGCTGGCGACGGCGGCGACGCTGAGCGGACGCTGAACCCTCTCCCGGAAGGGAGAAGGCAGGCGCCCTTCAACCAACCCGGGGAGACCCCACCATGCCAAGCCTCAACCTGCCCGCCCAAGGCGGATGCCGCTGCGGCCGCGTTCGGCTGCGGATCACCGCGCCGCCGCTGTTGACCATGGCCTGCCATTGCACCGGCTGCCAGCGCATGTCGGCCAGCGCCTATTCGCTGAGTGCGGCGATCCCGAGCGAAGCCTTCGCGGTCACCGAAGGCGAGCCGGTCATCGGCGGACTGCACGGCGCATCGCGCCATTATTTCTGCCCGCATTGCATGAGTTGGATGTTCACCCGGCCGGAGGGGCTCGATTGGTTCGTCAACCTGCGCCCGACCATGCTCGACGATCCAGGCTGGTTCACGCCCTTTGTCGAGACCTGGACCAGCGAGAGACTGCCCTTTGCGGCGACGCCCGCCGTGCACAGCTACGCGGCGTTGCCGGCCATGGAGGAATACGGCGCGCTGATGGCTGAGTTTGCCCAAGCCCTTGCGAAGGGGGCTTTTGCAGCGGGTGGCTCCGCCGGCTGAGCGCATTGTTGGCGCCTTAACCGGCGGAGCGGGGGGCTGCCACCACTCAATCTCGTCGATGCTGCCCTTGGCATTTTTCGAACAGCAGCATTTTCGAATTGGATAATATTGCGGAACGTCCAGCGGACATTCCGTGAACCAATCGAAACCAAAACCCTCCACGACCGCGCCATGCCAATGGCGCGGGGCCGTTTTGAAGAGAGCCGGCCGTGGTCGACGGGGCCGCGGGGGCGCATGTTGGGGTGCTTTCGGGCCCGCGTCGACCAGGGCGGCTCGTACCGCCGCGAAAACACCATCGCATATCGGCAACGAAGCGGAACTTCCGCGATAGCGGAATATGCCGGCGGGATTGTGCGGATTCGGGCCTGGAAGTTGCCACCCTGGCGCGAAAATGGCGATCGCCGGTTGCGTCATCGGCAAGAAACAGTTTCTCGGCCGGCTCGCATTGACCTTGGCCGGCCGAGCGGCGACGACTGGCGCAGCAACCAGACCGGACGGCGCCCTTGACCGAACAGACGATTTTCCGCAAAGCCAGGCTGGCCGATGGCTCGCTGGTCGACCTCCATGTTATGGACGGGCGCTTCAACGCCATCACGCCCGCCTCAGCGGCCGGCCTGTCGGCGGGCACGGATCTCGGCGGCCAGCTCGTGCTGCCGGGCTTCGTCGAGGGGCATATCCATCTCGACACCTCCTTCTACGGCGATGCCTGGCGACCGCACATTCCCTGCACCAACGGCTTCGACGTGCGCGAGCGCGTTGCCTTCCAGGCGCGCAACCTCAGCGCGGCCGCACCGATGGCAGAGCGCGCGAAAAACCAGCTCGAGCTGTGCATCGGCCACGGCAGCCTCGCCATGCGCAGTCACGTCATGGTCGACGGTTCGGTCGGCTTGAAGCATCTCGAAGTGATCCTCGCCATATGCGAGAAATATCGCGAGCTGATCGACATCCAGCTCGTCGCCTTCCCGCAGAGCGGCATTCTGTCGTCGCCCGGCACGCCGGAGTTCTTGGACGAAGCTCTAAGGCTCGGCTGCGACCTCGTCGGCGGGCTCGACCCGGCGAGCTTCGACCGCGATGTGAAGGCCCATCTCGACGTGGTGTTCGGCCTCGCCGGAAAGCATGGCGTCGGCGTCGACATCCATCTGCACGATGGCGGCACGCTCGGCCTGTTCCAGATCGAGGAGATCGCGGCGCGGACCACGGCATTGGGCATGGGCGGCAACGTCGCCGTCAGCCACGCCTACGCGCTGGGCGACATCCCGGCCGACGCGCTGGCCAGGGCCGGCGACATGCTCGCCGCCTCAGGCGTCGCCATCATGACCAACGCGCCCGGCAACCACGCCTTCCCGCCGGTGGCGGCACTGCGCAAGGCCGGTGTCACCGTCTTCAGCGGCTCCGACAACATCCGCGATTCCTGGTGGCCCTATGGCGATGGCGACATGCTGAACCGCGCCAGCATGATCGGCTACCGCTCCGGCTTCTACGAGGATTGGGAGCTGGAAGCCGCCTATGACGTGGTGAGTTATGCCGGCGCGAAGGCGCTTGGGCTCGAAGGCTACGGCATCGAAGTCGGCGCCAGAGCAGATTTCGTGGTGCTCAAAGCCGAACATGTGCCGGAGGCGGTGGTGGCGGTGCCAGGGGAGCGTACGGTGTACCGGGCGGGCAGGGTGGTGGCGAAAGATGGGGCGGTGTTGTAGGCCGCGCGTGCTCCAAATCAATTTGTATGCAAATGTTTCGCGCTGGCCTGTTTTGTGAAGTCTTTCACCGTTCTCGTGCAATCGATCGGATACACACGCGGCGCAAAACCGGTGCGGCGTGAGAGGGCAGCATCGCTCTTTGCGCCGCAGCGATACGGAGGATATCGATGTTCAAGACCCTTCGCAGGCTTGGAGCTGCTCTCAAGCGAGCCTCCAGGCACAAAGAAACAATGCGTGAATTGAACGAATTGCCGCCTGAGACCCAGAAGGATATCGGCTGGACGGAATCGGTTCAGCCCCACGAAATACGGCTGCCGTTCTAGGAGGCCGGCGCGCGGCGATCGACATGCCGCCGCGCGTCCAGCCGAACGGCGACGGCCGAGCGCCCGGCGGCCCGGCCATCGCAGATTGGCGACGCGCCCTAGTTTATTTCCGCGACGACCGTCCCCGACACCGGGTCGGTCACGCCGAGATCGCCGCCGAGGTCTTCAAGCATATCGCGAAACGTGTCGAGGACGCCGATCATCGACGGGCGCGCCGCCGCGAGGCTGTCCATGTCGTCCCATTCGCCGACCATGCAGAACGTGCGCTCGCCGGTCTTGATCAGGGCGCCCTTGCGAAAACCCTTGGCCGTCAGCGAGATGTTCTCATGTGCGTCGACGAAGGCCTTTTCTTTGCCAGGCTTGGTGCGAAAGCGGACGACGTTGTAGGCGGTCATGGCTTGCTCCGATCGGTTGCGGTCAGCCGGCTGGCTTGTAGGCGCCGGCAGCCTTGTTGGCGGCCGCGAGCACGGCCTTCATGTCGAGTTCTTCGAGGATGACAAAGTCGCTCAACGAGCCGCTCGCCCGCACGGCAAGGGCGATGCCCATCCCGGCAGCCTGGTCCGGCACCTCACCATTGACGACGACGTCATAGGCGCCGCGCGTGAACATCAAGCCAGTCATCTTGCCGCCGACGCTTTCAAAAAGCGCCTTGACTGCAGCTTGCCGGTCCGAGCCCTGCATCAGTCCTTTGGCGGCGTGGGATGCATAATTTGCCAACACGGTGACCTTCATGGGTATCTCCTCCAACTATCATTGTCCCGGGTTGCTGGATTGTTTGAGCAGCACCCGAGTTGCTTGTCCTTTCACTGACATTTGACGTGGCCTCGACCGCCCGGCAGCCATGCCGACGGCAGCTTGCAACCGGAGCGTCGCTTCGGCCTTCAGCAATATGCGCCTATTCTAATATGACGACAATCCCGCCCAAGGCGCGGTTGCATCGACGGGCATGAAGCGCAACAACTTTCCATGCATCGTCGCTGAGATGCTTTTTTCTTCTTGGGCCACGCGGAACGCCCTTATGCCTATTCCAACCGGCGAGGGAGCCTGATAATAGGTCAGCTACATTGACCTAAATGCGCATGATCGCGGAAACCGGGAATCCGGATTTGCACAAGATCATGCCCGAGCAAGAATGACTATCCACTGGGAGGTGGGCCTTGACCCTGATGAACCTGTTGGCGTCGCGCGCTTCGCGCATGAAGGCGTCGGAAATCCGCGAGCTGCTGAAACTGCTCGACCAGCCAGACATCATCTCCTTTGCCGGCGGCATTCCGGATCCGGCGCTGTTTCCGGCCGACGCCATTAGCGATGCCTATGCCTCGGTGCTCGGCGGCCCGGAGGCTGGCGCGGCGCTGCAGTACCAGGTGAGCGAGGGCTACCTGCCGCTCAGGAAATGGCTGGCGGGCCAGATGGGCAAGCTCGGCGTCGCCTGCGATGAGCACAACATCTTCATCACCTCCGGCTCGCAGCAGGCGCTGGATTATCTCGGCAAGCTGTTTCTTTCGCCGGGCGACACCGCACTCGTCACCTGGCCGACCTATCTCGGCGCGCTGCAGGCCTTCAACGCCTATGAGCCGCGCTACGACCGGTTGACCCCAGATGGCGGCAACATGACGCCCGCCGCCTACCACGCAGCGGCAGCCGCCGCCGGCGGCAAGGTGAAGTTTGCCTACCTGGTGCCGGACTTCGCCAACCCGACCGGCGAGACGCTCAGCCTGAAACAGCGCGAAGCGGTGCTCGACCTCGCCGGCGAACTCGACATCGCCGTCATCGAGGACGCCGCCTACCGCGCGCTGCGCTATGACGGCGAAGGCGTGCCGCCGATCCTGGCGCTGGACTGCCAGCGCTCGGGCGGCATCGACAATGCCCGCACGCTCTATTGCGGTTCGTTCTCGAAGATCCTCTCGCCGGGCATGCGCGTCGGCTGGGTCTGCGCGCCGCGCCGCGTGGTGGAGCGCCTGGTGCTGATGAAGCAGGCCTCCGACCTGCACAGCCCCTCGATCAACCAGGTGGCCATGCATCGCGCCGCCGAGGCGATCTTCGACCAGCAGGTCGACAAGCTGATCGGCGCCTATCGCGCACGCCGCGACGGCCTGCTCGGCGCGCTGGAGGCCCACATGCCCGAGGGCGTTACGTGGAGCCGGCCGGATGGCGGCATGTTCGTCTGGGTCACCTTGCCCGAGGGCAGCGACGCCACGGCGCTGCTTGCCCGCGCCGTCAAGGAAGCGCGCGTCGCCTTCGTGCCGGGCAATGCGTTCCATGCCGACGGCACCGGCCGCAACACGCTCAGGCTGAGCTTCACGCTCGCCGACAGCCGCGCCGTGGGCGAGGGCATTCCGCGGCTGGCGAAGCTGCTGGGGTAGCGGGGCAGCGACACCGGAACCTGCAGGGGCGTCCTGGCGTTTCATTCGCAGCGGGCTCTGAACCCAAGGAGAGCAGGGATGACTGTGATCCTCGTTGGTGCGCTGTCGCCGGCGTTGTCTACATGGCGGGCGCGGCGCTCGGGCGCGGGCGGCTCAGCGAGCCGACGCCGCTCGGCACAGCCACCGACCGGTCGGCGTCAAGATTGGCCGCGCCGACACTCGAGCCGCGGCGGCGCGGACTCGGTTTCCTCGGTCTGTCGCGGAACTGGCCGGGCCTGCTGATGGCGGGCGTCGGCGCCATGCTGCTGCTGTCGGCGATGCTTTAAGGCGTCTCAGCGTTTCAGGGAAACGCTGAGACTGAACACACTTCCTGGAATTGCTGGGCCAAACTCCAATCCCCGGAGATTGGCTCCTCATGCCTCAGCTTGCCTTGGCCAGAAGCTTGTCCTGCGTCTTCGTCTCGAAGTCGCTGGCGTCGTGGCGCTCGTGCAACTGGAAGGCCGGGTCGCCGGAGAGGCGGTTGACCATGCGGCCACGCTTCACCGCCGGCCTCGCGTCGATGGCGTCGGCCCAGCGCTGCACATGCTCATACTCATGCACCGACAGGAACTGGTGGGCATCGTTGTAGCTGCGGCCCTTGGCCAGGCCGCCATACCACGGCCACACCGCCATGTCGGCGATCGTATAGTCCGGCCCGGCGAGGTATTCGCTCTCCGCCAGCCTGCGGTCGAGCACGTCCATCTGCCGCTTGGTCTCCATGGCGAAGCGGTCGATCGCATATTCGATCTTCTCGGGCGCATAGGCGTAGAAATGGCCGAAGCCGCCGCCGAGATAGGGGGCAGACCCCATCTGCCAGAACAGCCAGGAGAAGGTTTCGGCCCGCGCCGCCGGATCCTTCGGCAGGAATTCGCCGAACTTTTCCGCCAGATAGGTCAGGATCGCGCCGGATTCGAAGACGCGGATCGGCTTCTCGCCGCTACGGTCCATCAGCGCCGGGATCTTGGAATTGGGATTGACGTCGACGAAGCCTGAGCCGAACTGGTCGCCTTCGTTGATGCGGATCAGCCAGGCATCGTATTCGGCACCCTTGTGGCCGCGCGCCAGAAGCTCCTCAAGCATAATCGTCACCTTCTGGCCGTTGGGCGTGGCCAGCGAATAGAGCTGCAACGGATGTTTGCCGACAGGCAGTTCCTTCTCATGCGTCGGGCCGGCGATCGGCCGGTTGATGCTGGCGAAGGTGCCGCCATTGGGCTTGCTCCAGGTCCAGACTTTCGGCGGTGTGTATTGGTTCATCTTGAGGCCTTATCGGTTTGGCGGGGCGCGGGTTGATCGGTCGGTTCGAGCTAAACTTAGGTGCGACCGAGCGCGCGTCAAATAGGGAAGTCCAAAATTTGTTGAACTATTGTCGAGGCGCAGCCATTTCCGTTCTCACCCGCAAGGCGAAGGGGAGAGCAACAACCCTTGCGCCTCCCCCCATCCGCCATACCTATAGAGGAAACGATCTTGCCAGGATGAACCGATGACCATCGACCAGATTTCACGCTCCGTCGTGGCCGTCCGCGCCACGGTTCCCGACGACGCCTTCACCGCCAACACGCTAGGCACGCGCCGCGAGGGCAGTGGCGTCGTCATCCGCGACGACGGGCTGGTGCTGACCATCGGCTATCTCATTACCGAAGCCGAGGAAGTCTGGCTGACCGACCAGGACGGCCGCGTCGTGCCCGCGCATGCGCTGGCCTACGACCAGGAATCGGGTTTCGGCCTGGTCCAGGCGCTGTCGCCGCTCGGCCTGCCGGCGGTGGCGTTGGGCGACGCCCACAAAGCCAAGGTCGGCGACGCCGTGACGCTCGTCGACGGTATCGGCCAGAGCGTGCGCTCTCATATCGTCACCAAGCAGGAATTCGCCGGCTACTGGGAATATCTGCTCGACGAGGCGATCTTCATCGCGCCCGCCCATCCCTCATGGGGCGGCGCGGCGCTGTTCGGCAAGGACGGCAACCTGCTGGGGGTCGGCTCGCTGCGCCTGCAGATGAGCCGCGCCGGCGAAGTCGCCGACATCAACATGATTGTGCCGATCAACCTTCTGCCGCCGATCCTCGACGACCTGCTGACGCGCGGCCAGGTGGTCAAGCCGCCGCGCCCGTGGCTCGGCGCCTTCTCGGCCGAGTCGAACGGCGTCGTGGTGGTGATGAGCGTCACCGAAGGCGGCCCCGCCGCCAAGGCCGGCCTGCGCCAGGGCGACATCATCTCCGACGTCAGGGACGGCGAGGTCGACGGCCTTGCCGATTTCTACCGCAAGCTCTGGCAAAACCCTGCCGGCTCCGAAATCCCGCTGCGCGTGGTGCGCGACGGTCGCGAGACCTGGCTCCGCGTGAAATCCGCCGACCGCAACAGCTTTCTCAGGAAGCCGCATCTGCAGTGAGGTTGAAGCTGCCGATCTCCCCCCTTGTGGGGGGAGATGCCCGGCAGGGCAGAGGGGGGCGCGAAGGATCGCAGCCTTTGATCTATTCTCTACCGAGAATCATGAACGAAGCCGAGATGTAACTCGCTGATAGGCTGGCGGGACAGCGCCCCCCTCTGGCCTGCCGGGCATCTCCCCCACAAGGGGGAGATCGGCAGTTTCGGCGCTGCGCAACGAGGACCCGTCTGATGCCGCCTGTAAAAGTCGATCCCGGCAAGGTGCATGAATTCGCCGATGCCGAGCGCTTCCGTGCCTGGCTCGCCCGTCACCACGCCAGCGAGACCGAGGTCTGGATCAAGATCCACAAGGTCGGTTCCGGCCTGCCCTCGATCACGCCGAAAGAGGCCATCGACGTCGTGCTGTGCTTCGGCTGGATCGACGCGGTGCGCAAGAGCCTGGACGACAAGAGCTACCTGCAGCGCTACACGCCGCGCGGCAACAAGAGCACCTGGAGCAGGATCAACGTCGACAATGTCGCCCGCCTGGTCGAGGCGGGTCGCATGACCGAACATGGGCTGAGGCAAGTCGAGGCGGCCAAGTCCGACGGCCGCTGGGCGCGCGCCTATTCGGCCAAGGAAATGACCATCCCGCCCGATCTGCAGGCCGCCATCGACGCCGAGCCGAAGGCGAAGGCGATGCTGGCCGGGCTCAACGCCCAGAACCGCTTCGCGCTCACCTTCCGCACCCACAACATGAAGACCGAGGCCGGCCGCAGGAAGAAAATCGCCGACCTCGTCGAGATGCTGAAGCGCGGCGAGACGATCCATCCGCAGGGCAAGAAATAGCTCGGCCGGCGCAGCCGGGCATCAACGGAAAACGCCGCCTCGGGTGGGAGGCGGCGTTTCCGGGGTGGGATGGTCCAGGGGGATCGGGACCATCCGGCCATGAAAAAGCAATCCCGGTGGGAGGAGATCGGGACTTAGGCCGCCTTCTTGGCGACGTGCTTCTTCACATGGTGCTTCTTCACGTGATGCTTCTTGACGTGATGCTTGCGGTGCTTCTTCAGGTGATGCTTGCGGGCGTGATGCTTGTGATGCTTCTTGTGCTTCTTGTGATGGGTGGCCTTGGCGACGGGCTTCGCCGTCTCGGTGGTCGCGGCCGGAGCAGCAGTGGTCGTGGTGGTGGTCGTCGTCGCGGCAGGGGTGGTGGTGCCCGCGTTGGCGGCGCTGGTGCCGAGCGCCGGCACCGCGAAAGCGAGCGCGACGGCCAGGCCGAGAACGGAGAGAAGGGTCTTTTTCATAATCGGCATTTCCTTTTCGAAGATCGATATGTCGCTGGCCGCACCCGGCTGCTCCGGGAATGGTTATGCCACCCGGTTTTTTCGCGAGTTTTTCCCAACTGTTGAATCTTGTTTCTGGACTGTTTCCGCCGGGCGGGGCCACCGCTGGCGCCAGATGTTTGCGGCAGTCCAGGCGGCACTGGCGCAACGAACGAAATCTTTTCTCTAATCAACTGGGCGCGGCAGTTGGAATGTCGCATTCTGGTTGTGAGGACGTTGAGGGAACAACATGACCGGTACGACAGCACACTCCGGCAAGGTCGCCCTCGTCACCGGCGGCAATCGCCATATCGCGTTGGAAACCGGCCGCCGGCTCGCGGCGCTCGGCTTCACTGTGCTCGTCGGCGTGCGCGACCTCGCCAAGAGCGGGGCGGTGGCGAAG
Source organism: Mesorhizobium abyssinicae (assembly GCF_049887195.1). Taxonomy (NCBI): domain Bacteria; kingdom Pseudomonadati; phylum Pseudomonadota; class Alphaproteobacteria; order Hyphomicrobiales; family Phyllobacteriaceae; genus Mesorhizobium; species Mesorhizobium abyssinicae. The sequence goes on from NZ_JARAKC010000009.1 coordinate 85,198, forward strand.
AAGCTCGCGGGCAATGTCGAGGCGATCGCGCTGGACCTTGCCGCGCTTGATGGACCGGCCCTTGCCGCGGCCGAAGTGGAGCGCCGTTTCGGTCGGCTCGACGTGCTCGTCAACAACGGCGCCATCCACTACGACCTGTCCGCTCGGGCCTTGCTGCCCCACCGGACGTTGGGCCGCAAGGCCTTCGAGACCTATGTCGTCGGCGCCTGGCGGGTGGCGTTCGCATTCGGGCCGCTGCTCAGCGCCTCCGGTCATGGCCGGCTGGTCATCGTCTCTCCCGAGGCCGGTTCCTCGGCCTCGACGGACGTCGGCGCGCCGGCCTATTCGACCGGCAGGGCGACGCTCAATGCGCTCACCCGGATCCTGGCGGACGAACTGCGCGGCGCCGGCGTCCTGGTTAACGCGATCAGCTCTGACTGGGTGGCCGACAAGGGCAAGCCCGACGGCCGCCCGGTCGCGCCAGGGGCGGCCGGCATCGTGTGGGCCGCGACATTGCCGGACGACGGCCCGACCGGCGGCCTGTTCCGCGACGGCAAAAGGCTGCCGTGGTGAGTGGGAATGCTCACCCCACCGGCACCTCGAGCCCGACCTTCACCCGGTCCATCGCCACAAACGTGCGAAACCGCTTCACGTTGTTGTTTGCGAAGAACAGCCGCCTGGTCAGCGCCTCGTAGTCGGCCATGGTCGCCACGGTGACGACGAGGATGAAGTCGGCCTCGCCGGTCACGTAGTAGCACTGCTGCACCTCGGGCACTTCGGCGAAGCCGCGCTTGGCGGCGTCGATCAGTTCGGCGCGCTCGCTCTCCACCTCGACCTCGACGAAGATCGTGATCGGATGACCGACCTTGCCCGGATCGACCAGCGCGACATTGGCGCGGATGACGCCGGTTTCTTCCAGGCGCTTTATGCGCCGCTGCACCGCCGGCGCCGACAGGTTGACGGCCTCGCCGATCACCCGCTGCGGCGTCGTGTTGTCCTTCTGCAGGACGGCGAGGATGGCGCGGTCGAAAGCGTCGAGATCGGGTGAGGCGGACATGGCGAGGGTTCCAAACGAAACAAACTTGCATTTCAGGCAGCAAAACAGAGCGCCTTTCTCGCCCTCCTTGCAATAAATTTCCGCCATCAAGACGGAGGAAGCCGGCCCATGTTCCTGCTTAACCACCACCCGGATCATCGCCAGCCGCTGACTGAGCAAGACGCCGCGACGCTCGGCACGGCCGGGGCCGTCGAAGCGGAACGCTTCCTCGCCGCGCGTGACAACCATGCCGAGACGCCGCTGCACGCCCTGCCGGCGCTCGCCGGCGAACTGGGCATCGGCGCCCTGCACGTGAAGGACGAGGGGCAACGCCTCGGCCTCGGCAGCTTCAAGGCGCTGGGCGGCGCCTATGCCGTGATGCAGCTGGTGCTGGAGGAGGCTGGCAGGCGGCTTGGTCGCACCGTCGATGTCGCCGAGCTGCATAGCGCTGACGTCAAGGCGATTGCCGCCGGCATGACCTTCGCCTGCGCGACCGACGGCAATCACGGTCGCTCGGTGGCGCAGGGCGCCGGCCTAGTCTGCGCGCGCTCGGTCATCTTCGTCCATTCTGGTGTCAGCAACGAACGCGTGGCGGCCATTGCCCGCTTCGGCGCTGAGATCGTGCGCATCGCCGGCGACTACGACCAGTCGGTCAGGGAAGCCGCCCGCGTCGCCGCCGAGCGCGATTGGACGGTCGTCTCCGACACATCCTGGCCGGGCTACGAGCGCATACCGGGACTGGTGATGCAGGGCTATACCGTGATCGTGCGCGAGGCGCTGAAGCGCTTGGCTCAGCCGCCCACACACGTCTTCTTGCAGGCCGGCGTCGGCGGCTTCGCCGCGGCGGTGGCCGGCCATTTCGCCATCGTGCTTGGCGAGGATCGCCCGCGGGCAATCGTGGTCGAGCCCGCGCGGGCGGCCTGCCTCTATGAAACCGCAAAGGCAGGACATCCCATCGCGATAGCGCACAGCAAGCCCACGGTAATGGCGATGCTCGAATGCTATGAGCCGTCGCTCGTCGCCTGGCGGGTGCTGTCGCGGATCGGCGATGCTTTCATGACCGTGGACGAGGCCGAGGCGGTTTCGGTGATGAACCGCCTGGCGCGGCCTTCAGGCGATGATCCGGCGATCGTCTCCGGCGAGAGCGGCGGGGCAGGGCTCGCCGGGCTGATCCGCGCTGCCGGCGATAAGAAGCTGCGGGCCGCCCTCGGGCTCGATGCCGGTTCGCGCGTGCTCATCGTCAATTCCGAAGGCGCGACCGATCCCGGCCGCTATGCCGACCTAGTCGGGATGGCGCCGGAGGAGGTTGGCAGGGCGAGGCAGCCGGCATGAGCAATCTGACGATAAACGCCAACCGTCTTCTGCGCCGTATCGACGAACTCGGCAGCATCGGCCGCGATGCGCAGGGCCGGCTCGTCCGCGTCGCCGCTTCCGATATGGACAGGCTCGGCCGCGACCGCCTCGTCGGCTGGCTGCATGAGGCAGGGCTCGAAGTCGCCGTCGACCGCATCGGCAACATTTTCGGCATCTGGCAGGACGATGCCAATGCCGGCCAGCTGCCGGTCATGCTCGGCTCGCACATCGACACCGTGATCGACGCCGGCATCTATGACGGCTGCTATGGCGTGCTCTCGGCGCTCGAGGCGATCGAGAGCCTGAAGGAGGCAGGTTTCGCGCCGGCGCGCCCGCTCGTCGTCGCCGCCTTCACCAACGAGGAGGGCGTGCGCTATTCGCCTGACATGATGGGATCGCTGGTCTTTGCCGGCGGCATCGGGGTGGACGAAGCGCTCGCGGCAGTCGGTACCGACGGCTCGGTGCTGGGCAAGGAGCTGGAGCGCATCGGCTATGCCGGCCGTCATCAGCCGGGATTCCTCAAGCCGCAGGCCTATGTCGAGCTGCATGTCGAGCAGGGGCCGGTGTTGGAGCGCGAAGGCATCGCCATCGGCGCGGTCGAGAACCTGCAGGGCATTTCCTGGCAGCGCATCATGATCGAAGGCCAGGCCAACCACGCCGGCACCACGCCGATGTCGATGCGCCGCGATGCCGGCGTCGCCGCCGCGCGGGTGATCGGCTTCCTGGCGGCCCGCGCCGGCGCCTCGCCGACGCCGACGGTCGCCACCGTCGGCACCATCGCCTTCGAGCCCAACGCCATCAACGTCATTCCGTCGCGGGCGACCTTCACCGTCGATCTCCGCGATCCCGACGAAACGCACCTTCGCGAGGAAGAGGCGGCGCTCGCCGCCCTTCTCGACGACCTTGCGGCAGGCGCCGGCGTCACCGTCCAGGCCGAAAGCCTGGCGCGTTTCGAGCCGGTGACCTTCGATGCCGGCATCGTCTCGCTGATCGAGGAGATTGCCGGAGCCGCCGGCCTTTCCTGCCGGCGCATCACCTCGGGGGCCGGGCACGACGCACAGATGATTGCGCGCATCGCGCCGTCGGCGATGATCTTCGTGCCGAGCCGGGGCGGCATCAGCCACAACCCGGCAGAGTTCACCGCCGCCGGCGAACTGGTTGCCGGCGCCAACATTCTGCTCGGCGTCGCCGCGCGATTGGCGGCCGATTGAGCGGCAGAAAACGCGGATCGCCGGCTTCGGCGGCACAGTGTTGCCAAGCCATGACACCACCAAAAATAGTCAGGCCGAAGGCGTCGAGTCTCGCAGGGGTTCGCATCCGGCGACATAGGGCCGAAACAAACTTCAATCATTCAGCGAGTTTAGACAGCGAATTTTCGCGCGCGCCAATAAGTTCAGTGCCTCGAAGAAAGAATGCCATGCTGCTGCTCAATCAACGACCCGAACACAACCAGCCGTTGGTTGCGGCCGATGCCGAGTCCCTCGGCGTGGCGGGAAGCGAGCGGGCCGAGCACTATCTCAAGGCGCGGCACAACCATGCCGAAACGCCGCTGCACGCCTTGCCGGCACTGGCTGATGAGCTCGGCATCGCGGCACTGCACGTCAAGGACGAGGGCCAGCGTCTCGGCCTCGGCTCCTTCAAGGCGCTGGGTGGCGCCTATGCCGTCATCCGGCTGGTGCTGGAGGAGGCAGTCAAATGGCTCGGTCGCACCGTCGATATCGGCGAGATCAACGACGCCAAGGTGCGCGAGATCGCGTCCGGCATGATCTTTGTCTGCGCCACCGACGGCAATCATGGCCGCTCGGTCGCGCAGGGCGCCGGCCTGGTCGGCGCGCGCTCTGTGATCTTCGTCCATGCTGGCGTAAGCCGTGAGCGTGTCGCTGCCATCGCCCGCTTCGGCGCCGAGATCGTCCAGGTCGAGGGCGGCTACGATCATGCGGTGCGCGAAGTCGCCCGCGTCGGCGCCGAGCGCGGCTGGAAGATCGTCTCCAACACGTCCTGGCCGGGCTATGAACGGGTCCCCGGCCTGGTCATGCAGGGCTATACGGTGATCGTGCGCGAGACGCTGCGGCACATGGCCGAGCCGCCCACGCATGTCTTCCTGCAGGCCGGCGTCGGCGGCTTCGCCGCGGCGATCGCCGGCCATATGGCGATCATGCTTGGCGGGCGGCGGCCCAAGGCCGTTGTGGTCGAGCCGGGGCGCTCGGCTTGCGTCTACGCCTCGGCTGAAGCCGGACGTCCGGCAACGATCGCGCATCAGCAGTCGACGGTGATGGCGATGCTCGAATGCGCTGAGCCGTCCCTGGTCGCCTGGCGCGTGCTGGCGCGCGTCGGCGATGCCTTCATGACGGTGGAGGAAGAGGATGCGGTCGCCGTGATGAGGCGGCTGGCGCGACCCTTGGGCAACGATCCGGCAATCATCTCCGGCGAGAGCGGCGGTGCGGGGCTCGCCGGACTGATCCGCGCGGCAGGCGACAGGCATATGCGGGCGGCACTCGGCCTCGACAGCTACTCGCGCGTGCTCGTCGTCAACTCGGAAGGAGCGACCGACGCCGGCCGCTATGCCGAACTGGTCGGCGTGAGGCCGGACGACGTGCTGATGCAGCTTGCCTGAAGCTTCGCCGTAGCAGGCTTGGCGACTTCGCCGTAGCAGGCTCGGCGACTTCGCCGTAGCAGGCTCGGCGACTTCGCCGTAGCTTTCCGTCCGGATGCGTAGAGAACAGACTTAGGGACGAAGATGGCCAAGCTCGACGAACTGGCACTGCACCGCGAGATGACGGCGTGGCGGCATGATCTCCACACCCATCCCGAATTCGGTTTCGAGGAGAAGCGCACCGCCGCTTTCGTCGCCGAAAAACTGCGCGAATTCGGGCTGGAGGTCGCAGAGGGTATTGGCGGCACCGGCGTCGTCGGCACGCTGATCAGGGGCAGCGGCAACCGCGCGATCGCGCTGCGCGCCGACATGGACGCGCTTCGCATCGCCGAGCAGGGCACGATGGACTACCGCTCGCAGACGCCCGGCACCATGCATGCCTGCGGCCATGACGGCCACACCTCGATGCTGCTCGGCGCGGCCAAGCTGCTCGCCAATGAAGGCGGCTTCGACGGCACGGTGCGCTTCATCTTCCAGCCGGCCGAGGAGTGGGGCAGGGGTGCGCTCGCCATGCTGGACGATGGGCTCCTCGAGCGCTTCCCCTTCGAGGAGATCTTCGGCCTGCACAACATGCCTGGCCTGCCCATCGGCCATTTCGAGACCCGCGTCGGGCCGATCATGTCGGCCGAGGACAATTTCGAGATCGTGCTGAAGGGTGTCGGCGGCCATGCCGCGCGTCCGCATGCCGGCCAGGAGACGCTGGTCGCCGCCTGCGCGCTGGTCGTCAATCTGCAGACCATCGTCTCGCGCCGCTTGAGCCCTGCCGACATCGGCGTCGTCTCGGTCACCGAGCTGATCACCGACGGCACCCGCAACGCGCTGCCCGGCCTTGCCCGCATCCTCGGCGACGCCAGGAGCTTTCGCCCCGAGGTGAGCGCGGCGATCGAAAGTGAGATGCGCCGCATCGCCGAGGGCACGGCGCAGGCCTATAACGTTGCCGCCGACGTCACTTACACGCGCGAGTTCGTGCCGCTGGTTAACGACGCCGGCCTGGTCGACGAGGCTTTTGTCGCGGCCCGAAACGTGCTGGCCCACGACGCCGTCGGCGTCGCGGCGGAGCCGATGACCGGCTCGGAGGATTTCGCCCGCTTCCTCGCCCACGTGCCCGGCTGCTTCGTCTTCCTCGGCAATGGCGCCAGCGCGCCGCTGCACAATCCGTCCTACGACTTCAACGACGAAGGCCTGCTGCACGGCGCGCGATTCCATGCGGCAGTGGTGCGGCGGCGGCTGGCGGCGGGGTCATAGGGGCTCCTACACCCCATCCGCCTTCTCGATCTCCTCGAGATAAAACATCTTGCTCGGCTGCAGATGGTCGACGCAGAGCTGCGCCAGCACCCAGTTGTCCCGGCGCTTCATCGCCTCGATCATGAACCAGTGGTGCTGGCGCGAGACTTCGAGCTTGTCCGGGTCGGCGAGCGAGTTCGCCCGCACCGGCAGGCTGAGCCGCATGTAATGGTCGATCGACGACACCAGATAGTCGTTGCCGCAGGCAGAGAACATGGTGAGGTGGAAACGGTCGTTGGCCTCGTGGATGCCGCGCAAATAGTGGGCGTCGACATGGGCGCTGTAGATCCGGTGGATATCCATCAGCTCGTCGATCAGCGCATCGCTTGCCGGCAGCGGGATCATCAGCGCCGCCTGCCGCTGCAAGAGCTCGCGCACTTCGTAGATCTGGCGCACCTCTTCCTGTGATAGCCGCCTCACCATCGCGCCCTTGTTGCGCTCGCGGGTGACGACGCCGAGCTTCTCCAGCTGATAGAGCGCCTGGCGGATGGTGTGGCGCGACACCGGGAAGCGGCCAAGCAGCACGTCCTCGACCAAACGCGTGCCGGGCGCCAGGCGGCCGAAGATGATGTCCTCCTCCAGCGCCCGCACGACGTCGGCTTCCTTGCCGCCATAGTCTGCCACGTGGAGCATTTCCTTGTCCTTGCCGCGTCCTCTGCGGTCACTCTAGCCGCAGACAGAGCCTTTCCGCAACTGGAGCGAATGGTCACGATAATCGATAATACTACACGCATAACAAGTCACAGCTGCCATATCTTGGGTATTCTCGCCGGAGTATAGTTCATAATTATTGACAATATGAGCGGTTCGCCTATGGTTCCGGTCAGCGGCGACCCACCCGGGCGTCCGCAGTCAGCGTGAGATTCAGCCCAAAGGTGCCGATTGCCGTATCGCGGCCTCAGGAAGGGAGTGACCAGCTACGGCGACGCAGCCTTCTCGCTGTTCCTGCGCAAGGCCTTCATCAAGGCGGCCGGCTATTCGGACGACGCGCTGGAGCGGCCGATCGTCGGCATCGTCGACACCGCCAGCGACTACAATCCCTGCCACGGCAACGCGCCGCAGCTGATCGAGGCGGTCAAGCGCGGCGTCATGCTTTCGGGCGCGCTGCCGATGGTGTTCCCGACCATCTCCATCCACGAATCCTTCGCCCATCCGACCTCCATGGTGTTGCGCAACCTGATGGCGATGGACACCGAGGAGATGATCCGAGCGCAGCCGATGGACGCGGTTGTCGTCATCGGCGGCTGCGACAAGACATTGCCGGCGCAGATCATGGGCGCGATCAGCGCCGACCTGCCGACGGTCGTGGTGCCGGTCGGCTCGATGGTCGTCGGCCACCACAAGGGCGAGACGCTGGGCGCCTGCACCGACTGCCGGCGCCTGTGGTCGAGCCACCGCGCCGGCGATGTCGACGCCGCCGAGATCGACCTCGTCAATGGCAGGCTGGCGCCCTCGGTCGGCACCTGCATGGTCATGGGCACCGCCAGCACCATGGCGATCGTCGCCGAGGTGATGGGCTTCTCGCTGCCTTTCGCCGCCTCCATTCCGGCGCCCCATGCCGAGCGCGTCCGCTCGGCGGAAGCGAGCGGACGCGCCGCCGCCACGCTTGCCGTCTCCGGCGCACCGCTGCCCGGCGCCATCGTCACGCCGGCATCGATACGCAACGCCATGGTCGTCATGCAGGCGATCGGCGGCTCGACCAACGGCATCATCCATCTCGCCGCGATCGCCGGCCGGGCCGGGCATCCGGTCGATCTCGCCGAGTTCGACCGGATCGGCCGCGAGGTGCCGGTGCTGGTCGACCTGAAGCCGTCTGGCGAACACTACATGGAGCATTTCCACCAGGCCGGCGGCGCGCCCAGGCTGCTGGCCGAGCTCGTCGACGTCCTCGACCTGACGACGCCCGTGGTCGAGGGCGGCACGCTTGGCGGCCGCGTCATGAAGCCCGAGGACATGCATGCGCAGGACGTCATCCGGCCGCTCGGCCGGCCGGTGACGGGGCAGGGCGCCATGGCCGTGCTGTCGGGAAATCTCTGTCCGCGCGGCGCGGTCATCAAGCATTCCGCTGCCTCGCCTGCGCTGATGCGGCACAGCGGGCGCGCCGTCGTCTTCGAATCCGTCGCCGACCTTGCCGAGCGCATCGACGATCCGGCGCTCGACGTCACCGCGGACGACGTGCTTGTGCTGCGCAATGCCGGACCGCGCGGCGCGCCCGGCATGCCCGAGGCCGGCTACATCCCGATCCCGAAGAAGCTGGCCGCGCTCGGCGTCAAGGACATGGTGCGCCTCTCGGATGCCAGGATGAGCGGCACCGCTTTCGGCACGGTGGTGCTGCATATCTCGCCGGAGGCGGCCGCCGGCGGTCCGCTCGCTTTGGTGCAGAATGGCGACATGATCCGCCTCGATGTGCCGGCGCGGCGCATCGACATGCTGGTCGACGACGCCGAACTGGCGCGCCGGGCGGCGATTGCCCGCCCGGCGGTGGAGCGGCCGGCGCGAGGCTATGCCCGGCTCTACCACGACCACGTGCTGCAGGCCGACCAGGGCTGCGACTTCGATTTCCTGACCGCGTCCGGCGTCGCCGGGGAGGGCCCCGAATGAGCGCCGCGCATCTCCCGGCGGGGACGGAGCCCCGGCAGTGCCTGCCGCCGCTTGCGCCGGCCATGTCTTCGCCTCGGCCTGTCCGCTCGACCCGGCGCGGGCTACACGCCGGCGATGGTCACGGTCGCCGACTACCGCCGGGTCATGGAGGCGTATGGCATCGATCGCGCCGTGCTGGTGCAGCCGAGCGTCTACGGTTTTGACAACAGCGCGCTGCTGTCGGCGCTCGCGGACAACCTCGGCACGCTGCGCATCGTCGATGAGGCCTATCGCTGGCGGCGCCCGGCCTGATCCAGGCGGTAACGGTTTCTTCTCTGGTTTTGTGCACACTGCCCTCCAACAGGGCGGATAAAAACCGGGCATGGCGGACGACAAGACACGCAAGGGGGAGTTCTGGGCGCTCGCGCTGGAACGCGCCCATCTCGGCGTCTGGGACTGGAACGTCGCCAGCGGCGATTGCTACTACTCGCCGACCTGGTTGAAGATGCTCGGCTACGCCGAGGGCGAGCTTGCCGCCACGGCGGATCTCTGGCTGACGCTCACCCATCCCGACGACCGCGAGCGGGCACTGGCCAGCGGCGAGCGCCACATCGCCGGCCTCACGGAATCCATCGAGACGGAGCTGCGCCTCAGGCACAAGGATGGCCACTGGGTCTGGGTGCTCGACCGCGGCGGCATCGTCGAGCGCGACGCCGAGGGCCGGGCGCTGCGGCTGATGGGCGTGCAGACCGATATCACCCGGCGAAAACAGGCCGAGGCGGCACTCGATGAGGTCAATGTGCGCTTCCGCCTGGCGCTCGCCGCCAGCGGCACCGGCATCTGGCACTATGACATCGCCACCAACAAGAGCTTCTGGGATGCCCGCAGCCGGGAGATCTTCGGCCTGGTCAGCGATACCGACGAGGTGTCGGCCGGCCTCTGGCACACCTATCTGCATCCCGATGACAAGGAGGCCACCGAGCGGGCGCACCTGCCGCCGCCCGGATCGGAGGCGGTAACCGCTTCGCAATACCGCATCATCAGGCGCGACGGCGAGATCCGCCACCTTGAATCGCTGGTCCGCTTCATCGCCTGCGCCGGCGGCGCCGGCCAGATCCTTGGCACCGTGCGCGACATCACCGAGGACAAGAAGCGCTCGCAGGAACTCACCTACGCCGCCAACCACGACGCCCTGACCGGCCTGCTCAACCGCGCCGCCTTCGACCGGCTGCTGGCTGACCACATCGCCACGCAGCGCCGGCTGCCGCTCGCCGTCTTCTATGTCGACCTCGACTACTTCAAGGCGCTGAACGACTTCGCCGGCCATGCCGCCGGCGACCTCGCGCTGAAGAGCATCGCCGCCGGCATCCTCGCCAGCCTGCCGTCATCGGCGCACGCTGCACGCCTTGGCGGCGACGAGTTCGCGCTGCTGGTGCCGAACTGCGGCCAGGCCGAGGCCGAGCGGCTGGCCGGCGCGGTGCTTGCCGCCGTGCGCGACGCCGAGCTCGGCGCCACGACGCGAAGGCTCGCGGCCAGCATCGGCATCGCCTTCGTCGCCCATCGCGACACCACGGTAGCCGATGCACTGGCCTGCGCCGACGACGCCTGCTACGCGGCCAAGGCCGCCGGCCGCAACCGCTTCGCGGTGTTCTCGGCCGAGACGGCTTCCGGCTCCGGCGGCCTCAACGCGGCGCGGCTTGCCGCCGACCTCGTCGATGCCATGGAGGACGGCAGGCTGAAACTGTTCGGCCAGCAGATCCATCGGCTCGGCCAGCCCTGGCGCTACAGCCGCCAGGTCGAGGTGCTGGCCAGGCTTTCCGCCCGCAACGGCAAGATGATCCCGCCCGGCGAGTTCATTTCGGTGGCGGAGCGCTTCGGCATCGCTTCCAGGCTCGACCGCTGGATCGTCAGGGCAGCGCTGGAAATGCACGGTCCGGCGATGCGCTCGGGCGCCATTTCGCTCGGCTTCAACCTTTCGGCGCAGACGCTGAGCGACCCGCAGCTCTGGGAGTTCGTCGATGCCGTCATCGCCGAGACCGGCGCGCCGCCGGCCGGCATCGGCTTCGAGATCACCGAGACCGCCGCCGTCACCAATTTCGACGCCGCCGAGGCCTTCGTGCGCAAGGCGCGCGAGCGGCATTGCCGGGTCAGCCTCGACGATTTCGGCGCCGGCATGAGCTCGTTCGAATATCTCAGGCGCTTTCCGGTCGACGCCATCAAGATCGACGGCTCCTTCGTCGAGCACATCGCCGAGAGCCGCTTCGACCGCGAGATCGTCTCGGCGATTTCCGGCATCGCCAGGAGCCTCGGCTGCAGCGTCGTGGCCGAGAAGGTCGAACAGCGGGTGGCGATGGACATCCTTCGCGACATGGGCGTCGCCTACGGCCAGGGCTTTCTGCTGCACCGGCCGGAGGCGCTGGAGGCGATCGTCGCCAGGGCGGTCGGCGAGGCGGCCCTGCCGGCTCGGTTGACCCGGTCGGCCTAAGAAATTCTTAATCGGGGTCAGGCTAATGCTCTGCCGGACCGATTGTTCCGCTCAAGGCATGATGTCTTGGCTCGATGTGCGGTGCCCCGTTGCATGACGAGCGGGCGTGCCCGAGAGACCGGCAATGTCCTCACTTCCCGCGCTGAACAACGCCGCCCTGCTGATCCTGCAGCAGCAACGCCCGCAATCGGCGGCGGCTGAAGACAGTCTCGCCGCCGGCATCAATGGCGTTTCCAGTCCCGACGGTTCCGGCTCAGGCTCGCCTCTGATGCAGGCGCAGGCCAGGATCTCCGGATCCATGTTCAGCGTGAACAGCCTCAACATCACGGCAATGAAGGTCCGGCTGATGGAGCGCGTCGGCAAGGAATTCGGCATCGACCAGGGCGACTACCAGTCCCTGTTTTCCTACGGCACGGCCGTCAAGAACGCGGTCGAGGCGTTGAAACAGAAATCCGCTGCCGAGATCATCGCGATCGAAAAGAAGTTGGGGTTGGACCAGCTCGGCGTTTCGCTCGACACGCTCGTCAATGCGATCATCGATCCGCAAGGCAGCGATGGCGACAGGCTGGACGCGGCGCTGAGCAAGCAGGCGGGCGATCACGCCAAGGGCGAGGGGAAAGCCGCCGGCCCGATCCAGCCGGACGAGATCGGTCTCTACGGCCGCTGAACGGTTGCGCGTAAGGACGGCAGGCCCGGTGCCGGCTTCCTCATCGGGTCACGAAAATAAGCGACTGCTAAAATTGAAGCTACGCATTTAAGGGCGCCGTAATCCGGCCGGACAAATGATCCGCCATCGACAATGGCGGCCGCGTGCCGGGTGGGAGACGATGATGAAGCCTTTTCCTTTGCTGCTGGCCGCCTCGGTCGGCCTGTTCGGCATTCTCGCGGCGCAGCAATCCCTCGCGGGCGAGTTCTCGGACCATGGCGGCCCGGTGACGGCGACGCTGCCCAACGAAGTCGACGAAGGCACCACCGCCAGCCATGAAGGCGACAAGGGCGATCATAAGGGCGATCACCAGGGCGAGGGCGCCGGCGCCGGCTCGCATGAGGGCGACCAGGGCGACGGCGACCACGATGGTGATCACGAGAGCGGCGATCATGAAGGCGATGGCCATGATGGCGGCGATGGTGGCGGTGACGGCGGCAGCGGCGGTGACGGCGGTGACGGTGGCGGCGGCGACGGCGGCGGCGATGGCGGCAGCCATGAAGGCGGCGGCGACGCCTGAGTCACGGCGCTGAAACTGCCAATCTCCCCCTCGTGGGGAGATGCCCGGCAGGGCAGAGGGTGCTGTCCCGCCAGCCTAGGTGACTACCCCATCAACCACCGCAACACCCCGGACGACGCCACGCCGATCACCACGGTCGGCAGCATCGACAGCCGGGTCGCCGCGAGCAGCGTGATGGCGAGCGCTGCCAGGTCGGCGGGGTTCTTCGAGACGAAATCCGGCGCAATGACCGAGATCAGCACGCAGCCGGGCGCGGCTTCCATCACCGCCGTGGCGCGGCGGCCGAGCGTGCGGTTGCGCAGCACGACATAGCCGCCGATCCTGGTCAGATAGGTGACGCTGGCCATCAGCACGATGGCGATGAGGTTGGCCGGATCGATCATGCCTGGTCTCCCGAAAACATATAGGCCGCGACCAGGCCGGAAAGCGCGCCGGCCGCCACATACCAGGCGCCGGGAACGATGAGATAGGTGAGCGCCGCCACCACCAGGCTGACCAGCCACGGCCGCGCTGCGGCAAAGCCCTTCCACATGCCGCGCATCAGCACCAGGAACACCGCCGGGAAGGCCATGGCGAAACCGTAATCCTCGACATTGCCGAGCACCGGGCCGAGTGCTGCGCCGGCGGTGGTGAAGGCCACCCAGGCGAGGTAGAAGGGCAGGGCGGTGCCGGCATAGTAGGGCAGGCTGAAGGCCGGGTTCAGGCCCGCGGCCGCCCGCTGCCTTGCATCCGCCAGGCCCAGCGCCCAGCTCTCGTCGCACATCAGGAACAGCGCCGGAAACACCTTGCGCAGGGGCAGCTCGCGCAGGAACGGCGCGAGTGCCGCCCCCATCAGGAAATGGCGGCTGTTGACCAGCAAGGTGATGGCAGCGATCAGAAGGATATGCGGCGGCGAGGTCCAGAGCTGGATCGCCGCGAACTCAGAGCCGCCGGCGAAGTTCATGCCGGTCATCAGCGGAACCTCGGCGACGCTCAGGCCCTTCTGCGCGGCCTGCGCGCCGAGCACCAGCGCATAGGGAACGATGCCGAGCAGCACCGGCGTCGAGGCGGCCACGCCGCGCCGGAATTCGGACCGCTGGCGGTAAGGCGCCTCGTCCAGGGTCAGGCTTGCTTGCGAGATGCTCATGGGGACTCCTTGCGCGAACGAAGCCGGGCGCGCCTCGCGTCCGCCTGCGTCCGAACCATCCGATGTCGATGACTATATGCCGGTAAGCATAGGCCAAACGTCGAGCAATTTGGTTGCGAAGATTCGCCTTTTCTGCCAGGAATTGGCATTGGATATCGCAATCAGGCAGAAAGATGGAATTCTGAGCCATGAAGCTGGATGAGATCGACAAACGCATCCTGCGCGCCCTGCAGCGCGACGGGCGCATGGCCAACAACGATCTGGCGCGGGAAGTCGGCCTGTCGCCCTCGCCTTGCCTGAGACGGGTCAAGCTGCTGGAGGAGGCCGGCGTCATCGACCGCTATGTCGCCGTGCTCAATCCGGCCAAGGTCGGCCGCGGCCACACCTTCTTCACCCGCATCTGGCTGAAGCAGCAGGACGAGGACACGATCGAGCATTTCGCCGCCGAAGCTGCCAAGCTGCCCGAGGTGATGGAGTGCTACCTGATGCTCGGCGACTGCGACGCCATGGTGCGTGTTGTGGCCGCCGGCATCGACGAATACCGCCGCTTCCAGTCGGAGCATCTCAGCCGCATCAAGGGCGTGCAGAACGTCAAGACCGAGGTGCCCAGCCAGACAATCAAGCAGACCTCGGAGATGCCGCTTTAGGGCGGAACTGCCAATCTCCCCCCTGGGGGAGATGCCCAGGGGGGCGCTGTCCCGCCGGCCTTTAGCTTCGGCGTCCGCCGCTAATGATGCGTGTGGCTGTCGTTGCGCTTGCGGGTCGCCGCCGCCTTCTTGGCCGAGGCCGACCGGCTGGCCGCCGGCCTCTCGCCGGAGGCCTTGCCGCCCATCCTGCCGCCCTTGTGCGCGGCCGGGTTGCCGGTGTGCTTGCCGCGTCCCGAGCCGCCTTCCTTCTTGCCGCCGCCATCGTCCTTGTTGACGGTCGCCCAGGCGCGCCGCTCGGCCTCCTTCTCGGACACACCGCGGTGCTCGTACCCCTCGGCGATATGGTCGGCCTTGCGTTCCTGCTTGTCGGTGTATTTCGACTTGTCTCCGCGTGGCATTTTTCTGCTCCATTAGATGCCGATCAAGGGGAACGGCTGGCGTCGAGCCTCGTTCCGATCATCCTCGTCCCGGCACGTCTCTTTGGTGGAATGGTCTTGGCGCCGCGAAGCCGGTTGAGGACGCACAGGCCGGTTTCGTATTTCGCGGTCGAAACACCGGCCTGGCGCGCCTGCCAGAGATTGTCGTTCAGGTCGGCCCGCTTGACCGGCAGCGCAAGCCGGTTCGACGCGGCCCTGCACAGGAACCCTTGCTCGGTCTCGTCCAGCCTTCTCGTCAGCGCATCGACGGCGGCGACGACGGGCGAGCCGAAGCCCGCCGTCCTTAACCGGCCGAGGGTCCAGCCTTCGCCTTTCTCGACGACGTCATGCAGATAAGCGACGATCTTCTGGTCGAGCGTCTCGACCTGTTCGGCGACGCGCCGGCTGTGCTCGATATAGGGTTCGCCGGTCTTGTCGGTCTGCGACCGATGCGCCTCCTGCGCGATCCTGGCCGCGCGGTACAGCATGCTCATTCTCTTGTTTCCTTGCCTGGTCCTCGGTCAGCCCTCAGCCTTCATCGTGCGCGATATCTCCAGCAGCCGCTGCCGGTCGTGGCCGTGCTCGCGGATGAGTTCCCGGGCCTGTTTCGGCGAAAGGTCGGTGTTTTCCGCCAGGAACCGCACCAGCGGATCGTCGCCGCCCTTGGTGGGCAGCCCCGTCGCCTCGGGAGCATGGCCCGCACCGGGCCGCCGCGGAACGGCGCCAGCGGCGCCAGTATCCTTGTCGCGAGCATCCTTGTTCTTGTTCATTGCGTGCTCCTTCCTGTTGGGAGGAGAACCCTTCGCGAAGCATCAGGTTCCCCCGCAGGAACTTTGCCCGCGCCGTCGCATTGCAACGAAGCCCGGCAGGTCGCACCAGCCGGGCTGCGGCACCCCGTAGAAAGCCGCGCAGGCGGCGGGAGAGGCGATGCCAGAGAATACGAAGAACCAGATCCTCCGTCCGATCCCGGCAAATGCGATCCACATCTGCGTGGACATGCAGCAAATGTTCATGCCGCCGGGCCCGTGGGCCGTCGACTGGCTCCCCGAAACTTTGCCGAAGGTGATCCAGCTTGTCGAAAGGCAGCCAGCGAGAACGGTCTTCACGCGGTTCATTCCGGCCCGCAGGCCGGGCGACGGCACCGGCCAGTGGCGCGACTACTATTTGCGCTGGGCCGACATGACGCTCGAACGCGCAGGCGCCGACATCATCGAACTTGCACCGGAACTGCGGCGGTTCGTTCCGCCCGCGCGCCAGTTCGACAAATTCGTCTATTCGCCCTGGTTTGGCGGCCGGCTGCAGCGGGCCCTGGCGGACGACGCCGTCGACACGGTGATCGTGAGTGGCGGCGAAGCCGACATGTGCGTGCTGGCAACGCTGCTAGGCGCGATCGACTTCGGCTACAGGACGGTCCTGGCTCAGGATGCGATCTGCAGCACCTCGAACGAGGCCTACGACGCCATCGTCAGCCTCTTCAGCAAGAGATATTCACATCATGTCGAGGTCGCTCCGGTCGAAGTCATCCTGGAGCTTTGGCGCTAGGCTGAACCGCCATATCGCTTCGCCTTGACCCAATTCCGGAACGGCTATTCGTTCTTCTGCGCCTCCCGGGCGGCAGCCTCCTTCTTCTGCCGCAGCACCTCGTCGGTGCCGACAATCTCCTTGGCGCCGCCGGAAATGGCGGTGGAGACCACGGCCGGCGGATCGCTGGCCGGAAAACTGTCCTCCAGGCCCGCCTCCAACTGCTCCTCGAGCGTGTCCGGACTTTCCGAACGGCCCTGGGTGCGGCGGCCGGCGATCTCCTCGAGATCGCTCTTGGAGTCTGGGTGGTCGCGGACGTTCTTCATCGTCGACACCACCAGTTCGATCGCGAACTCCTTCATCGCCTCGACCTGCGGCGCGGCGACGTCGGAGTCTTCGACAAGGCGGATGAGCGACTTCTCCACCTCCGCCAGTTCCTTCGTTCCCTGGCAGCGGGCCAGCCGCAGCGCCAGCGAATTGAGAAGGGCAGGGGCGAAGGTCGAATAGGCATTCATGCGGGTTTCATCGACATGTTCGGGATGAAGGGTGTGCAGCGACATCGGTTCCTCCGGCAAAAAACTGTCCTCGGGCCTCGGGCAGCCGAGCCATTTTTGGCCGCCAACCCGCGAGAGACGTCCTAATGGAACTGAGGGAGGCGGAACTGGTTCCATTGAGGCATTGCGCTCGGCCATCGCGGCTGCCCAGACCCGGCCGCCGGAAGAGAAGTTGGACTGAAGTCCGATCGAACTGCGCAGAGGGCCGGTGTCCGGTCCGCTCCATCATTTGTTATAGTGCCGTGGCCCCCAACCGGCCTATCCTCCACCATCGGCGGTAATTGACACGGGCATCGCCGACAGCAAGCGAACAGAGCGCTTCCGCCCCAGCACGAGGCAGGAAGCGATGTTCGATCCTACCAAAACCAGCGGCGTGGCTTACCCGGAGGACATGGCCCTCCTGCAGAGGGTCTATGACCGCATCTGCCAGGACCTCGCCATTCTGCCCGGCACCCGCGAAGCGCATACCTTGGCCGCACAGATAATGGATATCTTCGCCAGCGGCGTATCGGACGAGGAGTCGCTTTTCCAACTTCTCAAGCGCGAATTCTGACCCGTCGGTCGTTTCCCTGAAATTCCGCGGCAAGGCTGGGCCCGAGCCGAGCGACTTGAGCTGGCGCATTCCGCGGCGTAACCGCTCCGCCTTATCCACCCTCTTTACAGCCATTAAGCGATATAGGATTATTATCCTATATGAGGCGATGCTCGGGGGATCGCAATGGTCAGGCGCAACAAGCCCAGGCAGCTATCCGGTCCGGATTTGGAGCGGTTCCTACAGGCAGCGGAGGCGCTGCATAAGAGCATCGTCGGTCCGCTGATATCGCCGCAATGCGATCACTACCGCTCGCTCCAGCTTCTGCATGAGGCGTTGTTGAGGACGGTGCGGGAGGTCACCGGCAAGGAGGTGGCGTTCATCCGGTGGAACGGCACAGGACCAGCCCGGCGCCTTTAGCGACAACTAACGTAGCTAGGAACGCCTGCCGGACGTTCCGTGAACGAAGGGCTGTCAGTCTAGCTCCAATGGGCTATCTTCGCGGCATGAGCATCAAGGACGACATCGCCAGGGTCGAGCAGCACATCCGCGAGATTGAACAGCGGTTGGAGCATCAGCTCGAGGTCATCGCCCAGGCCGAGCAGAGCGGCCTGCCGACAGAGAGGGCGCGCGCCTTCCTGGTGGTTCTGAAGCAAACGCTGGGCTTGAGCCGTGACCATCTGGCCAGGCTTCTGTCGGATGAGATGGAAGAGGGCAACTCCGGAACGGGAGGCGTCCGGTGAAGTCGCCTCCGAGAGCTTTCACTCGGCCATGGCCTCGCGGCGTTTCGAAAACAACCGGCGCAACGCGACTTCGTCGCAGATGCCGTTCTCGAACGCCTGGATGACTTCGTAGGCAAGCTGCTCCCTCTGTTCCCGGTCTTTGAGGGCCAGACGTCGCTCCGCGCATAATTGGTCAAAAACCCTCTGGAGAATCTCCAGATCGACGGGCGTGAATATGCTGCTGTATTTTTTGAAAGCCATGACGCTTTCTCCCTCACCCGGGCGAAAGCGTGATCTGCTCTTTCAAGCATCCGCTCGCCTCGGTTGGGTGCGGACGACGAGAGAATTGTATTCCTGCAATGTGACGTTAGCGAGTCGATTCGGCGTAGGACCGAATAGCCCGGCTTTGCTCCTCCACGGAGTGACAGGAGTTAGGGAAACCGGGCTATCCAGCAACCCCGCTGCCATCTGAAGGATGGGTGGCAACGGGATTTTTGGGACGTGACTAAACGCATGCCCCGCCGCACGGTTCCCCGACATTGGATCTGTCAAAATTGCGCTGGAAAATGGATCGATCCATGGGCCGTTTACACGAGCAGAAAGCCGGCAATGAGCACTGTGAGAACCAGTGAAGCGGGCACGGCGAGCAGCCACCGGGCCTCAAGAACGCTGTTGTCTCTGTCGTCCATCGTTCCTCTCCCAAATAGATATCCCTCCGTTGCGCAACGGTGCCTGCCTGCATTCGTTCCCGGGCTTGGGCCACGGTCTATGGCTTGGTCCGACTGAGGTCTCAGCTCCGGCGGCAAAGGGCCCAGGCGCGGCAACCAACATCCCGGCAACCCATTGGTAGGGCACCGTCGACAGCTAGCCCCTAATCGGCGGTCATCACGGGTGCCCGCCATGTGTCCCTTTCAGCATGGTGGGCGCTTGCAGCAAGGAACGAAACTTGGTTGGCGTCCCCGGTAATGGCGACTGAGGTCCGATGGCCGCACGCAGAGGTCCGAACACGGGAAACAACGGCCCGCCAGTCCATTGGTAGAAGTCGCAGGAGATCATCCCCTCCATCTGCGGCAACCCTGAACTGCCCGCCGCTAACTCCTTGGCGGCGGGCTTTTTGGATTTGACTCTGAAATCCTGCGGAGAGGCCAGCCACCCGAACCCCGAATGGCGGGTTCAGTTTGGCCGCCATGTTTCCATTGCTCGGCCGTTGCTTATTCCATCGCGCTGCAGGCTCGAACAGAACCTCCTAGTCGCTCCGATCGCCAGGTCTAAGCCTTGAGCTATTTCGCCTGGAGGTGGGGAACGCTGCTGCTTTGCAAAACCCAATCCAACAGGCGCTGGTCGACATCCTTTTTGCCGGTAAGCTCGCGGATCAAAAGCGCGGCGTGGGCCGCCCATCTGTCTTCAGGAATTCCGTCTTCGATGACCGATCTTACGAAGGCACACCGAAGGACCTCGCAGTCGAAAGACGACACTGCTCGCCGGTTCATGATGCAAATCCCTCCGACTTCAATGCTCCGCAAAACGGGGCCTGATGTCATTCGTTCCGATGGGGGACTGCAGTCGCAAGCCCGCTGCGACTGAAGTCGCAGCGACAAAGGCAAAGGACTGGATGCGGCAACCAGCAAACCGCTGATCCATTGATTTCGGGGGCCGCCGACAAATCCACTCCGTTCGGTCATCCTGGGTGCCTGCCATGCTTACCTTTCGAATATGGTGGGCGCCTTGGCTTTGCCAGCAACATGCGGTGTCTGACAGCGAGACGAATATGACCCTTGTCCAGAGCAGGCCGGACCTACCTGACGTCGCAGGTCGGCTCGCAAACGACACACCCACCCCGGCGGGCCAACGGTAAGCGATCCATATTAGCATCCGCTTGCTAACCAGGTCGCCACGCCCGTTGGCGATGAGCCTGGTTCGCGAGGTCCTATTCGGGCGAGGTCCATGCACCAAGCTCATAGAGGTTGCAGAGCACTCTTGACGACAAAAGTCCTCAAACCCATATCGCCGCTGGGCCAGGGACACTGCCGTAGGTCCCGGCCCTCCTGACACTCAATTGTTCGTTCGATTTGGAGGATCTTATGAACGACCGGATGTTCGACAGCCCTGTTTTCGTCAAGAGCGGAAACAGCCTGATCCAGGAAATCGCATGCATCGAGGACGCCCTGGAATTTCTCTACGAATGGCCGAAAAATAGGCGCGGCCCGATTTACGACACTGCGCTGCGAGCCTGCCAAAAGGCATTCGACAGCGATTACCCGCGAAACGCCGCAAGGGAGGCCTTCTGCGGTTTCGCAAAATCAGCCAAGGTTCTTGAAGAACTGAGCGCACCGCCGCCATGGATGGCCAGCGTCGGCGGCCGCGGTGGGCTAGCCGCTTGAAGTCTCGCGATGGAGGTCGCGATGCTCTCAAAGCCATTCGAAAAGCCGATCCGAGTTTGGGTTGGAATGGGGTTTCCCCGTCAGCTCAACACCGTGGTTGACGCATACCAGTTTGCCACCGATTGGTGCGGCAACAGTCCCGAGCAGAAAGCTGCCATCCGCGCGTGCAAGGCGGCACTGGTCGGAGACATCGACGCGGAGACGGCCAGGGGAATCTTTGCCGCCTTTGCCCGGAAGAAGGACATCCTTATCGAGGACGGAAATATGCCGCCGCCTTATTGGAAGGCGCGGCCTTCGCACGTCTAGGCTGGTGAGGCGGCGGTCAACGTCGCCTCACCATACTTCAGAGCCTGTTCTCCGCCTCTAGGGTGTCCCTACCTCGCGGAAGTCCTGCAAAGACGCGTGGCGCAGATCGTCCTCGCCCCGCAGATGCTTCACACGGCCAATCAGCCCTGGCCTTACCCACTGCGTCGCCGGCCGCTTCATGCCGTTCGGCGCCGTGCCTGCGTGCTCCAGGGCGCGCTGCCACAAGCGTTCCCGCATTTCCCTATTCAGGGTGATAAAGGCGCTGCCGACATAGCGCCCGGTGCCGCGCTCCGCCAGGAGGGCGAAGGCAGGCTTGCCCGCCTCGCGCTCGACGCCGAGCAGATCGTATTCGTCGATCGCGTAACACTTGGCCTTGAGCCAGGCCGTAGAATTGCCGGATCGATATTTGCTCTCCTTGCGCTTCGAAACCATGCCCTCAAGGCCGGCTTGATCGATGAGATGGAAGATGGACTTGGCATCGCCCGGCAACGATTGACTGAACTGGATGCGCCCGCCAGGCGGGATCATCTCGGCAAGGATCTCGCGCCGGTCCTCCAGCGGGATGTCGCGGAGGTCGCGGCCATTGAGGTGGAGAAGATCGAAGGCGACGAAATAGAGGTCCTGTTGCCGACTTGTGATGGCCTTGCGCAGCGCCTTGAAGTCGGACAGTCCAGCCTCATTCGTGACGATCACTTCGCCGTCGATGATCGCTTCCTCGACGTCGAGCTCGCTCGCGGCCTTGGCAAGGTCGCGATATTTTGCTGTCCAGTCGAGACCGCGGCGGCTGAAAATGCGCACGCCGTCCACGTCCCGAACAATTTGGGAGCGGTAGCCGTCGAATTTCACTTCATGAATCCAGCCGTCGCCTTCCGGTGGCTTGTCGACGAGCGTCGGCATCAGCGGCTCGATGAATGACAACCGGTCCCTGCCGGCGGGCTTAGGCATCGGGACTCCCCGCGCGATACTCGAATTTGATTCAATATCGCACGGCCGGTTGTGTTCCGTTAGCAATTGCTTAAATAAAATTGTCGGCCGACGTCACAGACCCTCCGGCCTTGCCATGCCGAGCCCCATGGTCAGGGCTTCTTCCAGGCTGGTCGTATAAAGTGCCGTCTCTTCGAGCCCGCCGAAGTAGTTGATTCTGTGCACTTCGCCCTTCTTGCTCATGACAATCCCGGCCTCGCGAAGCCGTTCCTGGACTGATTTGTATGTGACGCCCACGCCTACCTCCCAAGCTGCTTGGCACCGTCCCGAAATCAGTAGGCGCCCTCAGAACGCAGTTGAGCCTGCTTGGCCTCGGCGCACCGATTTCTGAATTCCTGCACCTCGGCTTCCGTGAGGTGCTCGATGCCGATGAAGTCGTTCTTTCCCTGTCCGGACCGTATGAGTTCGTCGAGCTTCGCCTGAATGGCCGCACCATCGCGGTTCTGGGTGTTCTGGATCAGAAACACCATCAGAAAGGTGACGATGGTGGTCCCGGTGTTGATGACGAGTTGCCAGGTCTCCGAAAAGTCGAACACCGGTCCGGACAAGGCCCAGGCGACCACGCAGGCCAGGCATGAGGCGAAAGCCCAAGGGCGACCCGCGGCATGGGCGACCGCCTCCGCGACACGGTTGAATATTCGTTCCAACCTTAAATCCTCCGCCTGCTGCGCCATGCTCGATGGCGTCGTGCCAAAGCTTGAGCCCGTCGGCAGCAGGTTGCGGCCGATACGCCCGGTTGTTCATGGAATCCTGGTGATCGCGCGCGGCCCCGGTGCCGACCGGGACCGCAATTGCGGACGCCCAGATCGCGTGCGCGGCGGCTCAGGCGGCCGCTTGCAACGCCCGCTGGTTCGCGCCACTTTCGCCCAAAGCGCTGAGCGCCTCGTCGGTGGCGGACTCCTGCGCCAGCGTTTCGCGCAGCAACGGCACTGCGTCCTTGAGGCCCAGTTGCTCCGCCCAGGCGACCAGCGTGCCGTAGCGGGCTATTTCATAATGCTCGACGGCCTGGGCGGCCGCCACCAGGCCCGCGTCGAGCGCCGGCTCGTCCTGGTACTCCTCGAGGATTTCCGAGCCTTCTTCGAGGATGCCGTCGATCGCCGGACAGGTCTTGCCCCTTGCAGCCTTGCCCATCAGCTCGAACACCTGTTCCAGGCGATCGACCTGTCCCTCCGTTTCCATGCGATGCTTCTCGAAGGCTGCGCTCAGTTCCTTCGACTGGGCGGCCTTCGCCAGCTTGGGCAACGTCTTCAGGATCTTCTTTTCTGCGTAGTAGATGTCCTTCAGGCCGTCCACGAACAGGCTCTCCAGGCCGTTCGCCGCGCCGGACGAATTCTTCCTTGCCATCATTTTGCTCCATCGGTTGATGCGACTTGAGGGGGCAAAGAAACGGCGCCTGTGAAATCGCAAGCGCCGTTTCCTTGCATCACGATAAGCGCGGCCGGGAACAGATGTTCCCTCCGAAATATTTCGTGAACCCAAGCCGCGGACGGCGCGGCGCGCAGGCCTGGACGGCTCTCCTGTCTGCAAGTCTGCCGGCGCGCATGCCGATCGTCATCCGCACGGTGCTGCAACCAGGCGCCGGTTGCGGCGTTTGCTCTTGGCGGTGCACGCAGGATCGGAACCGAATGCTCGAATCCCTCTATCTGAACCTTGGCCAGCACGACCTCCTCTCGGAGGCGGAAAAGGAATTGCTGGCGGGTGCCATCTCGACCGAACGACATGTCGCCACGGGGCAGGACATCGTTTCCGAAGGGTCGAGGCCGATCCACAGCACCCTTATCCTCGACGGCATTGCCGCGCGCTACAAGGTGCTGGAGGATGGCGGACGGCAGTTCACCTCACTGCAGGTCCCCGGCGATTTCGTCGACCTTCACGCCTTCCTGCTGAAGACAATGGACCATGGCATCATCGCGCTCTCGCCCTGCCATGTCGCCGCCGCCGACCACGCCAAGCTGCGCGCCATCACCGAGCAGGCGCCCCATCTCACCCGGCTGCTGTGGCTGGACACGCTCGTCGACGGGGCCATTCACCGAGAGTGGATCGTCGCCATGGGCCGGCGTTCGAAGACCTCGCATCTCGCCCATCTCATCTGCGAGCTGTTCGTCCGTCTCCAGGTCGTCAAGCGCACGTCCGGGATGAGCTTCCAGCTTCCCTTGTCGCAAGCCGAACTGGCCGACGTGCTTGGGCTTTCGGTCGTCCATATGAACCGGGTCATCGGCATGCTGCGCAATATCGGCCTGGTCAGCTGGTCGAACTATACCGTGACCATCCTCGACTGGGATCTGCTGGTGGCGATGGCCGAGTTCGACCCGACCTATCTCAGCATGAACCGCGAGCCGCGTTAGACGTCAGGGCGGATCGCGAAGCACCGACTTCCAGGCAGCGACCGACGCTATGTCGACAGTGACCAGGCCGCCCGCCTTGAAGGTCACCCTGCCTTTGTCGTGGTCGACCTCAGTGACGTGACCCGCGATGGTGATCCGGTCGCCGGCCTTGGCGCCGGCCGGCGGGTCGATCGCACAGGGATAATTGTGGGTCGGGATGCGGACCCGCGCGCGACCGCTGCCGAGCAGCGTA
Organism: Mesorhizobium abyssinicae; assembly: GCF_049887195.1. Lineage (NCBI taxonomy): Bacteria > Pseudomonadati > Pseudomonadota > Alphaproteobacteria > Hyphomicrobiales > Phyllobacteriaceae > Mesorhizobium > Mesorhizobium abyssinicae. The sequence goes on from NZ_JARAKC010000009.1 coordinate 109,560, forward strand.
AGCACGGTGGCGTTCACGATCACTTCGTCGCCGATCCGTACATCCCAGGCCATGGCGTGGTTCAATCGGGCTCTCGGTCGGGCTTGCTGCCCGGCGACCACAACTGGTCCAGCATGGTAAGCGCGGCACTCGGTGCGGCCGGCCTCAGCAGTCCTTGCTCGGCGGCGGCCTTCTTGAAGGCTGCGAAGGCGACGGCGGGCCGGCAGATCCCTTCGAGCGCGTCATCCACCAGACGCGCCGCCGCGACATAGGCCGGCGCGTCCTTATCCTTCCATGCCCGGGCGAGCGCCTTCTTCGCCTCGGCGATGGATGAAACGACCATCGAGCCGCCGTCGGCGAACCTGATCGTCAGGGGCAGGAACCGGCTCATCGCCGTTCACCAGCCGAACCACTCCCTCGTTCGCCACAGCAGCCCCGCGAAGGGCGCGATCGTGAAGGCGACGATGCCAAGCACCAGAAGCGGATGAGTCATCTCAAGCGATCTCATGTTTGCCGATTTCATCTCTGCCGATTTCATGCCTGCCCATTTCATGGTCTGCTTGTCTCCGCCTTGGCTGCGTCGAGTGGCTACATGTTGCTTGCCGGCCGGATCGGCGGCTGCGGCCGAAATGGTGGCCGCGGTCGCGGCTTCAGCGGGACGTCGGCGAGCGCGTCGCGGCTCGGCCTGAAGGGAGCCGGCGACGCGGCCGCGCGTTGGCGCAGCAAGGTGGAGGACAATCTGCCGATCAGATTTCGAACGTCCATGGGCTCCTCCCAGTGCCCCCCGCCGCAAATGAACTACCACTTCGCGCCTGCCGGCCGCATTTAACTTTGATGTATCCGCGGGACTGGCGGACCCGGTTCATTGCGGCCAGGTTTCGCCCGCCAACCTTTTCGGCCGGCATGCGTTGTCCCTTCGAACCGAAGGAGAAACCGATGCTGACAAGGTCCGACACGTCGAAAGCCGCCCAGAAGCAGCGCCGGGTGCAGCGCAAGGTCGATGCGCGCGACCGCCGCAGCCCGAAGGCTAAGGAGCCGCCCGCCATGCAGGCCGGCGCCCGCCGCTATCCCGAACCGCCCTTTCCGAAGCAGCATCATCCGAAGCCCGGCCAGGAGTGGGCGATCGAGCCGGCGCCGCTCTACGACGCGCCGTTCTGGCAGGGCTCGAAGAAACTCGACGGCAAGGTGGCGCTGATCACCGGCGGCGATTCCGGCATCGGTCGCGCCGTGGCGGTGCTGTTCGCGCGCGAAGGCGCCGACGTTGCCATCGCCTATCTCAGCGAGGATCGCGACGCCGAGACGACGAAGCGCGCCGTCGAGGCCGAGGGCAGGCGCTGCCTGGCGCTGCGCGGCGATGTCGCCAAGCGCGCCTTCTGCCGCAAGGCGGTCGAGCAGACCGTGAAGGCATTGGGTGGCCTCGACGTGCTGGTCAACAACGCTGCCTTCCAGGTTCATTCGACCGATTTCGCCGACCTCACCGAGGAGCATTTCGACACCACGCTGAAGACCAATCTCTACGGCTATTTCCAAATGGCGCAGGAGGCCGTGCCGCGCATGAAGCCGGGCTCGGCCATCATCAACACCGGTTCGGTCACCGGCATCGAGGGGTCGAAGCATCTGGTCGACTATTCGATGACCAAGGGCGGCATCCACGCCTTCACGCGCGCTCTGTCGGGCAACCTGATCGGCAAGGGCATCCGCGTCAACGCGGTGGCGCCGGGCCCGGTCTGGACGCCGCTCAACCCTTCGGAGAAGGAGGCCGAGGATGTCGCCCAGTTCGGCGCCAAGACGCCGATGAAGCGGCCGGCCCAGCCGGAGGAGATCGCGCCGGCCTATGTGTTCCTCGCCTCGCCGCAATGCTCAAGCTACATCACCGGCGAGATCCTGCCGATCGTCGGCGGCTATTGAGGAGGCTTGCGTGATCTTGAGATGCGGGGAGGGGCCTAACCCTTGCGCTTGCCTTCGGAGGGTGCCTTCACGATGACCTGCGCCTCGCGCATTATCCGGAGCGCCTCGTCGCGGGTCAGGCCGCATTTGCGGGCGAAGTAGGATGCCTCATAGGCCTCGGCCGCGGAGGCAGCCGGGATCGCGGAAAGCATCGGTCTTGGTTTCTTCTTGGCCATCGGTTCACGATACCACGAATCGTTTAGTCAGCTAATATGGCAACTTTGTTTGCCAAAGCAAATTTTTGCTATTTGCAATGCCGTCATGGGCGAACGTGCCGATGGCCCGAGGGTTCCTCCAAAAAAGCGACGCATCTCCAGCCGGCGGCACGGAGGCCGCGGGTCAGGCAAAAGTAGCCTAAACCTTGAAGGATTTTGAAACGTAATTATATCAATGACTAAGCGTGCTCTTGCACGCGAAACGTAGTGCTTTGGTCAAGCTTCATCTTCATGGAGGTTGTCTATGGCAATGATGATGGAAGGAAAGAGGGGCCAGGATTGGATCAATCTTGTCCTCGCGATCTGCCTGTTCATCTCCCCCTGGATCATCGGGTTCGCCGCTGAGACGATGCCCGCGTGGAACGCCTGGATCGTAGGCGTTGCGCTCGGCGCGCTGGCCTTGGCGACGCTTTCGGTGTTCGCGGAGTGGGAAGAATGGGTCAATCTCGTCCTCGGCCTTTGGCTGATCGTCTCACCCTGGCTGCTGGGCTTCATGGCAAACGCCAACGCGATGGCGACCCATGTTGTCCTCGGCATTCTGGTGGTTGCCGCATCGGCCTGGGCGGTCTGGGATGTCCATCATCCGCACGCGCATGCGTGACGGGTGATTAACTGGGAGCCCGCCGCGCGAGCGGCGAGCTCCTTTGAAGCAATTCCAGGAAAAGTGTGCGGCCCGTCCGGGACTGCGCAGGAGACATGCCGGGGCATGGGCTGAACGCCGGTGGCCGCGCCTTCACGAATTGCTGCAACCGGAAAGCATTTCGTGCATTCTTGGGAATGGCCTCGATGCTCCGCCCCGAAACGCCCGCGAAATGCTGCTCCTACTGCGGCGGCCGCGACCACGAATTCGATGACTGCCCCAAGCGCAAGGCCGATGCCGAGAAGCAAAAAGAGACGGCGCGCGAAGAGTTGGATCGCGCGGGCGAAAGATCTCCCTCGAACTGAGCGCGTCGCCGCCGCCGTCTGATCATGGCATGGCCACGGCGCTTCCGGCGCGATGGCGGTTCTGCCGGCTGGATCGCGCGGGCGCGATGTGGTAATCACCGCGCCTTTTTGGCGACGGGGAACGGCCGTGATTACCGGCAAGGATCTCATCCAGTGGGGCTTCAAGCCTGGGAAGTGGTTTCCCGGGGCGATTGACGATGCCCGGCGCATGGAGGGCGAGGGCAGGTCGCAGGACGAGATATTCGCCCATCTCCAGACGCTCATGCCGGTCGAGATGATGCCGCGCACCAACGCGCTGCCGTTCGGCGTTTTCCTCGAACCCGAGAATGATGTCGAGCGAGAAAATCTCGGGCTGGTCGTGGAAGCGATGGACGCGCTTCTGCGCACGCCGACCGTAGTGTCAGGTGTCGTCATGCCTGACGCATGTCCGGCCGGCACCATTCCGGTCGGCGGCGTCGTGGCGACTAGGAACGCCATCCATCCCGGCTTCCATTCGGCCGACATCTGCTGCTCGATGGCCATCACCGTCTTCAAGCGCAACGACGACCCGAAGAAGATCCTCGACGCCGCCTTCGAGATCACGCATTTCGGTCCCGGCGGCCGCAAGGACCAGCGCGGCTGGGCGATGCCCGCCGAGCTTTCGGCGCGCTTCAAGGCCAACCGGTTCCTCTCCGACGTGACGGCGATCGGCGACAGCAATCTCGGCACGCAGGGCGACGGCAACCACTTCCTCTATGTCGGGCATCTGCGCTCGACCGGACAGCCGGCGATCGTCACCCATCACGGCTCGCGCGGCCCGGGCGCCATGCTCTACAAGCGCGGCATGGCGGTTGCCCGCCGGCATACCGCGATCGTCTCGCCGAAGACGCCGCCGGGTGCCGCCTGGATCGAGGCCGACACGCCGGACGGCCGGGCCTATTGGGACGCGCTGCAGGTCATTCGCGAATGGACCAAGCAGAACCATTTCCGCATCCATGACCGCATCCAGGCCAAGCTCGGCAACCAGATCGCCGACCGCTTCTGGAACGAGCACAATTTCGTCTTCCGCCGCGACGACGGGCTTTTCTACCACGCCAAGGGGGCGACGCCCTCCTTCGCCGGCTTTTCGCCGGACGATGACGGCCGCACACTGATCCCGATGAACATGAGCGAGCCGATCCTGATCGCCGGCCATGCCGACAAGAAGGCGGCGCTCGGCTTTTCGCCGCACGGCGCAGGCCGCAACATGAGCCGCACGCGCTATCTGCGCGAGGTGATCGGCAGCCGCAACTTCGACGATGTGGTGAAGGCCGAGACGAACGGGCTCGACATCCGCTTCTGGCTCGGCACGCCGGACCTGTCGGAACTGCCGGCTGCCTACAAGAGCGCGAGCCAGGTGGTCGGCCAGATCGAGCGGCACCGCCTTGCAACGATCGACGACTTCGTCGACCCTTACGGCTCGATCATGGCGGGCGACTGGCAGAAGGACATGCCCTGGCGGGACCGGAGGTGAGTGGCTCGTGAGTGCCTGCGGCCATCCTCCGGTGCCCGCGGAGGCGGCAGCGACGAGCTTCAGCGCCCCGTGCACTTCGCCGCCTTGCTCAGGTCATCGTTCGTCGCTTCCGCCAACTAGGCCCCTGCCGTCTCGCTTTGCACCTCGCTCGCGAAAGCCGCCAACAGGTCCATTCCCTCGGTCCAATCACCCAGTCCGCTGTCGCCATTGATGTGGCCGAGCGCTCCCGCAACATGGAGGCCGCTTCCCCATTGCGCGGCCTTTGTCCCGGCATGATCCAGCGAGCCGTAGGGGTCGTCGCTGCTGGCGACGATGAGCGAGGGAAAGCGGAGCCGTCCCGCCGGCGCGCCGGCAAAACCGCGCACCGAGGCCGGAAAGGCCTGGCTCGCCGGATCGGGAACCGCGACCAGGAAGGCGCCGGCGCAGGCATCCTTCGAGACAAGCTGCCAATGCGCGACCAGCAGGCAGCCGAGGCTGTGGGAAATCAGCACAGGCGGGGCATTCGCCGCCGCCACCGCAGCGTCGAGGGCGCCGATCCAGTCGTCGAGATCCGGCTGCTCCCAACTTGCCGGGCTGAAGCGGCGCATGGCCGGGTTCGCCCGCTGCCAGCGCGTCTGCCAGTGTGCTTCGCCCGATCCGCCGATGCCGGGCACGATGATGAATTCGTTCATGGACTGCCTATTCCTGTCGATGCGATGCCGGCAATTCTAGGCCTTCCGCCAGCCGGCGGAATGAGAGATCATCGGAAAGCAGGCAGGTTTCCCGATGGATTGAAGGCAGGCATGGCAAACGGCGAGACAAGAGCGAGGCTCGACCCCACCGACATGGCGATCGTGGAGATCCTGCAGGAGGACGGCCGCATCGGCATTTCCGCGCTTGGCCGGCGTGTCGGCCTGTCCCAGCCCGCTACTTCCGAGCGGGTGAAGCGGCTGGAAGAGCGCGGCATCGTCTCCGGCTATCGCGCGGTGGTCGACCCGACCGCCCTCGGGCTCGGCACCATGGCCGTCATCCGCCTGCGCACCACGCATGAGCACATCCAGGCCTGCCTGAAGAAATTCGCGCAGATGCCGGAGGTGATCGAGGTCCTGCGCGTGACCGGGGAGGACTGTTTCCTGGTCAAGGTGCTCGTCCCGTCGCCGCCCGATCTCGAGGCAATCGTCGATGGCATCGGCCGCTACGGCGCGGTGACCACGAATGTGGTGCTGCGGGCCGAGCCGCCGAAGCGGCTGGGGCGGGAGCTGGTCATGAGATGAGCGCCGAGGTGCAGTCTACCGCCGCCAGTGGCGCACCGCGCATCGGCCACAAACGCGGCCTCGAGCCCTGACTTTTTCTGGGGGGAGTTGAAAAACGGGCGTCGAACCGGTCTATATCGGGGCGGGGGTGCGCGGGTGACGGATATCGTCTCGATCAGGGTGAGTGCGGAGCCTGCCGGGCGGCTGTCGGCAGGGCGCTTGCGGTTGTTCGCATTCATCGCCATCGCCGCGTTCATGATCGCCGGACCGGTAGCGGAGCAGGTCTTCGGGGTCCGATCGGCATGGCTGCGGTCCTGGACCATGTTCAGCGCGATCGGGATGGGCGTGATCGACGCTTCCTTCGAAATCCGCCGGCCCGACGGCGCGCTTGTCCCGCTCGACCGCTTCATGCTCGGCGCCTCTCGCCACGGCAGGCTTAAGCGGATCGAAAGCCGCGACGGACTCGCTTCCGTCATCAAGCGGCTCTGCACGGCCGCCGGGCAGGGCGCCGACATCCGCGTCCGCGCGCGCCAGGCCGCGCGCGGCGGCTGGCAGACCATCCATAGCGATGCTGAAAATGCCTGCGCCGACTGACGCTATCGCCGGCTGGCGTCCGATTGATGCCGTGGCGGCACGCTTCGTCGGCTGGGCGGTCGACACCGAGGGCTCGTCGCGTTCGTCCGCGTTGATCCGCATCGGCCTGGCGATGCTGTTCTGGTCGCGCTGGGCGGGCGAACTGCTGCTCTACATCGACCAGTCGCCGGCCGGCCTGTTTCTGGCCGTCAACTTCTTCACGGCGACAGCGCTGCTCTTCGTCGGCTATCACAGCCGCATCGCCGCCGTCTGGACCGGCTCGGTCGGGCTGGCGATGTACTATTATTTCGGCTTCCAGCTTGGCCACGAGCCCTGGACCCACCATCATATCTATCTGCTAGCCGTCGCAGCCCTTCTGATCGCTCTCACCCCCTGCGGCCGCTCCTATTCGCTGGACCGCTACCTGGCGGTGATGCGCGCCGAACGCGCCGGCCTGCCGCCGCCGGCGGAACGCGGCAATCTGTGGGGGCTAAGGTTGATCGTGGTGCAGCTCTCGGTGCTCTATTTCTTCGCCGCCTTCGACAAGTCGAGCTACGCCTTTCTCAGCGGCGCGCGGATCGAGCAGATATTCCTCTGGTACTACGCCGGCTCGGACTATCCGGCCGGCCTTGCCTGGCTCGCAATCGTCGTTTCCGTCGCCGTGGTCGTGCTCGAATACTGCCTGGCCTTCGGCCTGCCGTTTCGCCGCAGCAGGCGCTACCTGGTCCTGCCTGGCCTGGCCTTTCACGCCATCATCTATCTGACGCTGCCGGTCTATACGTTCAGCGCCACCATGGCGTTGCTCTATCTCGCCTATTTCGATGCCGATGCCGTCGACAAGGTCATTGCGCGTCTCCAGGGGAACGGATTGGCAGGGACTGCCGGAGAGGAAATTTCGTGAAGCGTGGTTTGTTGTTTTCGGGCGCACTCGTGGTCGCGGGGGCCATCGGCCTGGCCATGGTCTGCGGCGCGGCCCGTGCCGGCAGTGCTGAAGCCTATTATCCCAAGCGCGCGTGGGGTTCCTTCAACGGCGGCCAGATGAACACGTCGCTGCTCGTGTTCCGCGACCTCAACAGGAACGGCGTCTACGATCTCGGCGACCGGCCGATGTCGCGCGCGGCCGTCGAGCTCGACAAGCCGAACGGCAGCAGCATCATGCGGTTGACCAATGTCGACGGCTTCGCCAATTTCCGGATGTCGGTCATCCAGCGCGATCTCGAAGTCGTCGACCCCGGACATTACGCGTTCCGGGTCGTGCCTCCGCCGGGCTTCTCAGTCACCACCGGCAACGCCTCGCAGGAAAGCGACTATGTCGTTTCGCCCGGATCGCCGGGCGATATGATCGCGCTGCGCACGACGCACCCGGTCGGGCTCGCGGCGGATCTGACGATCAGCGGCGCTGTCGCCGCCGGATCGCGCGTTTCCTTGACAGGGCCGGACGGCGTCACGGCCGCTGCCAAGGTCGGACCGGACGGGCGCTTCAGCGCTCCCGCGACATCGGGCGAATGGCTGGTAGACGTCTCGGTCGGCGGGGCGACGCAGCGCCGGCACGTTGTCGTCGGCGCGGCGCCGGTGGTGCTCTCAGCGTTTTCAGGCAAGGGCGGACCTGAGGAGGAGCCGCTGCCCAACCAGCATATTGTAGGCTTCGACGACCTGATGACGTCGCCCGGCGTGTTCGAAATTCCGTCCGGTTATGGCGGGCTCAACTGGTACAACCTCGTTGCCATGCACCAGAGCTTCACCGCAGGCCCGGGCTACATCAACACCACCATGTCGGGCGAGTTCATCGCCTACAACAGCTCGGGACACCCGGCGCAGGTGTTCAGCGACAAGCCGTTCGATTTCACAGGCGCCTATTTCGGCGTGGGCTGGGACGACGCGGAGGGCGAGACGCTTGTCCTCAAGGCCTGGCGGGGCGACCAGCCTGCCTATGAGGATCAGTTCGTGCTGTCCGCTAACGGGCAGGTCTACTTCGCGGCCGACTACAGACGCGTCACGCGGCTCGAGATCCGGACACTGCATTACTGGCAGGCGGCGATCGACGATTTCGCCTACCGCACGGGTCAGTAGCGGTTCAGGGAGCGACCCGCCGCGTTCCGACGTTTGCCCGGCTCCGGGCCTGATGTTTGTCGCACGGGCGCAATGCATCAAAACGGGAACCTGAAGCGCGACGCCCTTCAAGGCCAGGCCGGATCAGCAGGACGATCCCTGGGAGGTTGCGCAGGAACGCGGGCCGCCATCCGAATGGCCGGTATCGTGACGGCTGCCGCCATGTCCGCCGGAGTTGCCATTGCCGCCCGAGCTGCCATTGCCGCCGGAACCACCGTTTCCTCCGGAACCGCCATTACCGCCGGAACCACCGTTTCCACCGGAGCCGCCGTTTCCACCGGAGCCACCGTTTCCACCGGAGCCGCCGTTTCCACCGGAGCCACCGTTTCCACCGGAGCCGCCGTTTCCACCGGAGCCACCGTTGCCGCCGGAGCCGCCATTCCCACCGGAACCACCGTTTCCACCGGAGCCGCCGTTGCCGCCGGAGCCACCGTTTCCACCGGAGCCGCCATTTCCACCGTTGCCGCCGTTCCCGCCGTTTCCACCGGCGTCGCCACCGTTGCCGCCGTTTCCACCGGCGTCGCCACCATTGCCGCCATTGCCGCCATTGCCGCCGTTGCCGCCTGCGGAGCCACCGTTGCCGCCGTTGCCGCCATTTCCGCCTGCGGCTTGCGCCAGAAGAGCGCGCTTGGCCTCCTGCAACTGGGCAGCCGGATCCATCGACCGCTGGAATCCGTCGCGCGGCCCCGGCAGCACCGACGCCGCCCGAGGTGCCGTCGGCAGCAGCATGGTCGACGCGAGCAGCGCCGCTGCCAGTACATGGCGCGCAGTAATGGCATTCGCCCTGAATGCGAAAAGCCGCGGCAGTCCTCCCACCGCCCGCCCGGCAGGCTCCGCACTGATTCTGATCGAGATCACATCCACCACCCGCGATTCCCCGTCCCTACATAGACCGGTTCAACGCCCGTTCCGAAACCCTCCCAGAAAAAGTCAGGGCTCGACGCCGCGCGTGCGCGGCCGGCATCCGCGGCCGGCATCCGGGGTGAGATTGGGCCTCAGGCCGGCCTTGGGCCATTTTCCTGGCGGGGGTGCTGCTCTCAAGTCATCTGGTTTGCGCGCTCATCTCCTCAGCGCATGCGTTGCCGCATCGGCAAACGAGATGTCGCCCTTGATCTCGCGCATCGCCATCGAGGTGATGGTGCGGCGCACGCCGGGCAGCCGGCTGAGCTCCTCGCGCAGCATGCGGTCGAGCGCCATCATGTCGACGGTCACGATCTGTAACAGATAGTCGGCCTCGCCGGTCGTGGCGTAGCAGCGGCGGATCAGAGGATGCCGCTTCACCGCCGCCTCGAAGGCGTCCGACACCTCGAAGTCGATCGACACCTGGATGAAGGCCTCGATGCCGAAGCCGATTGCCGCCGGATCGACGCGGGTGGAATAGCCGCGGATGACGCCGGCGTCCTCCAGCGCCTTGACCCGCTTCCAGCACGGCGTCTTGCTCAGCCCCACCGACTCGGCCAGTTCGCCGAAGGAGAGGCGCGCGTCGCGCTCGAGCGCCGCGACGATCTTGCGGTCGAGGGTATCCAGCATGGATCGTTCTCCAGGTATAGCAATATTGCAAGCATTCGTCCTTCAATTCTTGCCATTTGGATAACAGAAAGGAACAATGTTCAAGCCCAAAGGGTCTATCATCGATTTCAGGACCCAACACATGCCCCGGGCCGGGGCAGGGAGAAGAACCATGCTGAAGTCGGAATATCACGCCCGCATCGAGGCGCCGGAGATGCGCGACTACGGCGTCTATCTGCAGTGCGACAAGCTTCTGCAATGCCAGAAGCCGCTGGCCGAAATGGTCAATGCCGACGAACTGCAGTTCCAGATCGTGCACCAGGTCGAGGAGCTGTGGATGAAGCTCATCGCCTACACGCTGGCCGACGTCCTCGACTATCTGGAGAAGCAGGACACGCACCGCATCGTCACCCTGATGGGCCGCGTGCACCGGCTGATGCGGCTGATGACGGCTCAGCTCGACGTGCTCGAAACCATGTCGCCCAAGGAATACCAGCAGATCCGCCTGCAGCTCGGTAATGGCAGCGGCCAGGAATCGCCCGGCTTCAAGCTGCTCTTGCGCATGCCGCCGGATCTCTGGCGCGGCTTCAAGGCTGCCTATCTCGACGGCCGCGGGCTTTCCGTCGAGGATATCTATGACGCGCGCTACGATCATGGCGACGCCTATGTCGTCGCCGAGGCGCTGATCGAGTTCGACGAACTGTTCCAAAAATTCCGTGCTAACCACCTCTACCTCATTCACCGCTCGATCGGGCTGGGCTCCAGGTCGCTGAAGGGCCGCCCGGTGGAGATGCTGGAAGGCGGCGCCCGCCACCGCTTCTTCCCCGAGCTCTGGGATATACGCTGCGACATGACCGACCGCTGGGGTGCCGAGTACGGCACGGTCAGGGAGTCGATCAGCCATTGTCCCCACGCGAAGGCGGGGTAGGGCGGCGCCGCGAGACGATCGCACGCCGAGTTCCTTCGCGCCCCCCTCTGTCCTGCCGGACATCTCCCCCACTTGGGGGGAGATTAGTTGTTTCGGCGCCCCCGCTTGTCCTGCAACGTTGGCGATTGGCGAAAGCTGGCGTCACATCTGATCTCCCCCCTTGTGGGGGATATGTCCGGCAGGACAGAGGGGGCGCTGTCCCGCCGACGTCGGCCTTGTTTGGCCTCAAGGGCAACAAAATTTCCCGACCCTGTCGGAACCATCGCCCTTCCTCCGTCCTTGGAGCATCAACAAGCTTCAATCCGGAGGACTATCGTGGAAAATGTTCAATCGACCTGGCAGACCGCAGTCATCCTCATCGCCCGCCTGATCTTCGCCGCCATGTTCGCGATGGGCGTGGCCTTCAAACTCATGGATATCGGCGCCACTGCCGGCTACATCGCCGCCGCCGGCTTCCCGTTCCCGCTGTTCCTGGCCTGGTGCGCGGCGATCCTGGAGACGCTGCTGGTGATCGCCTTCCTCACCGGCGCCTTGCTGACCCCGGCAGCGCTGATCGGCGCGGTCTACGTCACCTTCCTCGGCTTTGCCTTCCACGGCCCTTCGCACTGGGCCGGCAACCAGGCCGAGTTTGGCGCCTTCATGTCGCATTTCCCGTTCGCCGCCGGCCTGCTCTTCGCCGCCGTTCACGGACCGGGCAGCGTGCTTTCGCTGCGCCAGGGCTGGCCGGGCAGGGCGTGAAACTCATTCCTTCTCCCCGTTAACGGGGAGAAGGTGCCCGAAGGGCGGATGAGGGGCCGCGCCGGCATCGACAGTTGGCCGCCCCGAGATGCACCCACTCCCTCACATCTGATCGTTGTAAGGTTCCTTCATCTGGCCGACCATGCGGGCGAGCTTCGAGAAGGACGGCATGTCCGCCTCCGGCTGGCAGCGGTTGGCGAGCTCCAGGAGCCGGATCGGGAAGTTGACGGCATCGCGGCTCGATGCCGACATGCCTTCGGAGCGTTCCTCGCCGGTCTCGCTGGCCTCGGCCCGGCGCAAGGCGATGTCGATCTCATCGACGGTCAGCACTCCCTTGCGCACCAGCACTTGGTTGATCGACGCGACGGCCATCAACAGGCCCTCGAGCTGCAGATTGGCGACGTTCATGGCGGTTCCTCCCCATTGGTTTGCGCTTTAACGCGCGAAGGGGCGTTTCCGATCCGATGTAGTCAGGTGGCTCACCCTACGCCTCCAGCAGGCGCTCGCCATATTCCTGCCAGAGCGCCCTGACCTCGCGGCCGCCGAGCGGCGGGGTGGCCCGGTCGCCGTAGGAGATGGCGACGGCGCTGAGATCGTACTGGCCGTCGGACCGGACGATGAAGCGGATCGCCTCGCCGAGCGGCCTCGAGTGGAAGACCGGATCGGCCTGGCCCGTGCCAAGACTGCGAACGCCAGAAATGATTGCCGGCTGATGCCGCATCCTGAAGACGGATGCCATGGCGGGTCTGTCCATGCTGCTTCCCCCGAGTCTCCGGGGCAAAATGATCCCATAAGCGCCGGCTAATGGCCAGACGGGGTCAAAACCATGTTGTGAATACCGCAGTGCCAGCAGGGGCGGTGAGGGGGGGCAATTATTCCTAGGAAAATTTACCCATAACCTATTGCCCGCTGCAGGCAGCTATGCTACTCTTTTGTCCATGGTGCTGATTTGCGCCAACGACCCGCCGCGAGGCGGGTTTTGTGTTTCAGCCTTCCTCGATCTTAGTCCTCCGGGTCAAAGCTGGCGGGACAGCGCCCCCCTCTGTCCTGCCGGACATTTCCCCCACGAGGGGGAGATTGGCAGCTTTGCCGCCGGCTCTCACCTTTGCGACCTTGGAAGTTGGCGAAGGCCGTCATGATTGCTGATCTCCCACCCGTGGGGGAGATGGCCGGCAGGACAGAGGCGGCGCGAAGGACCGCGCCTCTCAGATCAATCCACACCACCCACGAGCGCCCCATGCCCCGCTACGCCACCATCATCACTGCCGACGACGGAAGCGACACCGTCAGCGCCATCGGCATCTTCGAGGGCGCCGCCAGGCCGCTGCGCCCCGGATGCGAGGAAGTCGTGCCCGGCGTGCTGATCGGCATGGTGCGCGGCGGGCCGGTCGACCCGGTCGGTGGGTTCGGTTTTCCGTTGGGGGCGCAGGGCGGTCGAATGATCGGCATCGCCAGGATGGCGAGGCCCGACAGGCGCGAGCCGGCCGCCGCCCGGATCGAAGCCGCGCCGACCGGCGCGGCGGCATCTGCCGAGGGCGATGCGCCCAAGCCGGTGCGCAAGCCGGCCAAGCCAAGGCGCGCCAAATCCGGCAAGCGCCGGAAGCCGGCCGGCAAAACCGCCAAGCCGGCGGTCGCAGCTGCGCCCGGCAGCAACGAACCGGACGGGTCCCATGGCTGATGCGCCGTTGCGGTCGCGCCGCGCGCGCAAGCCGGCAGGCGTTGCTGGACGCCCGAAGCGGACGAAAAAAACCATCGGCGATGATTTCACCGCCGCTTTGCGCCAGGATTTCCGCGATCATGGCGCCGGGGTCATCGCCAAGGTCAGGGCGGAAAAGCCGGACCAGTATCTGAAGATCGTGCTGTCGGTGCTGCCCGGCCCGAAGGACCCCGATCCCAACACTCTGGACACGCTGAGCGATGAGCAGATCCGCGCCCGCATCCGCGCCCTCGAAGCGATCGTCAGGCCGTTCCTCGGGGACGCAGTACCTGGCGCTGCTGACGGAGCTGGAGCGCCGCCGCCGCGCTAACCTTTTGGCCGCCTACCGGCCGTATCCCAGGCAGGCGGAGTTCCATGCCGCGGGCGCCTTGAACCGCGAGCGGCTGTTCATGGCCGGCAACCAGCTCGGCAAGACCAGGGCAGGCGGCGCCGAATGGGCGATGCATCTCACCGGACGCTACCCGGACTGGTGGCGTGGCAAGGTGTTCGACACGGCCGTGCGGCTTTGGGCCGCCGGCGTCACCGGCGAGGGAACGCGCGACAACCCGCAGCGCGTGCTCATCGGCCCGCCGCAGCAGCGGGCCGACTGGGGCACCGGCATGATCCCCGCCGACGCGATCGCCCATACCGTGATGGGACGGGGCGCACCGGGGGCGCTGGACAGCGTCGTCGTGCGTTGGGGCGGCGGCGGTGACGTCCAGGCCTCCGAGAGCGTGCTCTCCTTCAAGTCCTACGAAAAGGGCCGCGAGAAATGGCAGGGCGAGACCCTGCACGGCGTCTGGTTCGACGAGGAGCCGCCGCTGGACATCTATAGCGAGGGCCTGACGCGCACCAACGCGACAGGCGGGATAACGATCGTGACGTTCACGCCGCTCTTGGGGATGAGCGATGTGGTGTTGCGGTTTTTGAATGCGGGGGAGATGGGCGAGCAACGTCTCAAGTAGGCGTCTTCGCTACCCCCTCTATACGGCATTGGAGGTTGGCGAAGGCCGCGGAGCGCATAATCTCCCCCCTTGTGGGGGAGATGCCCGGCAGGGCAGAGGGGGGCGCTGTCCCGCCAGCCTCTCAAGGTGCCTCCCTCCACCCTTTCGACGGTTCGAAGGGCGGAAAGTTCCGCAGTTCCGCAAGTCGAGTTCCTTCACGCCCCCCTCTGTCCTGCCGGACATCTCCCCCACGAGGGGGGAGATTGGCAGCTTGGCCGGCGGGCGCCAATGCCACAAGGGGAGAAGGGAAAGGACCGCCATGTCCCGACACGTCACCTTCATGACCATCGACGACGCCGAGCACTACACGCCGGCCGAGCGCGCGGCGATCATCGCCGCCTATCCCGAGCATGAGCGCGAGGCGCGGGCGAAGGGCGTTCCGGTGCTGGGCTCGGGCCGCATCTTTCCGGTGCCGGAGGAGATGATCGCCTGCGAGCCGTTCCGGCTGCCGCGCTGGTGGCCGCGCATCGGCGCGCTCGATTTCGGCTGGGACCATCCTTCGGCCGCGGCCGAGCTTGCCTGGGATACCGAGGCTGATGTCGTCTATGTCACCAAGGCGGCGCGCGCCTCGCAGCAGACGCCGGCGATGCAGGCGCTCGCCCTGAAACCCTGGGGCGACTGGCTGCCATGGGCCTGGCCGCGCGACGGCCGCCGCGAGACGCTGGAAGGCGCCGGCACCGCGCTCGCCAGGCAATACGCCGCGCACGGGCTGAACATGCTTGCCAGCCACGCCCGCTTCGCCGACGGCTCGGTCTCGGTCGAGGCCGGGCTGATGGAGATGCTCGACCGCATGCAGTCCGGCCGCTTCAAGGTGTTTTCGACGCTGCTCGACTGGTTCGAGGAATTTCGCCTCTATCGCCGCTTCTACTGGGATGCCGTCGCCGGCGCCGAACTCCCCGCCGGCCTCGACTATGCCGTTTTCGACTTTGCCGTGAACAGCGGGCCGGGCAGGGCGGCGAAATACCTTCAGGCGATCGTCGGCGCCACCGAGGACGGCCGGATCGGCCCAGCCACGCTTGGCGCCGTCAGGGCCCGGCCCGCCGGTGTCGTCATCGATGGGCTGTGCGACGCGCGTCTGGCGTTTCTCAAGCGGCTGTCGACCTGGCCTACCTTTGGCCGGGGCTGGAGCCAACGGGTCGGCTCGGTACGGGCCGAAGCGCTGCTGTTGTCGGTGGCCAAACCGCCGGCCCCGTCCGCGCCTTCGGCTGAAGCCGCGCATCCGGAGGCAACGGCCAATCCCGCCGCGCCCGCCGGCAAGGCGTTCTGGCGGTTGTTGCTCGCCATCTTCAAAACCATTCTTGGAGGCAAGAAATCATGATTGCCGTCATCATCCGCATCGCGCTGCGCTACGGCGCGGCGATCCTCGTCGCCCGCGGCCTGCTCGGCGCCGGCGACGCCACCGCCCTGTCGGGCGACCCCGACATCCAGATGGCGCTCGAAACCGGCATCGGCCTGGCAATCGGCCTCGGCACCGAGGCCTGGTACGTGCTCGCTCGCAAGTTCCACTGGCAAAGGTGAGGGGGGGCAAATGAACGAGGTCTTGACCGAACTCCTGCGCCAGGCGCTGCCCTGGATGGCGGGTGCGCTCCTCATCGTTGCGGCACTTGTCGTGTGGTGGCTGTCATGACGGCGCTTCTCTCTTTCCTGTTCGACAATCCCGCGATCCTTGGCCTGCTGGCCTCCGTCATTGCCGCGCTCGGCTGGGGCTTTCGCCAGCGGTTAGCCGGCGCCGAGGCCGAGCGCAGCAGGCAGGCCAAAGCCGAGGCAGCGGCCCGCGCGCTCGCCGACCGGGTCGACAACGACATCGGCGCTCTGCCCGCGGGCGCCATCAAAAAGGAGTTGAAGGCATGGGCAAGGGATTGATTGTCATGCTGCTTACCGCGGCTTTGGCCGGATGCACCACGAGCACTGGCGGCTTCTGCGCCGTTTCCAGGCCGCTGCGCCTCTCCGCCAAAGCCGTTGACGCGCTTTCGGACGAGGAAGCAAGGGCGCTGCTTGCGCACAATCGCAAGGGCCAAAAACTCTGCGGCTGGAGGCCCTGATGCAGGATCTGTTCGATCTCTTGGGCATCAAGGGCCCTGTGGTGGCCGCGGGGCTGGCAGGCGGCGCATTGCGGGCCCTGTCGCGTCACCGCTACAAGCTGCGCGAAATGATCGCTTCGCCGATCTGCGGCGCGCTTGCCGCCGCCTATCTGACGCTGCCGGCTGTGGCCTGGTTCAAGGCAAGCGGCCTGCCGATCCCCGATCCTGCCGACGACACCACGACCTTGGCTGCCGCCTTCCTGATCGGCGTCTCGGCGATGTGGATCTCGGACATTCTGTTCGAGGTCGTCGTGCGGAAATTCAAGCCGACAAGCGAAGAGTGATCTGCCGCGCCGCGCGCTCCTTGGTCTTCGAATAAGCATCTGCTAATGTTTGTTCTGTGCATGGAGCCGCAATCGGAGCCAAACCTGTGCGCTTTTTCTGACCAATGAGAGGGCACAATGATCAAGCTGGGACGCATCTGCGTAGTAAGGACTTTGTGGGTCCTTTGGCTTTTTACACTGCCCGCCCAGGCGAACAACTTGAATGATCTTGTCAAGAAGGGCGACGTCGCAGCGGTGGCTTCCGCCTTGGACAAAGGCGCCGCCATTAACGAAATTGACGGTGTTACGGCGCTCTACATCGCCTGCGAAAAAGGAAATGTCGAGTTAGCACAACTTCTGATCAAGCGTGGGGCGGACGTTAGCCTGCCCGTCAGTTGGCAAAGAACGCCGCTCTACGCCGCCAACAAGGGCGGGTACGCTGACATCGTGAAGCTGTTGCTCGACAACGGGGCCGACCCAAATCAGGTGGCGAAAGCGCAAACGCCGCTTCACGTAGCTGCCGAGAATGGCTGCCTCCAGTGCGTCATCCATCTCGTGGACGCCGGAGCAGCGGTCAACGCGCTGACATCGAATGGAAGTCCACCCATACATCTGGCCAAGCTGAGTGGTCACGACGACGTCGTGGCCTACTTGCGCAGTCATGGCGCCAGCCGACCGGCCATTGCGCCGATTTCGGCACGACTTGCATCGGCAAACGCTGAATCGGGCAAAGAACTTTTCGGCAAGACGTGCGGGACTTGTCATCTTGTCGTGCCGGGGGTCAAGAATCCCAAGCCCAATCTGTGGGGCATCGTGGGGCGGCCGAAGGCCTCGCAAGGCGATGTCGAGTATTCGTCGAGTCTAAAGGACGCCGGTGGCGATTGGACTTTTGAGGAACTCAATTTGTTCATCTCAAATCCCGCGCTCGCGTTGCCTGGAACAGATATGCTTTTCCCGGGCCTGCAGGACGAGAAGCAGCGAGCGGACCTCATCGCATACCTGCGGACCTTGAGTGACACACCGTTGCCGCTTCCCTAGAATTGGTTTTCATGTCCTCCCGTCCTCAATCCAGGCGGCTGTCGTTGCTGCGGCCTTACCAGGACGCTTGAGCGGCTGGACGAAGAGCGCCACAATCCCCATCTATGGAGAAATCCAAGGGAGATATGATATGGCGACTTCCACCGAACGAGCGGTGCTTGCTGGCGGCTGCTTTTGGGGCATGCAGGATCTGATCCGGCGCTATCCGGGTGTGATCTCGACCCGTGTCGGCTACAGTGGCGGCGACGTGCCCAACGCCACCTACCGCAACCACGGCACCCATGCGGAGGCCATCGAGATCATTTTCGATCCGGCCAGGATCAGCTACCGCACGCTGCTCGAATTCTTCTTCCAGATCCACGATCCGACGACCAGGAACCGTCAGGGCAACGATGTCGGGATGAGCTATCGCTCGGCGATCTACTATACCAGCGACGACCAGAAGCGGGTTGCCGACGACACCATCGCCGATGTCGAGGCCTCGCACCTGTGGCCGGGAAAGGTCGTCACCGAGGTCGCGCCGGTCGGCCCTTTCTGGGAAGCCGAACCCGAGCATCAGGACTATCTGGAGAAATATCCGAACGGCTATACCTGCCATTTCGTCAGGCCGGGGTGGAAGCTTCCGGTTCGTGAAAAGGCGGCGTCGTAAGCCCGATCGGTGCTTGGCAGGTTTTTCCCGCCTGCGCCGGAACATTAGTTCTGGCTAAGAGTTCATCCCCCGGCAGCGCGTAACGGTTTGCTGCCTGATCGGGGCCGGCATCCCGATCCAGCCCGCGTCCCCTGCGAGAGGCGCGGGCTTGCTTGTGTCCATAACTCGATTTGGACTTGCCGATCCCACCAATTTCGCCCGTCGTGCCAGAAGGCACGGCGGGCTTTTTTGCGTTCAGGTCCCGGCAACGCCCATGGCTCACGCCGCGGCCCAATACCGTCCCGGATCTAGCCCTTGGCGCGACGGCCGTCGCTTTCATGGTTCCCGATCCAGTGCGCGCGGATGCGGTCGCTGGTTTCGAGATAAGCCATGTCGATCAGATAGGTCAGAAGCTTCTCGCCATCGGCTTCGGCTTTCTGACGCAGTTCACGCAAGATCCCCTGCGCAAACTGCAGGTTTTCCATTTTGCTCGGCTGGTCCATCGCTGCCCCCAATGTCTGCATGTGAATTCTGGCTGACTGTTGCTTGCATCAAGATTTTGGCGAGACTCACGGCGAAGCTGTGCTCGGTTGTGTCGGCGTCCGATCAACGAAGCTGTTGGACATTCTTCGGAAATGTCGATATTTTGCGCGACCAATCGGACCGCGACGATGCACGAAGACGAGGGCAGCACTCCTGACAAGTTGCAAGCCATGCTGGATGTGATTGCCAGGAACGGCCCTTCGAGCCACAGCGAGCAGTCCGATATCGGCAAGCTGAAGGCAGACGCGGCCAGCGCGGCCGCAGTGTTGGTTCAATTCTACGGCGACACGGCGCTCGAACGTGCCAAGTTGCTTGAGCGGCGCTCGCCGCAGTCCCATTTCGCCCGCCTGGTCACTGCCGAAGTCAGCAAGCACGGCAAGGGTCCGCCCGGAAGCTAGGGTGCGCGCTAGGAGGATTTGCGCCTCCTCGATCCGCCGCCAAGACGCAGCTGCACCTCTTCGTGGGCATTGTCCAGCAAGTAGAACAGCAGATCCTGTCCGATCGACTGCGAGATTTCCTTGGCCTGCTCGATATGCTGATGGATCTCGCGCAAGGAGGCCTCCTCGCAATCCTCTTCTTGCGTCAGGTCGACGAACCAGCCGGGATAGACAGCCGCTTCTCCAAGGCTGTCGACATAGCATTGGCCGACTGCCAGGATCTTGCGAAGGCCCATCTTCTCCGAACGGACTTTGCAGACCTCGCGGAAGCTCGATCGGCGCTCTACCGCCCGGCGGATCGCAACATTGACCCGCAGCCGGTCCTCGGCCTCGATGCTTTCCATGCATCTTTCGAGGGGAGCGCCACGCGAGAACTCCTCGAGCGTGAGTCCGAAATAGTCGGAGAGGTTGGCGTCACCGTAGACACGGTTTCGCTTGATGTCCCAGGTCCAGAACCCGTCGATCGGTGGATATCGCAAATGAACGCTGCGACCTCCTGCAGGCATCGCCGCCATGAAAACCGCCCCGTTCGGCTTCAAGATTCGCAATAGTATGTAACATAGGCGAAAAGAAACAAGGTGGCCTTTTGTACAAGACCATCAAGGATCACGTTGCGTCAGAGGGTTTGGGTACTTGGGTAGCGTAATTGATGTCGTGAAAAAAATAACTTGGGGAGAATTTTCTTTCATGGAAAGAATGTCTGGCCTGGTAGCGCAACCATAACTTGGTACTTCACAAGATAACCAAGCTACAAGACTGGCAAAACAATAGCAAAGGTTGTGCCGGTCTGCCTGAAGAACAACTCCGCAGGGCTGCGAGGCCGACGCGGCAATGTTGGGAACGTTGCCTGAACCGCGCCGGCCAAAGCGGTTTCCAGAAGTCCACCGCAAGTCGAATCTTAACTGAGCATTGGGGCAGCGGCAAACCGACCATCGGTTGCAAAATGCAAGCCGATTTACCCGTCGATCCAGATGGAAGCTGGCCTGCCTCTTAGGCCAGCTTGCGCTGGAGTAGGTTGTCCGAGGGCGCCTCGTTACTGTCCGCCGTAGTTCCCGGCTCGTCTGCCGGCGATTCGCCATCGACGCGATCGTGTTCGAATTGCTGCGCGCCGGGCAACGGCTGCAGCCAGTGTTCGCGCCTCACGATCCACAGTTCGTAGGTGGGCTCGAGCTCCGTCGGCGCCACATCTAGGCTACCGAGCATCACTTCGACTTCCTCCTCGCCGACCGTGGTTACGCGGCCGCCGCAGGTCGGGCAGAAACTTCTGCCGCCATAGGTGCTGACGATGCCGGCCGTCTCGAAGGCTTCGAGCGGCCAGATGGCGAAGGCCTGGTAGGCCGATCCGCTGGTCTTGCGGCAATCCTTGCAGTGGCAAAGCCCGATCCGAAGCGGCTCGCCCGTCACCGAGAACTGGACACCGCCGCATAGGCAGCTGCCGCTGCGCCTGACATCACTGGACATGGCTGTTTCCTCCTGGGTCGCGCCGCTCTGGTCAGCCGGCCGCGACAACATGCCGGGAAATGTCTAACCCGAATCAATTCGCGCGAGGCGCAAACGGTTCCACGCTGCGCGCGGCGGCGAGGGCGACGCCACCGCAATCAGTTTGCGCAAGTTGTCAGCTTTCGCGAGTTTTCAGTTCGGGAAGTCGAAAACCGGCTCCTGGCAGCGGTAGACGCGGCACTGGCCGTCGCGCGTCGGAACGGAGGCGGCGGTGGGCACCTCCGGCCAGTCGCATTCATTGCCGAACTGGCGCACATAGCGCTCGTAGGTGTTTTGGCCGGTGGTCAGCACGGTCGCACGCTGGCTGTGGATCAGCGACCGTACCTGTTCGCAGCTCATTGCACGCGTGTCGGGGCGGGCATGAGCCGTGGCGGCGGCACACAACAACGCGCCGGCAATCCATGCGATCGAACGAGCCTTCATCGTCGGCAACCCCAGCTTGAACTTCCTTCTCTTAGAGAAAGGATCAGAAAACGGCCAGATACTTCAACAGCGAAACGATGCCGATGATGATAACGACGATCTGCGCGATCTGTCGCGTGCGGCCGTCAAGCGGGAGGCGCTGGACGAGGTAGAGCACGAGGATGATCACCAGGAACGTGATCAGGATGCCGATGAGCGCCGATGAAGCCACGTCCTGTCTCCCTGGTATCGTTTCGAGCTCAAAAGCAAACGTCGTTGCGGCCGGATCGGTTCCCCCGGCCGGAAACGGCGGAGGCCGCGAAGCCAGGCGGCTCGCGGCCTCGGTTCGGCGCTACGCCGGTTACTTGCCGCAATGATTGTCGGTCACCGTCGGCGTGCTTGTCCCGGGCGATGTCCCGGTTGCATCAGGCTGCGCGCCCTGCGGGCCGACCGGACAGTTCTGATCCGGGGTCGGGCTCGTCGCATAGGGGCGGCTCATGCCGTCGATGCTGTAGGTCGGTGTGGGAGCGCGCCGGGGAACCGAAATCCCTCACGCGCATTCCTTGTCGAGTTAATTTTTCCAGCATCGAAAGGCGAGGGGGTCGGTGGATACGATTGAACATGGCGGCATCGGGCTCCCGGGCGCCCATGCCTTCGATCTGCTGCAGGCGCTGCCAGTCGCCGTCTACACCACCGACAAGCAAGGCCTCATCACTTTCTTCAACGAAGCCGCGGCCGAACTTTGGGGGCATCGTCCCATCATCAACGAGGATCGCTGGTGCGGGTCGTGGAAGCTGCGTCATCTCGACGGTCGCAAGATGGCGCACGACGAATGCCCGATGGCCATTGCCTTGCGCGAAGAAAAGGACGTTCGCTGGGGGCGGGCGATTGCCGAGCGGCCCAACGGAGAACTCATCCCATTCAGCGCGCATCCCGTCCTGCTTCGCAACGAGACCGGTGACACGATCGGCGCAATCAACACCTTGCTTGACCTGCGCACCCAGACCATGGCGGACGAAGCCCGCACGCGGCTTGCCTCCATTGTCGAGTCATCGATGGATGCGATCGTTTCAAAGGACATAAACGGCATCATCACCAGCTGGAACGACGCGGCGCAGCGCCTCTTCGGCTACACGCCGGCGGAGGCGATCGGCCGGCCGGTGACGATCCTCATCCCGCCCGACCACCTGGACGAGGAGGTCTCGATCATCACCCGCATTCGCGCCGGCGAGGTCGTGCCGTCCTACGAGACGGTGCGCCAGCGCAAGGACGGCACGCGCATTCCTGTTTCGCTGACCGTCTCGCCGATACGCGACGGCATCGGCAGGATCATCGGCGCGTCCAAAATCGCGCGCGACATCAGCTCTCATAAGGAGAGCGAACGGCGCATCCGCCTGCTCATGCGCGAGGTCAACCATCGCGTGAAGAACCAGTACTCGGTCATCATCTCGATGATCCGCGAGACGAGCAAGCAAGCCAGCAGCCCGGAGGTCTTTCTGGAACAGGTGCGCGAACGCATCCTGGCGCTTTCGGAATCGCATGATCTGCTTGTCAATGCCGAGTGGCGCGGCGCGACGGTCGCCGAACTGGTCGAGGCGCAGGTAAGGGTCTTCGCGGCGCAGTCGCGCCTGTCGGCAAAGGGGCCGGTGATTATGCTCAAGCCGAACGCCGTCCAATATCTCGGCATCGCCTTCCACGAACTGGCGACAAATTCGGCAAAGTACGGGGTCTTGTCTAACCCGGTCGGGCAGGTCGAGATCGAATGGGCCATAACCACCGCCGCCGATGGCGAGGAAACCTTCGGGCTTGTCTGGCACGAGCACGATGGACCGCCCTTGGACGGAGAGACACGTCGCGGATTCGGATCGGTTGTGCTGAAACGGATCGCGCCGCAGGCGCTGGGCGGCACCGGACAGCTGGAGTTCGGCGAGCACGGTGTAAGCTGGAGGCTCGAAGCGCCTTTGCGATACGTGAAAAACTCTCTTGACGAGATGGATTGACGGCGCGACCGGCCGAAACTTCGTGCTGACATCCTCTCCTTACTGCGTCGCCGAACAGGCGCGCTCGGCCATCTCGGCGACAAGCGCGCAGTCGAACTCCATGGCTGCCCCATACGTTTCGGCTATTTGCACGACCATATATTCGAGGTCTTCGCGCGCGACGTTTTCGTCGAGGTTTCGCAGACGCACACGCTCAGCCACGACAGCGACATTGACCACGCCCGTGGAATGGATCGCGGCCAGGACCAGGGAGTTGAGGTCTTCTCGCAATTGGCTTGAATAGCTGTCGCGCATGGCAGTTGCCTTCCGGTGAGGCGTTTTCCCTCATTTTCGAGCATGCGCCCGACACATTGCGATAGCAAGCGCAATGTCAAAAATATTGAAATAAAATCAATTAGTTAGTATAGCCTGTTGATTGCTTGGTCGATGCCTTGTCCCCATCGTTGGGCCTTTGCGCCGATCACCCATCGCTCACCCTTGACGGGATGTGCGTCAAATCCTAATTTTACTGTTAGTGAGCCAGATACTAACTCACTGCATTTTGGTCTTGGCGGAGGCACAAATGGGCGAACTGGAACGACCTGAACGGCTCCAGATCATGCTGACGGCTGACGAATTGGCTGCACTGGAAAACTGGCGCTTCGAAAAGCGTATGCCGAGCCGGTCGGCGGCCGTGCGGGAACTGCTACGGCGCGGCCTTGCCGCGGAAGGGTTCCTCAAGGCCGAGCAGGGGCTGAAATCGCAGGAGTTTGGAATTCTGGAGCCGGAACGCAACGATAGCGCCGAGGGCAAGCCGGTTGCAGACTAGCCACTGAGCAAACCCGCCTGTCTTGTTCGGACGCCGCGGCCTTATCGTCGGGTCGCACGAAAAGTTTCAACCGCACAACCGCTTCCACCGCTTTCGCTTTGCCGCCCGCTTGCTAAAGGTGGAGCGAAGAATGCCGCCGGGCAGAATCTGCCGGGGAGCGGCGAGTTCGGACGGAACTTCTGCCAATGACATGGACTGGCGCGGCGGCACTTTTGATCCTCATCCTGACCTATGCCGGTGTCGCCGTTGGCCGCTTTCCGGGCCTGCGCCTCGATCGCGCCGGCATTGCGCTGCTCGGTGGCGCAGCCATGATCGCCGTCGGCGCGATCAGCATGGAGGATGCCTACCGCGCCATCAACTTCGACACCATCACGCTGTTGCTCGGCATGATGATCGTAGTCGCGCATCTGAAGGTCTCGGGCGCCTTCCGCGCGCTCGGCGGCTTCGCCATCGAGCATGCGCACGCGCCGTTCATGCTCCTGGTCATGGTAACGCTGCTGACCGGCGTGCTCTCGGCCTTCCTGGTCAATGACGCAATCTGCCTGGTGATGGCGCCGATTGTCGTCCATGTCACGCGCGTCATCAACCGCAACCCGGTGCCGTATCTGATCGCCACCTGCACGGCCTCCAATTGCGGCAGTGTCGCCACCATCACCGGCAACCCGCAGAACATGGTGATCGGCGCGCTTTCCGGCATTTCCTATCCTGCCTTTTCGGCCGCTCTCGCGCCGGTGGCGCTGTTCGGCCTTCTCGCCGTCATCGTCATCTTGCGCATCGCCTACCGCGCCGAATTCGCCCGCACCGTGGACCTCAGTCCCGAAGTCTATCGCGGCCGCATGCTGCCGGGTCAGGTGCTGAAGGCGGTTGTCGTCTGCGTCATGCTGGCGGTCGCGTTCTTCGCCGGCGTTGCGGTTGCCAAGGCGGCGCTGATTGCCGGCGCCTTCCTGCTCGTCACCCGCGCGATCAAGCCGCATCGCATCTACCGGGAGATCGATGGCCCGCTGCTGTTCATGTTCGCCGGCCTGTTCGTGGTCGTGGCCGGCGCCGAAAAGACGCTGCTGACGCCCGAGATGATCGCCTGGGCGAAAAACATCGGACTCGACGATGTCTGGCGGCTCTCCGGCTTCACCGCCGTGCTCTCCAACATCATGAGCAACGTGCCGGCGGTGCTGGCGTTGAGGCCCTTTATCCCCGGGCTTGAAAACCCCGAGCGCGCCTGGCTGGTGGTCGCGATGAGCTCGACGCTGGCCGGCAATTTCACGCTGCTCGGCTCCGTCGCCAACCTGATCGTCGCCGAGCAGGCCAAGGCGGCGGGCAAGGAGCTTTCCTTCTCCGCCTTCTTCAAGGTCGGCCTGCCGCTGACGCTGGTCACGCTTGCCGCCGGCACGGCCTGGTTGGCTTTCACCACCTGATTTCCAAGTTTTCAGCCCGCGACAAAAATTTGTCGCGGGCTTTTATCGAATCGATTGCGCAAACGTTTCGATGGCTCTATGGTTTCCATAAATCCGCCGAAGAGCGGTTGGGAAACGCAATCAAGGGAGGAGCGCTTGCGGGCACTCCACACGAGCCGTCATGCCGACAATGGCTGAGGTCGCGCGCCGCGCCGGCGTCTCGGTTTCGACCGTCTCGCACGTTGTCAACGGTACCCGATTTGTTTCGCCCGAGAAGGCGAGACTGATCAACGACGCCATCGCCGCCATGGGCTATCAGCCCAACGAACTGGCGCGCTCGCTGAAGGTCGCCTCGACCCGCAGCGTCGGGCTCGCCATCTCGGCGATCTCCAATCCTTACTTCACCGACATCATCTGCGCGGTCGAGGCCGAATGCGCCCGGCTCGGCCTGATGGTGTTCCTCTCCGACACGCAGGAAGACCCGAACCGCGAGCTTCAGGTGGTGCGCGCCTTCCACCAGCGCCGCGTCGATGGCGTCATCCTGGCGCCGTCCGGCTCGCCCGAGCGCGCCATAGACTATCTCGCCGAAAAGAAGCTGCCCTGCGTTTTGATCGACCGCTTCGCCGACGACCGCTTCGACCAGATCGGTGTCGAGAACGACACGGCGATGCATGCCCTCATCGACCATGTCGTGTCCTTCGGCCACAAGCGCATCGGCTACATTGCCGGCCAGCCGGGGCTGGCCACCACACGCGAGCGCATCGAGGCGTTTCGCGCATCGCTCGCCGCCAATGGACTTGAATGCCTGCCGCGCTATGTCTCGCCGGAGAATGTCGACACGGCGAGCGCCACGGCATCGACGCATGCGATCCTGGCCTTGCCGACGCCGCCCACCGCATTGGTCACCGGCAACAACATGACGACGATCGGGGCAGTCCGCGCCATCCGCGAGAAGGGTCTTTCGATCCCCGGCGACCTGTCGCTGGTCGGCTTCGACGATTTCGAATGGGCCGACTGCTTCGAGCCGCGCCTGACGCTGGTCGAACAGCCCTGCACCGAGATCGGGCACCAGGCGGCGGCGCTGCTCAGCGAGCGCATCGCCTCCAGCCACGCAGCACCGCGTGCCGTGCGGCTGCAGGCAAGGCTGCAGGCACGCCAGTCCTGCGCGAGGCCGAGATGAGCGCGCCGCTGCTTTCGGTCACCGGCGCGGTGAAACGCTTCGGCGGCGTGCAGGCGCTGCGCGGCGTCGACTTCGACCTCAAGCCGGGCGAGATCCACGCGCTGCTCGGCGAGAACGGCGCCGGCAAGTCGACGCTGATGAACCTTCTCTCTGGGGTCTACACGCCGGACGAGGGCGAAATCCAGATCGACGGCAAGCCGGTCACCTTCAACAACCCGCGCGAGGCCCAGGCAGCCGGCATCGCCACAATCTTCCAGGAACTCGACCTGGTACCGTCGCTCGATGTCGCGGCGAACCTCTTCCTCGGCCGCGAATTGATGCGACCGGGCGGCCTGCTCGACGTGCCGGCGATGCGCCGCGAGGCGAAGCGGCGGCTTGAGGCGATCGAACTCGCCATCGACCCCGCGCGCCTCGTCGCCGACCTCTCCATCGGCCAGCGCCAGGTGGTGGCGATCGTCAAGGCGCTGTCCTATGCCTCGCGCGTGCTGATCATGGACGAGCCGACGGCCGCGCTCACCGTCGGCGAGGTCGAGCGCCTGTTCGACATCATGCGCAAGCTCGCCGCCAGCGGCGTCGGCATCGTCTACATCTCGCACCGGCTGGAGGAAGTGCCCGAGATCGCCGACCGCGTGACGGTGATGCGCGACGGCCGCGTTGCTGGCATCACCGAGCCACATGCGCCGCAGGCCGAGCTGGTGCGGCTCCTGGTCGGGCGCTCGCTCGACGAACTCTACCCCGTACGCGCCAGAAGCGCCGGCAAGACGTTGCTCCGCCTCAAGGATGCCAGCTTCAGGCTCGCCCGGGAAAGCGCCGGCTGGCAGCCGCCGAGCGGGATTTCGCTCGAGGTCAAGGAGGGCGAGATCGTCGGCCTGGCCGGCATCATGGGAGCAGGGCGCACCGAACTGCTGTCCGCGCTCTACGGCACCGGGCTCGCCGGCCGCTGGCAGGGCGAGGTCGCAGTCGACGGCAAGGCCGTGAAACTCGACTCCATCGACGCGGCGCGCAAGGCCGGCATCGCCTTCGTCACCGACGACCGGCGCGGCAGCGGCCTGATGCTGCGGATGGCCGTCGGCCTCAACCTGGTCATGTCGGTGATCCGCCGCATCTCGCCGGCCGGCCTGATGTCGCCGCGCCGCCAGGCCGAGGCGGTCAAACAGTCGTTCGGCCAGTTCGACATCCGGCCGAGGAACCCGGACATATCGGTCGGCGCGCTGTCGGGCGGCAACCAGCAGAAGGTGGTGCTGGCCAAGGAAATTCTCGGAAACCCGCGTCTGCTGCTTCTCGACGAGCCGACCCGCGGCGTCGATGTCGGCGCCAAGGGCGAAATCTATGCGCGGCTGAGAGCCCTCGCGGCGCAGGGGCTCGGCATATTGGTCGCCTCCAGCGAGATGCCGGAGCTGATTGGACTTTGCGACCGCATCGTGGTGCTGCGCCAGGGGCGCAACGTGGCGGAATTCATTGGCGGCGTCGACGAGCACACCGTGCTTGCCGCGGCAAACGGCAGGGAGGCCTGATGTCGGACCAGAAGATTTCGGTGGCTGCCAGCCCGGCAGCTTCAAGCCCTTCGGTACCCGCTGCTCCGGCGGCGAGGCGCGTCGACCCGCTGGCGATCATCGTGCGCTTCCAGAGCCTGATCGGGCTCGTGCTGGTGGTGATCGGCGGCGTCATCTTCTCGCCCCGGCGACACGGCGAGATCCTGTTCCTCAACCCCGACAATATCGCCAACATCGTGCGCGCCGTGTCGGAGACCGGCATCATCGCCATCGGCATGACCTTCGTCATCATCACCGCCGGCATCGACCTCTCGGTCGGCGCGGTGCTCGGCCTCTCCGCCGTCGTCACCGCAACGATGATGATCTCCGGCGGCTTCGGGCTGATCCCGACCATTATGGCCGTGCTCGCCATGGGCATCGTCTTCGGCGTCGTCCAGGGCACGATCTCCACCCGATTCCGGCTGGAACCGTTCATCGTCACGCTCGCCGGTCTGCAGGCGGCGCGTGGCCTTGCGCTCATCGTTTCCGGTAACCAGTACATCAACATCTCCTATGGCGACGGCCCGGGCCTGGCGCCGCCGGTGTTCGCGGTGCTGGGCGAGCGGCTGTTCGACAACACCGTGCCGGTGGCGACCATCGTCTTCATCGCCTTTGCCGCGATTGCCATGGTGGTTCTCAACACCACGCGTTTCGGCCGCTACGTCTTTGCCGTCGGCGGCAACGAGCGCGCCGCGCGCATTTCCGGCGTTCCGGTGTCGATGGTGAAGATCTCGGTCTATGCCATCACCGGCTTTGCCTCGGCGCTTGCCGGCATTGTGCACGCCGGCCAGTTCAACTTCGGCAGCGCCAATGATGGTATGGGCTATGAACTGACGGCGATCGCCGCCGTCGTCATCGGCGGCACCAGCCTGTTCGGCGGCGCCGGCTCGATGGGCGGCACCGTCGCCGGCACCATCATGCTCGGCGCGCTCGCCAACATCCTTCAGCTCAACAACATCACGCCAGCCACGCAGCTGCTCGCGACCGCCGCGATCATCGTGCTGGCGGCAGTGCTCCAATCCCTCGTTCGCCGCCGCGAGGGATTGGGCAGGTAGGAGGCCGGCGGCAAGCATACCCCCGAGACTGAAACCATAGGTCTGTCCGCCCCCGGCCAGACGAGGAGGAGAGTGAGCATGAAAACCACACTGAGAGGATCGAAGCGTGCCCTCAAGGCCGCGCTTCTGGCAGGCGCAGGCCTGTGCATCGCCAGCACCGCCCAGGCCGCCGACCCGATGGTCAAGGCCTGCGCCAAGGACGGCCAGTTCATCATCGGCTTTTCGCAGGCCAACAACGCCGAGCCCTATCGCCAGCACGTCAATGACGAGCTGACGGCCGCGGCCAAGGACGTTCCGCAGTTCACGCTGCAGATCGCCGACGGCGCCGGCAACGTCAACACGCAGACGTCGCAGGTCGACAACTTCATCACCCAGAAAGTCGATCTCCTGCTGATCTCGCCCTTCGAGGCCGCCCCTCTGACGCCGGCCGTCAAGCGCGCCATGGATGCCGGCATTCCGGTGATCGAGCTCGACCGCAAGACGGTCGGCGATCCCGGCAAGGACTACACCGCCTTCATCGGCGGCGACAATTACAAGATCGCGCTCGAGGCCGGGAAGTACACGGCAAAGACGCTGCTGCCCGATGGCGGCGAGACGGCGGTTCTGGAAGGCCTGCCGAGCTCGACGCCGGCGGTGGAGCGCCTCAACGGCTTCAAGGACGGCGTGAAGGAGAACGCCAAGATCCAGGTCGTCGCCGAGCAGGCCGCCGACTGGGTTCCGGATAAAGCCCAGACCGCCTTTGCCGCCATGCTGCAGGCGCATCCCGACATCAAGGTGCTCTACGCCTCGAACGACATGATGGCGGCGGGCGCGCTGCTGGCTGCCAAGGGCGCCGGCAAGGACGTCAAGATCATCGGCACCGACGGCCTGCCAGGCCCGGCTGGCGGCATCGAGGCCGTCGCCAAGGGCGACTGGGCGGCGACCTTCACCTATCCGACCGGCGCCAAGGAAGCGATCGAGATGTCGAAGAAGATCCTGCTCGACTGCGCGACCTCGGTGGAGCCGACCGTGACGGTGGAGACGACGGCGATCACGGCGGAGAACGCCAAGCAGCTGATGGGCAAATAGGCAGCACGCACGCCCCGATGGCGATAAGGCAAGGCCCCGCAAGGGGCCTTGTTTTCGTTACGAAACGCCCAGCTCCGCCTCCTCGGCATTGGGATCGCCCGGCGCCGTCGCCCAGGCGAGCTCGACCAGCGTCACGGTGCGCCGGCCGGTGCCGTCGAGTTGGCAGACGATGAGGCCCTGCTCCTCGATATAGGTGAGCAGGCGGCGCGCGCGGCGCAGCGAGTGCGAGCCATAGGCGCGCGCGATCGCCGCGTCGCTCGGGCAGGGTCGGGCCTCCTTTGCCGCGCGGGCGATCATCATGAACACGCCCTGCATGTCCTCGGGCAGTAGCGAGGCGCGCACCGAGACGTCGCGCCAGGCGTCGTCTTCCGCCATTTCGGAGCCGAGGCCGGCCCGCGCCCGCGTCAGCATGCGGCGGAACTCGGCAAGGTCCGGCACCACCGAGGCCAGGCCCTCGATCCGGCAGCGGACGACGAACTCCTGATAGAGCACGCCGATGACGCGGAAGCCGGCATCGGGTTCGGCGAGCACGGCACCGAGCACGCGGTCCATCCGTTCGCGCCGCTCGGCAAGGTCCGCAGCGCTGGGTGCGGCCTCCGCCGGCTCGGGGCGGATCTCCAGCGCCGCCGATTTCGCCGCCATCAGCTGGTCGAGCAGGTCGGGCGAGGGCGCCCGGCGCTGCGGCCTGACCGTCTCGGGCGGCGGCGCGGCGAGGATGATCGCGCGCGCATCCTCCAAGGCCGCCTCCGGCAGCGGCATCAGCCGCGGCGTGCCGTTGCGCGGTTTTGTATCGGTCGGGCCGATGCGCAGGCCGAGCGGACGCCGCGACAGCGCCGGACCGAGCGCCATGAACTGCCCGCGCTCGAGGTCGCGAAACGCCTCCGCCTGTCGCCGCTCCATGCCGAGCAGGTCGGCGGCGCGCGCCATGTCGATGTCGAGGAAGGTGCGGCCCATCAGGAAGTTGGAGGCTTCCGCCGCGACGTTCTTGGCAAGCTTCGCCAGCCGCTGCGTGGCGATGATGCCGGCCAGCCCGCGCTTGCGGCCGCGGCACATCAAATTGGTCATCGCGCCGAGCGAAAGCTTGCGCGCCTCGTCGGAAACCTCGCCCGCCACCGCCGGCGCGAAGAGCTGCGCCTCGTCCACCACCACCAGCATCGGATACCAGTGGTCGCGCGCGACCTCGAACAGCCCGCCCAGGAAGGCGGCGGCGCGCCGCATCTGGTTCTCGGCGTCGAGCCCCTCGAGGTTGAGGACGGTGGAGACGCGGTGGATGCGCGCCCGCTCGCCGGCCGCCTGCAGGCCGCGCTCGGTGTGCTCCTCGGCATCGATCACCAGATGACCGAAGCGCTCGGCGAGCGAGACGAAGTCGCCTTCAGGGTCGATGATGGTCTGCTGCACCCAGGGCGCGCTCTGTTCGAGCAGCCGGCGCAAGAGATGCGACTTGCCGGAGCCGGAATTGCCCTGCACCAGAAGCCGGGTCGCCAAAAGCTCCTCGAGGTCGAGGGCCGCCGTGGCCCCCGCGCTCGTCTCGCCCATCTCGATCGCAACCGTCATATTTCGACTCGAATACCTTTACTACGGCGACAGGGCTTATCAACCGAAGCGCGGCGGGTCGAGCGCGCCGGGCGGCGATCGCCACGTGTTCCCCAGCTCTTCGGTGACTGTCCACGTCTGGCCGCGAAAACCCCGTGGGCGCAGGTCAGGGGCCGAGCGAAGTCCGCTTGACCATTCTCAAGCCCGGCGACATTGTGGACCACAAGTTGCAGTTCCTTAGCCAAGTGGTCGTGGCAAATGGATTTTCGCGACGCCATCGACAGATCGCAGGCCTGGGCCGGCGGATGGTTCGACTATGCCGCCACGCCGTGGTTCGTCTATCAGCTCGGCATCATCGCCGCACTGTTCGCGCTGGCCAAGCTCGCGGCGCTGCGCGTCGAGCCGCTGGTAGAGGGCCAGGCGCGCCAGATCAAGGGCCATCCCGGACTGTTGCGGGTGGTGATCGCCCTGCTGCGGCGCACCGACTGGATCCTGTTCACGCTCTTCCTGTTCGCCGCGCTCAGCCTGCTGCGCGCCGTCACCTGGCCAAGCCGCACCCATCTCATCCAGGTCGCGCTGCTGCTCGCGCTGGCGTGGCTGTTCGCGACGGTGCTGTCGCGCATCATCCGCAACCGCCTCGTCGCGCGCACGCTGGGCTGGCTGGCGTGGATCTATGCGGCCCTTGTCATCCTGCACGTCAGCGACGACGCGGCCACCGTCCTCGACAGCCTGGCAATCCCGCTCGGCGCGGTTCGGCTTTCTGCGCTCATGGTGCTGAAGGCGGCGCTGCTGCTGGTCGCGACGGTCTGGCTTGCGGTGGTCGTCGGCAATTACATCGATGAGCGTGTCCGCCTCTCCGAGGAGCTGACGCCGTCGATCCGCGTGCTTATCGGCAAGGTGGCCAAGATCGGCCTCGTGCTGGTGGCCGGCGCCGTGGCACTTTCCGCCGTCGGCCTCGACCTGACGGCGCTGACGGTGTTTTCCGGCGCCGTCGGCGTCGGTCTCGCCTTCGGCCTGCAGAAGGTCGTCTCGAACTTCGTCTCCGGCGTCATCATCCTGCTCGACAAGTCGATCAAGCCGGGCGACACCATTTCGCTCGAAGGCACCTTCGGCTGGATCCGCGAATTGCGGGCGCGCTTCGTCTCGGTGGTGACGCGCGACGGCCGCGAGTTCCTGATCCCCAACGAGGACTTCATCACCCAAAGGGTCATCAACTGGTCGTTCAGCGACAACCTCGTCCGGCTCGACGTGAACTTCGGCGTCTCCTACGACGCCGACCCGCATAAGGTCAGCGAACTGGCGATCGAGGCGGCGATCAGCGTCGGCCGGGTCGAGGCCGACCGGCGGCCGGTCTGCTGGCTGACCGATTTCGGCGACTCCTCGCTGAACTTCGTCCTGCGCTTCTGGATCCGCGACCCCCAGCAAGGCCTGACCAATGTGCGCGGCAAGGTGCTGCTGGCGCTGTGGGATACGTTCAAGGCGAATGGCATCAGCATTCCGTATCCGCACCGGGAGATCATTATGAAGCCGGGCGCGCCCAGCGGGCGATAGGGGCGGGTGGCGGGGCGTTACATGGCGAGATTGCAAGACCCTCGCCAGAGTTCTTTTCATCGCCGGCTGGAGTGCCTCATCTGGTCAGGTTCTCCCCTGCAGCTGCGAGTGAACGGAACCAGAAGAGCCCTGCCGCGTCATAATACAAGCAGGTTTTCGTGGAGTGACCTCGATGCCCCGGCTCGTTCTGTTGGTCGCTGTGGTGCTTGCCCTCGCTTGCGGCGGGGCAGGGGCGGCCAAGCTGGACCCAGCCACCGTCAACGAGGCGCAATTCACCGTCGAGGAACCGAAGGGCTTCAGCCCCGTCCTGCTGAAGGCAGAGATTCTTCTGGATCGCGCCCGTTTCTCGCCAGGCTTGATCGAGGGCCGTGCATCGGAAAATTTCGCCAGGGCGGTCAGGGCCTTTCAGACGGCGAACGGATTGCCGTCGGACGGCAAGCTCACGCGCGAGACCTGGGACAGGCTGATGGCAACCTCCACGAGCCCGGTCCTGGTTGCCTATGAGTTGACGCGCAAGGATGTGCGCGGACCTTTCACCAGGCATATCCCGGCCCGGCTGGAGCGGATGGCCCGCCTGCCGAGGCTCGGCTATCACAATGCGACGGAGAGGCTGGCGGAGCGCTTCCATATCAGCGAGCAATTGCTCAGGCGGCTCAATCCGGGCATCGGCTTCAGGAAGGTCGGCACGAAATTGCTGGTGCCGGATGTTGGCCGGGGGGATCCTCCCGCCGCCATTGCCGGTGTCGAGGTCGACAAGGGCGCGCGCCAGGTGCGCGTGCTTGATCCTTCCGGCAAATGGCTCGCGGTCTTCCCGGCTTCGATTGGCAGCGACGAGAAGCCGGCGCCGACTGGCGAGGCGGAGGTCAAGCGCGTGGTGCGCAATCCGACCTATCACTACGATCCGGACTTCGCTTTCAAGGGGGTCAAGGCAAAGCGGCCATTCACCATTGCTGCCGGCCCCAACAATCCCGTGGGTTCTGTCTGGATCGATCTCTCCATTGAGAGCTACGGCATTCACGGCACGCCCGAGCCCGGCAAGATCGGCGCGACCTTCTCGCATGGCTGCATCAGGCTGACCAACTGGGATGCCGGGGACCTCGCGGCCATGGTGAGGAAAAGCACGAAGGTGAGCTTCAAGGACGAAATGGCGAACGCAGGCGACACGCCTCAGTAGTGCAACAGGCGCAACGCAGGACAGGCTCGCGCGTTGGCGGCGGGCGCATTCCAGCAGGCGATGAAGTCATCTGATCTCATCAATACGCGAGCAAGGCCTTTCCGTATTTGGCCCACAGCTGCTCGCAGTCTCTGGCTCGAAGGGATGGCGTTCCCAGGTCGCCGTACAAAACCATCGCGGCACGGACATCGTAGCCCAGGATCTGAGCATTGGCGAGGAACTGGACGGCCTCGCCCAGACGGCGGACGTCGACAGCGGCATCGGTTTTGTTGGCGCTGTCAACTACCCCCAGGATCTCGGCCGCCGTGTTCCTGACTGCCAAAACAGCCGCCATCGCATCTTCGGTCATCATGTGGCCTGCCGACGAATC
Source organism: Mesorhizobium abyssinicae (assembly GCF_049887195.1). Taxonomy (NCBI): domain Bacteria; kingdom Pseudomonadati; phylum Pseudomonadota; class Alphaproteobacteria; order Hyphomicrobiales; family Phyllobacteriaceae; genus Mesorhizobium; species Mesorhizobium abyssinicae. Next base: position 144,481 of record NZ_JARAKC010000009.1, read on the forward strand.
GTTTCATTCACATCCCTCGGCATCAGTGGCACAACACTGCGCGGCATGTCCTGAACGCGCCGAACGCTTCGCGACATTTGTTGATTGCACCTTGACGCGAACCACTCGGCCTGTTCACGCGTCAACCCGATGAGGCATTGGCTGGCGAATCCCGCCGGCTCGTTAACGATCGTGTCAAATACGGCCCAAGTGTCGGTTGGCTCCCGGACCACCACGAATCTCATATTAGATACTCCTAATTAAACAACGCGCGAGGAGCGCCGCTGTTCCACCGCGCGGTGCCGTGCCGCCGAGTTGTCATCACGGCGCAGGCTCCACCGCCGCCCCAGCCGTAGCGCCAGCGCCGAGCATGCACTAACATTCCAGCCTAACCCCCTTGGGGCTGGCCGGCGATCTGTTCAAATGGGGAAGTACCCATGACCAATCATTGCTGTGGACCGGGCTATGCTTCTCCCGCCGAGGCGATGCGGGCGCCGCGCGAAAAGCTGCTCTATACGATTGCCATCTACACCGGCACGGGCATTCAGAAGCCGGACTATCTGTGCACCATCGATGTCGACCCGCAGAGCCCGACCTACAGCCAGGTGATTTCACGCCTGCAAATGCCGGGCATCGGCGATGAGCTGCATCATTCGGGCTGGAATGCCTGCTCGTCGTGCCATGGCGATGCCAGCATGGAGCGGAAATACCTGATTGTGCCGGGGGTGCGCTCGTCCAATCTGCATATTGTCGATTGCGGCACCGATCCCCGCAATCCGACCTTGTTCAAGGTCATCGACGGCGCCGAGATCAAGGCCAGGACCAATCTGTCGGCGCCGCACACGGTGCATTGCCTCGGCTCGGATATCATCGTCTCCATGCTTGGCGACGCGCAAGGCAATGCCCCCGGCGGCTATCTGCAGCTCAGCAAGGAGTTCGAGATCGTCGGCCGTTGGGAAAACTCCATGGGCGGCATCAAGTTCGGCTATGATTTCTGGTACCAGCCGCGGCACAACGTGATGGTCAGCTCGGAATGGGCCGCGCCCAACACCTTCATGCCCGGGTTCGACCTCGAAGAGGTCGGCCATCTGAAATATGGCCGCGAGATCCATTTCTGGGATTTCGAGAAGAAGGAGCCAAGGCAGACATTCTATCTTGGTGAGGACGGCCTGATCCCGCTGGAAGTGCGCTTCCATCACAATCCCGACAGCAGCCACGGTTTTGTCGGCGCGGCGCTTTCCGCAAACATCATCCATTGGTGGAAGGACGCGGCGGGCGATTGGCAATGGGAAAAAATCGTCGACGTCGAGAATGAGCCGCATCCCGAATGGCCGATCCCGATACCCGGCGTGATCTCGGTCATCCTGCTCAGCATGGACGACAGATACCTCTATCTGTGCAACTGGCTGCATGGCGACATCCGCCAGTACGACATCTCCGACCCTCACAACGCCAAGCTTACCGGACAAGTGTGGATGGGCGGACTGCTCGGCCGCGCGCCCGAGGTCAATGGCGTGAAAGTCACTGGCGGGCCGCAGATGATCCAGCTCAGCCTCGACGGCAAACGCCTTTATGTGACGACCTCGCTGTTCTCGACCTGGGACAACCAGTTCTATCCGGAAATCCGCACCAATGGCGGCTGCATGCTGATGGTCAATTGCGATACGGAAAACGGCGGCATGGCAATTGATCCGCGCTTTGTCGTCGATTTCGGCAAGGAACCGAATGGCCCGAGCCGCTGCCACGAAACCCGTTATCCCGGCGGCGATTGCACGAGCGACATCTGGGTATGACCAGCTTCACCATCACGCTCGCCAACCAGGGCGGCGCGGCCTTTGCGGTCGATCGCCGCAAGCCGCTCCTGCAGAGCCTGCGCGAGCAGGGCGTGGACCTGCCTTACGGCTGCAAGTATGGCGGCTGCATAACCTGCGCGGCCAAGATGATCAGCGGCAAGGTCGATCAGAGGGCGCAGGTAGCGCTGAACAACCGCCAGATCGCGAATGGCTACATCATCCTCTGCGTTGCCCGCCCGCTGAGCGACTGCACGCTGGAGGTCGGCGTCGAAAGCCATGACAGGCTCTACCGCAACCCCTTCCTCGACCCCCTGGCCGCGCATGAGTTGAAAGCCGATATCGCGACCCCGCTGGACGACAAGAAATGACCCATATGAACCACGATGAGCCCTATCCGGAGGCTTATCTGCAAGAAATCCTGAAATCGGTCAAAACCATCGCGATGGTGGGCGCCAGCCCCGACAAGACCAAGTTTTCCTATGGGGTTCTGAGGGTGCTGCACGAAACCGGCTACGACATGATCCCGGTCAACCCCAGTTCCGGCGTCGAGGAAATTCGCGGACTTAAAGTGTACCCGTCGCTGGCGGCGATCGACCGGCCTGTCGACATGGTCGAGGTGTTCCGCCGCTCCGAGGATCTGCTGGAGGTCGCGCAGGAAGCCATCGCCATCAATGCCAAGGTGCTGTGGGGCCAGATCGGGGTGAGGGATGACGCTGCCGCCCGGCTGGCGGAGGAGGCGGGCTTGAAAGTGGTGATGAACCGCTGTCCCAAGATCGAATTGTTCCGCCCCTTCTGGAAGCCGAAGCTGCATTTGGGGATATGACTGCAGGGTCGCGGAATTCGGCGGTTGACGAGTCGACGCCCTAGCGGATCGAACCTTGCCTCAGATACGCCGCCAGATGGTCGCTGAGGTCACGCGCGTCGTCGCCGGCGCCGTCGATCAGCGCGGACTTGCGGCGGCGCAGGAACTGCATTCCCATCAGGTAGAGGCCCGGTTGGTCGGCCACCCCGCCGTCGTGACGGACGTGGCCCCAGCGGTCGAGGACAGGCAGCTCCAGCCAGGAGTAGTCCGGCCGGTAGCCGGAGGCCCAGATGATCGTCCTGATCGCGCCGCCGGCGAGATCCAGGCCGAGTGGCGGGTTGTCCTCGACACGGGTCGGCGGCGGGCGCTCCGGCGGCCCGACCGTCGCGTCCAGGCCGTTGTCGCGCGCCCATTCGTCGATAAGGTCGAGCAGCCGGGCCATCTTGAGATCGGACAGCGCGCACATGTTGCGCAACGACCCGGCAAACTGCGCCTTGCCGTCCTCTGTGATGCCGGCGAGACGGCCGACCAGCCTGACGCCGCGGTCGAGCAGCGCGTTGAGGTCGAGGGTGGTGCGGTCGGGCGTGCCGGCAAGCTGCAGCGAAGGCACGCGCCGCGCCCGCCTGATGTCGTCGACCTCGTCGTAGCGCTCGTCGAGCACGCCGGCGGCGTCCATCCACCATTCCAGGTCCCTGCCGCGATAGATGCGGGGCGCCCTTATGTGCTCGCCCACCGACAGCGTCACCTGACGCCCCGAACGCTGCAGTTCCTGTGCGATCTGGGTGCCGCTCGACGACGCGCCCACCACCATCACACCGCCGTCGGCGACCTGGCCCGGATTGCGGTAGGACTGCGCCGTCAGCATGGCGACCGACGGCGGCACGCGGGCGGCGAAATCGGGCAGGCGCGCGATGTTGCAGGCGCCCGACGCCAGCACCACGGTCCGGCACCGCCGCTCGCCGCGGTCCGTGCGCACCAGGTATCCCGTACCGTCGCCGCGCACCGAGGTAACTGTCGTATGGGTTTCGACCGGCGCCGAGATCGCCCTGGCATAGCTGCCGAGGAAGTCGATCACCTCGGGCAGCGTCCGGTAGCCGTCCGGGTCGTCGCCGTCATAGCGGAAGCCGGGCAGCCGGCTCTGCCAGTTGGGCGTGAGCAGCCGCAGCGAATCCCACCGCTCGGTGCGCCAGCTATTGGCGATCTCGCCGCGCTCGAGCAGCACATGGTCGATGGAGCGCTCCGCGAGGCAGCGGCTCATCGCGAGCCCCGCGTGCCCTGCGCCGACGATCACTGTGGTGACGGAACTAATCGCGCCCTCTCAGCAAAAGCTACGGCTCGAACCGCCCTTCAGTTCACCACGACCGTGACGTTCGTCGGATTGGTGACGATGTCATAGACGGCCGACCGCTTCTGCGACTGGGCGACGAGCGCCTCGATGTCCTCGCGCTTGGCGTCGGCGTCGATGGCGTACTTCACCGTGATACCGCTGAAGCCGTTGCGGACGTCGCTGTCGATGCCGAGTATGCCGGCGAGATCCATGTCGCCTTCGATGGTGGCCTTCACCGACTTCAACTGGATGTTGCGGTTCTGGGCAACTGCGGCGATGCCCGCGGTCAGGCAACTGGCCAGCCCGACCAGCACGTATTCGACAGGCGTGGCGCCCTGATCCAGGGAAGCGAAGACCTCCGGATGGTCGGCGTCGAATGCGAAGGTGGTCTTGCGATGCTGGTCCTGGCCGAGACCGTAAAAACTCTCGACCGTCGAGTGGCTGTGGGTGCCATCCTTCCATTCGCATGCCGCGCGCCACTTGAACTGCGCGGCCTCCGGGGCGTTGGTAAGCGCTTCTTTTGCGGCGAGCAGCGCCTCTACGTTGACGCCATTGTCGGCCTGTACTGCGGAAGCCATGATTATCCTCCCTACCTTGCACTGGCTGAAAAACCCGACCGTTTCACTGACCTCTTGATCAGCTTTGGCCGTGGGGCGGGCATGGTATGGGCAGCCAGGCGTTTCGACAAGTCGTTTCCGGCGGGTGCGGGGTCGCCCTTCGGAGCCAGAAATAGCTATTTCGATCAGGCCGTCCCGGCCCGCGCTGGTCTCGCGCCCGCTTGCCGCCGGCTCGCTGGTGGCGCCATCCGAAAAGCGCGTGCCGACCGGCCTCAGCCTTTCGATCCTGGCGCCCGACCGATCACCCGCCCACGCCGCCGCGATGATCGACTGGCTGCTGGCGGAGCCGGCTCTGTCATCCTCACCTTGACCAGCGTCGCCGCGGCGTGGCCGGCGGCACCGATGTAGTCGGGATCGTGGTGGATCAGCATGCTGGAGAAGGCGCCGTCCATCAAAAGCACGATCTCGCGCGCCAACATGCCGGGCTCGCTGACGTTGTGGCTTGAAAGCTCTGCGGCCAGCCATTGTTCGAAATTGGTCTTGTGGCGCGACCCGGCCTTGACCGCCGGGTGTCCGGGCATCGCGGCGAACTCGGCGGCGGTGCGCAGATAGCCGCAGCCTTTCCATTTCGGGTGCTTCGCCACGCGCGCCAGATTGGTGAAGATCGCCGCGACTTTTTTGTCGATGCCGCCCTCGGCGGCGTCGAACCAGCCGCCCATCTGCTTGATGTTGGGTTGGTCGCGGCCGTCGAGATAGGCGGCGATCAGATCGTCCTTGCTCCTGAAATGATAGTAAAGCGTGCGCTTGGTCAGCCCCGCCTTTTCGGCCACCGCGTCGACGCTGACCCGAGCGACGCCTTCGGCATAGAACAGCTTCGTCGCCGCATCGACGATGCGTTTGCGGGTGGGGCTGGCGGGCTCGCTCATGTCGCAAGTATACCGACTAGTGAATATACACACAACGCAAAAGCTGATCCTTTCCGGCAGTTCCATGCCGGAGAGAAAAAATGACCGAGCTTGTGCTTTGCGAAAACCACGACCGCGTCGCGGTGCTGACGCTCAATCGCCCCGAAAAACTCAACGCCTTGAATTACGCCTTGATCGATCGTCTGCTCGAAATGCTCGACAGGATCGAGACCGACGACGCCGTTCGCGCCGTCATCCTGACCGGAGCAGGCGAGCGCGCCTTCTCCGCCGGCGCCGACATCCACGAATTTTCGATCAGCGTCGCCACCGGCGCGGATGTAGCTCTGCGCGACTTCGTCATGCGCGGCCAGCGGCTGACGGCGCGGCTCGAAGCCTTCCGCAAGCCGGTCATCGCCGCCGTCAATGGAATTGCCTTCGGCGGCGGCTGCGAGATCACCGAGGCGGTGCCGCTGGCCATCGCCAGTGACCGCGCGCTGTTCGCCAAGCCCGAGATCAACCTCGCCATGCCGCCGACCTTCGGCGGCACGCAGCGCCTGCCGCGGCTGGCCGGCCGCAAGCGGGCGCTGGAGTTGCTTCTGACGGGCGAAACCTTTTCGGCGGAGCGCGCCGTCGAGCTCGGCCTCGTCAACAGGATCGTGCCGCACGCCGAGCTGATGCCTGCGGCCCGGGATCTCGCCCGGCGCATCCTCAGCCATTCGGCGACCGCGGTGGCCGGCATTCTCACCGCGGTGGCGCGCGGCATCAACCTCGGCATCGCCGAGGGTCTGCTGGTCGAGGCGGAGCAGTTCGCCCGGCTGGTTCCGACCGCCGATCTGCGCGAGGGCCTTGACGCCTGGATGGAGCGCCGCAAACCCGCCTTTGGCGGTTCGTGGATGCACATCACCCGGCCAAGCGAGGCAAGGCGCGCCTCGGTGGCAATGGACCGCGCGGCGGCTCAGGGCGAAACGGCTACCCGGCCCCGCATGTTGGGATGAAAGCGGCAGAAATAGTCGACCGCGCCGGCTTCCTTGAGGGTCGTCTTTCCCGTCGATTTCGGCGGGATAATCACCTCCCAGCCGCCTTTCACCGTGGCCGTGTGGGCGAACGCATCCTTGTTCACCCACTCGATCGTGTCGCCGACCCTGGCCGTAACGCTTGCCGGCGAGAAGACGAGCTTGTCGATGGTCACCGTGATCGTCTCCGCCGGCGCCGGGCTGGCGGTGAGCGCCAGCGCCAGCGCCGCTAATGCCGGCCGTGTCAGCGCCGTCATTTCAGGCTGCCGGCGACATGCTCGGCATGCTGCTGATGCCCCTGGAAGATCTTCAGCCCGGTCTCCAGCAGGCTCTTCAACTCGGCATTGCTCGCCGACGGGATGAGCAGGGTCTCCAGCGCCCCGTTGACCTGCTTGTGGTAGGCCACCTCATTCTCGACATAGGCCTTGTCGAAGGCCGCGCCGTCGAGCTTCGCGAGCTTGCCGCGTTCTTCGGCCGCCGCCTTGGCCAGCGCCTGGCTCGTGGCGTTGTCCTCCGGCGTGACATTGAGCTTCTTGACCAGGTCGAGCGCCTGCTTGTTCACCGCCTCATGGTCGCGCACCATGTCGTTGGCGAAATCCACGACCTCCTTGGTCTTGGACTTCTCGATCGCCAGCTTGGCCGCCTCGATGTCGATCGTGCCCGCCGTATAGGCGATGTGGGCGATCTGCGGATCGGTCGGCTTGTCGGCGGCCTGCGCCAGCGGCGCGGCGCCGAGCATGAGCAGGGCGGCGAGGGCAACGGTCGATCGGGTAAACATGGCATCTCCTTCGCCCGGTGGTGCCGGGCTCGCGTTCTTCGGTTAACGCTGATTGGATGCGGGAAGGCCCGAAACGTTCCCGGGAATCAGCCCTCGATCCCCAGTCTTTTCATCACCGCCTCGGTCAGCCGCTCGCAGCGGCGGCCGGCGAAGGGGAAGGCGTCGAGCAGCACCGGGCCGATCTCGTCGTCCAGCGCCTTGCGCACCAGGGCGCGCGCCCGGTGCAGCCTCGTCTTGACGGTCTCGGGCTTGACGCCGAGCAGGTCGGCGGTCTCGTCCATGCTGAAGCCCTCTATGACGCGGGCGATGAACACGCTGCGGTAGACATCGGGCAGGCTGTCGGTCGCCCGTTCGACAAGTGCGAGGATCTGCCGCTGCGCCATCGTCCGCTCCGGATCGTCGCTCGCGTTGAGGGGAAACGGGATGATCTGCGCATCCGGATTCTCAGGCATCGCGACGGTGCGCTTTCGTTTCCGCAGCCGGCCGAGCGCCTCGTTGATGACGATGCGCGACAGCCAGGTCGAGAGCGAGGCATCGCCGCGAAAGGCGGCGAGGCTGGCGAAGGCGCGGACATAGGCCTCCTGGACGATGTCCTCGGCCTCGGCGTCGTTGCGTACCACGCCGCGCGCGATGCGGTAGAGCCGCTGGTTGTGCGTCTTGATGATCAGGCGGAAGGCGTCCGCCTCGCGCGCCAGCGCACGGCGCACAAGCGCCATGTCGCCAGATGCTGTTTCGGGCGCCGCGACAGCGGCAAGCTTCCTCATCATGCCCCGATCTCCTTGCACAGACGCTCCATCGGGACATTGGACGCGCTGGCCGCAAAAAGGTTCCCGGATTTTGGCGCCTATGTTAAGCCGCCGCCAGGCCCTTGTCTGCCGTCTGCACGCGCGCGGCTGCGGCCAAAAGGTCGGTCTGCGTGATCAGGCCGAGGATGCGCCGTTCGCCATCGACGATCACCGCCGCATGGCTGCGCCCGTCGGTCAGCACCGGCAGCAGGCTCATCGCCGGCGTGTCTGGCGAGGCGGTGCCGGCCTTCGACATCACGCCCTTCACCGTGTCGGTGGCTTTCGTCAGCTCGCGCAGGCCGACGGCGCCGACCAGCCTCGCTTCGGCATCGACCACCGGCAAGGTGCGGATGTTGTGGTCGAGAAGCTGCTGCCGCGCCGCGTCGGCGGAAACATGTTCCGGCACCGAGATCACGTCGCGCGACATGATGTCTTCGCAAAGCAGCGTGCGATGCGTGCGCACCATCGCCTGCAGCTCGACTTGCCTGAGCAGCCGTTCGAGGTCGTCGCGCCCGATGTCGAAGGTCTCGTCGAGCGCGGTCAGCGCCGCGTCGATATCCTCGGGCCGGAAGCCGACGCGCTCGCGCGGCGCCGGATCGGCGGTGCCGTGGCTGTTGGCGGCGGGTGTGGCGACATGCGGATAGTTGCGCCGCGCCAGCCGGTGGAAGAGGAAGCCGAGCGTGACCAAGATGGTCGAGTTCAGCGCCACCGGCACGAACGGGAACAGGAAACCGGCGCTGATGACCGCCGGACCGCCGAGCACGGCGGTGAGCGCGGCGGCACCGCCCGGCGGGTGCAGGCATCGCGTGAACGACATCGCCGCGATCGCCAGCGCCACGGCAAGGCCGGACGCGATCACCGGGTCGTGCACGAAATGCGCCACGGTGACGCCGACCAGCGCCGAGATCGAATTGCCGCCGATGATCGACCAGGGCTGCGCCAGCGGACTCGCCGGCACGGCGAAGAGAAGCACGGCCGAGGCGCCCATCGGCGCCACCAGCAGCGCCACATGCGGGCCGCCGCCCATCGCCAGCCCGCTGATCACGCCGGTCAGCGCGATGCCGATCGTGGCGCCGATGCAGGCCAGCAGCCGCTCGCGCAGCGTTGCGCCGGCAAGGATGGGGACAAAAAGGCGGAACGCCATGGCAAATCCTGAATGCAAGAGAAATTGCGGTGCCCGCAATGCAGCCGCGGTCGCGGATTTGGAAGCCAAACCAATCCGCGCATTTGCGATTGCGGAGAATATTATTGCGCGACGCGGGTCAGAGGGCTGTCGCCTGCGGCCTTCGCTTTCTCAATCGCGCCAAGGCCTTGCGGTCGTGTGCGGACTCGATCCCTCAAGCCGGGTTGTGTTCGCAGGTCAGGCCGTAGCCGCCGCCGCCAGTCCGCGCAACAGGTCGGCCTTGAGGTCGTCGACGTCCTCGAGCCCGACCTGGAGGCGGACCAGCGGCCCCTCATAGGAGCCCTTGGCGACGGTGCGGTCGCCGAGGAAGACCGGCACCGCCAGGCTCTCATAGCCGCCCCAGGAATAGCCAAGGCCGAAGATCTTCAGCGCGTCGAGAAAGGCGTGCTGCGCCTTCTGCCCGCCGCCCTTGAGCACGATCGAGAAGACGCCGCTCGAGCCGCAGAAGTCGCGCTTCCAGAGCGCGTGGTCGGGATGGCTCTCCAGCGCCGGGTAGAGCACCTGCGCCACGCCGGGCTGCTCCTCGAGCCAGCTCGCCAGGGCAAGCGTGCTCTTCCGGTGATGCTCGAGCCGGACCCCCATCGTGCGCAGGCCGCGCAGGACCTGGTAGATGTCGTCCGGGCCGGAGCAACAGCCAAGCGTGCAAAAACCCTCGTAGAGCTGCTTCCAGTACGTCTCGTTGGCGGAGACGGTGCCGAGCAGCACGTCCGAATGGCCGGCTGGGTATTTCGTCGCCGCATGGATCGAGATGTCGACGCCATGGTCGAGCGGCTTGAAATAGAGCGGCGTCGCCCAGGTGTTGTCCATCATGACGATGGCTCCGGCTTGATGCGCAGCCTTGGCGATCGCCGGGATGTCCTGCACCTCGTAGGTGTTCGATCCCGGCGATTCCGTAAACACCACCTTGGTGTTGGGCTTGATCAGCGCGGCGATGCCGGCGCCGATGTGCGGATCGTAATACTCGACCTCGACGCCCAGCCGCTTCAGCATCGTGTCGGCGAAGTGCCGTGTCGGGTGATAGACGCTGTCGACGATCAGGAGATGGTCGCCCGCCGCGAGGAAGGTGAGCAGCGGCACCGTCACCGCCGCCAGGCCGGAGGGTACCGCGATCGTGCCGGCCGAACCCTCCAGGGCGTCGACGGCCTGCGTCAGCGCGTCCATGGTCGGCGTGCCGCGCGTGCCGTAGGTGTATTTCTGGCTGCGCGCCGCCATCGACGCCGCGTCGGGATAGAGCACCGTCGAGGCATGCACGACCGGCGGATTGACGAAGCCGAAATAGTCGCGCGGATTGTTGCCGGAATGGGCAAGCCGCGTGTTGATTCCCATTTCGCCGTTGTCTTTTGCCATGTCTCTCGCCTGTGGTGGGGGTGACGCCAGCCATAATGCGGCGGCTCGGACCACGCAACCGCCCGGTGCCCGCCAGTCGGCGGTGTTTCAATGTGCCAAATCCTTGCCGGGCGGACCGCGGCGGAGCCCGGCTTAGGCGCCGGCGATCGGACTTTGATCCGACTATCAGGCCGTGTGGGAACGTTATATGTTACACGTCTAATATGATCATTGCCGGGTTGCCTTGATGCGCGCCGGACAATTTATCTGGCCGCGGTCCCGTCTCCCCCGCAATGCAGGCACTTCGCGCTAACCAAGGGAGGACTGTGATGCCCGACGTCAAGTGGACGATGAAGGCACGCGAATTCGTCAACTGCAACTGCGCCTATGGCTGCCCGTGCCAGTTCAACGCCTTGCCAACCGAAGGGTTCTGCCAGGCGGTCGTCGGCATGGAAATCGAAAAGGGCCAGCACGGCGACACCAGGCTTGACGGCTTGCGCTTCGCCGGCGTCTTTCGCTGGCCGGGTGCGATCCACCACGGCAAGGGCGAGGCCGCGGTGGTCATCGACGAGCGGGCAACGCAGGCGCAGCGCGACGCGCTGCTTCGCATCCTGAGCGGCCAGGATACCGAGCCCGGCGCCACCATCTTCCAGGTCTTCTCGACGACGCTGGAGAAAGTCCACGATCCGATCTTCGCCGCGATCGACTTCAACGTCGACATCGATGCAAGGACGGCCCGGTTGAGCGTGCCTGGCATTGCCGAGGGGCACGGCGAGCCGATCAAGAACCCGGTTACCGGCGCCGAGCATCGGGCGCGCATCGACCTGCCGCATGGCTTTGAATACACGCTCGCTGAAGCCGGACGCGGCTGGACCAAGGCGACCGGCCCGATCAAATTCGAGGTCGCGGACACGCACAGCCACTTCGCCGAAATCCACCTTTCGCAAAGCGGCGTCGTGCACTGACGCCGCCATGACCGACACGGCGCTCGAGGCGGTGCTGCGGCGCGACCGCGCGGTCGTCGCCGCGGCGCTCGTCGTCATTGCGGTGCTCGCCTGGGCCTATGTGCTGTGGCTCGCAGCCGACATGAGCATGCCCGCCACGCCCGCGCAGGCGGGCGGCGACATGGCCGGCATGAACATGTCCGATCCGAGCACCATGGACATGAGCGGCATGGACATGCCGGGCATGGATATGGGCGAGGCGGTCGCGCCGGCTTTCCGCGCCTGGGCGGCGGCCGATTTCGGCTTCATCTTCGCCATGTGGGCGGTGATGATGGTCGGCATGATGACGCCGTCGGTGGCGCCGATGCTGCTGCTTTATGCCGGCGTCGGCCGCAAGGCCGCGGCGAGCGGGCGCACCATCGCGTCGACGGGATGGTTCTTCAGCGGCTATCTGCTGGTCTGGATCGGCTTCAGCCTTGCCGCGACCGGCGCGCAATGGCTGCTCGCCCGTCTCGCCTTGCTCGATCCGATGATGGCGACCAACAGCGGCATCCTCGGCGGCGTCATCCTGATTGCCGCCGGTATCTACCAATGGACGCCGATGAAGGGCGTCTGCCTCAGCCAATGCCAGGCGCCGATCGCCTTCCTGACCAGACATGGCGGATTCCGCACCGCGCCGCTAGGCGCGCTGCGGCTGGGTATCGCGCACGGCGCCTATTGCCTCGGCTGCTGCTGGGCGTTGATGGCGCTGCTGTTCGTCGGCGGCGTCATGAACGTGCTCTGGATCGCGGCGATCGCCATCCTCATCCTGCTGGAAAAGACTGTCCCGACGGGCCGGGCGCTCCCGCGAATCTCCGGCGCGGTGATGGTGGCGACCGGCGTCTGGCTGCTCGCCGGCGCCGGGTGATCGTCCGCCTGCTGATCTTCATGCATGTCGATCTGTATTGATGAATGCAGCCGTCGTCCGGTTCGCCCGTGGCGGTCGCCGGCGAGGTCTTCCCCAATGAAGCAGGAACAAACGCCAGGCTGATCTTTGCCGGTGTTGGGCTCATGCGGAAGGGCAGACTTTGCCGACTCTGGTTGCACGCTCCGGCTAATTTGCGGGCGCGTTTGGCCGCAATTCGGGCATTTGCGGCAATCGGTTTTCAAACTCTTTGGGAAACGGTCATTTCCCTTGACCTCACAGGAATAATCGCCTTCGATGCAGTTCGTGAATGGGAGGCAGCGCGTCGGTTGCGATGCGGGGATCCGGGAGTGGCCGGAAAGGGAGCTGCGTTCACACGGGAAAAAGATCAGGGTCGCCTGAGAACAGGGTCACCTGTAAAACAGAAAAGGGTATGTGGGTCATGAAACATATTGCATTCGGCATTCTCGGCGCCGCCGCGCTTGGGTTTACGGCATCGGCGGCTTCGGCCGGCACGCTCGACACTGTCAAGCAGAAGGGCTTCATCCAGTGCGGCGTCTCCACCGGTCTGGCCGGCTTCTCGGCGCCGGACGACAAGGGTGACTGGCAGGGCATCGACGCCGACTTCTGCCGCGCCGTCGCGGCCGCCGTCTTCGGCGACGGCTCCAAGGTCAAGTTCACGCCGCTCAGCGCCAAGGAGCGCTTCACCGCGCTGCAGTCGGGCGAGGTCGACATCCTGTCGCGCAACACCACCTGGACCATCAATCGCGACACCGCGCTTGGTCTGAACTTCATCGGCGTCACCTACTATGACGGCCAGGGTTTCATGATCAACGCCAAGAAGCTGCCGGGCGTGAACTCGGCGCTGCAGCTTTCGGGCGCCGCCGTCTGCGTGCAGAGCGGCACCACGACCGAGCTCAACCTCGCCGACTACTTCAAGTCGAACAAGATGGAGTACAACCCCGTCGTGTTCGAGAAGCTGGAAGAGGTCAACGCCGCCTATGACGCCGGCCGCTGCGACGTCTACACCACCGACCAGTCGGGCCTCTACGGCATCCGCCTGACGCTGGGTTCGCCGGCCGACCATGTCGTGCTGCCCGAGATCATCTCCAAGGAGCCGCTCGGCCCGGCCGTGCGTCAGGGCGACGACCAGTGGTACCACATCGTCAAGTGGACCTATTTCGCGCTGCTCGACGCCGAGGAACTCGGCATCACCAAGGCCAATGTCGAGGAGATGAAGGCCTCCGACAACCCCGAGATCAAGCGCGTGCTCGGCCAGGAGGCTGACACCAAGATCGGCACCGATCTCGGCGTCTCCAACGACTGGGTCGTGAACATCGTCAAGGCTGTCGGCAATTACGGCGAAGTGTTCGAGAAGAATGTCGGCTCGGGCAGCCCGCTCAAGATCGCGCGCGGCATCAACGCGCTCTGGACCAAAGGCGGTCTGCAATACGCTCCGCCGATCCGCTGATCGAAATGTGATCCGGGAGGCAGGCTGTCTGCCTCCCGGTTTCTCTTTCCAGGGGACGGTCGCATGGCATCGCAGGAAATCCTTCGCGAGGAGCCGAGCAGGGCTTCCTTCATCAATGACCCTAAGGTACGCAGCCTTTTCTTCCAGACGCTGGTCATCGTCATTCTGTTCGGCTCGGTCTGGTGGATCGTGCAGAACGTCATCGACAATCTGGCACGCCTGCACATCGCCTCCGGCTTCGGCTTCCTGAAGGGGCGGGCTGGCTTCGATATCTCGGACACGCCGATCGCCTATACGTCGGATTCGACCTATGGCCGCGCCATCATCGTCGGGCTGATCAACACGATCATCGTCGCCGTCGCCGGCATCATCACCGCCACGATCATCGGCTTCGTCGTCGGCATCGGCCGTCTCTCGCAGAACTGGCTGATCCGCAAGATCTGCACGGTCTATGTCGAAATCTTCCGCAACATCCCGCCGCTGCTGGTCATCTTCTTCTGGTATTCCGGTGTGCTCGCCGTGCTGCCGCCGCCGCGCGAGAGCTACAACCTGCCCTTCGGCTCCTTCCTCAACCAGCGCGGCTTCTATTTTCCGCGCGCCGTCTGGGGTGACGGCTCCTGGCTGATCCTGGTCGCCTTCCTCGTCGGCCTGGCCATGGCGTGGTTCGTCGCCCGCACGGCCCGCCAGCGGCAGATGGTGACCGGTCAGCAGTTCCCGGTTTTCTGGACGTCGATAGCGCTGATCGCCGGCCTGCCGCTGCTTGCCTACGCGCTTAGCGGCTTCCCGCTGAGCTTTGATTTTCCGAAGCAATCGACCTTCAACCTGACCGGTGGCTTCCAGGTCAAGCCGGAATTCCTGTCGCTCTATCTGGCGCTGTCCTGCTATACGGCGGCCTTCATCGCCGAGATCGTGCGCGCCGGTATCAGGGGCGTCAGCAGAGGCCAGACCGAGGCCGCCGGGGCGCTGGGGCTGCGCTCGGGCCCGATCCTGCGGCTGGTCGTGGTGCCGCAGGCCATGCGCATCGTCATCCCGCCGCTGACCAGCCAGTATCTCAACCTGACCAAGAACTCCTCCCTGGCGATCGCCATCGGCTATCCCGATCTCACCGCCACCGCCGGCACGGTGCTCAACCAGACCGGCCAGGCGGTCGAGGGCGTGCTGATCATGATGATCGCCTATCTGGTGCTGAGCCTCGTGACCTCCGCGGTCATGAACGTCGTCAACGCCAGAATGGCATTGGTGGAGAGATAGGACCATGCAGGAACACGATATGTCCTGGGTGCGTACCGAGATGGCTCTCGCCCAGCCGGCGCCGCCGAGCGAGCGCGGGCTCTATGCCTGGGTGCGCAAGAACCTGATCGCCACCCCCGGCGACACCATCCTGACCATCCTCGGCATTCTCATCGTCGCCTGGATCCTGCCGCAGGTCATCAACTGGGCTCTGCTCAATGCCCAGTGGACGGGTCCGGATCGCACCGTCTGCGCCACTGTCGCGCAAGGCGGCATTCAGCCGGATGGCTGGAGCGGCGCCTGCTGGGCCTTCGTCAACGCCAAGTTCGGCCAGTTCATGTTCGGCCGCTATCCGATCGAGGAGCGCTGGCGGCCGATCCTCGTCGCCATCCTGTTCGTGGCGCTGCTGGTGCCGATGCTGATCCCGCGCGTGCCGCGCAAGGGATTGAACGCCATCCTCTTGTTCCTGGTTCTGCCGATCGTCTCGTTCTTCCTGCTGATCGGCGGCGTGTTCGGCCTGCCGCATGTCGAGACTTCGCTGTGGGGCGGGCTGCTGGTCACGCTCAGCCTGTCCTTCGTCGGCATCGCTGTCTCGCTGCCGCTCGGCACGGTGCTCGCGCTCGGCCGGCGCTCCAAGATGCCGGCCATCAAGTTGCTGTGCGTCATCTTCATCGAGACTGTGCGTGGTATCCCGCTCATCACGGTGCTGTTCTTCGTCAGCGTCATGCTGCCGCTGTTCCTGCCGGAGGGCGTCACCTTCGACAAGTTCCTGAGGGCGCTGATCGGCGTCTCGCTGTTTGCCGCCGCCTATATGGCGGAGGTGGTGCGCGGCGGCCTGCAGGCGATCCCGAAAGGGCAGTATGAGGGCGCCGATTCGCTCGGCCTCGGCTACTGGCAGAAGATGGGGCTGATCGTGCTGCCGCAGGCGCTGAAGCTGGTCATTCCCGGCATCGTCAACACCTTCATCGGCATGTTCAAGGACACCAGCCTGGTGCTGATCATCTCGATGTTCGACCTGCTCGGCGTCGTCAAGCAGAACTTCTCCGACGCCAACTGGGCGACGCCGCAGACCGCGAAATCCGGCCTGGTGTTCGCCGCCTTCGTGTTCTGGCTGTTCTGCTTCGGCATGTCGCGCTATTCAATGTACACGGAGCGCCGGCTCGACACCGGCTACAAACGCTGATGCAGGTCGCCCAAGAGGTATTGCGGTTTTGGGGTAACGACATGCATCAAAAACAACGATAAGGGGAATTGGCCATGACCACCGAAAACGCCGTCAGCGCGGACGACCTCAAGGTCGATGCCAAGAAGATGCACATCTCGACGACCGACGTCGCCATCGACATCGTCGGCATGCACAAATGGTACGGCGAGTTCCATGTGCTGAAGGACATCAACCTCAAGGTGATGCGCGGCGAGCGCATCGTCATATGCGGCCCGTCCGGCTCCGGCAAGTCGACCATGATCCGCTGCATCAACCGGCTGGAGGAGCACCAGAAGGGCAAGATCATCGTCGACGGCAAGGAACTGACCAACGATCTGAAGAAGATCGACGAGGTGCGCCGCGAGGTCGGCATGGTGTTCCAGCACTTCAACCTGTTCCCGCATCTGACCATTCTGGAGAACTGCACGCTGGCGCCGATCTGGGTGCGCAAGACGCCGAAGAAGCAGGCCGAGGAGATCGCCATGCATTTCCTCAAGCGCGTCAAGATCCCTGAGCAGGCCAACAAATATCCGGGCCAGCTTTCGGGCGGCCAGCAGCAGCGCGTGGCGATCGCGCGCTCGCTGTGCATGAACCCGCGCATCATGCTGTTCGACGAGCCGACCTCGGCGCTCGATCCGGAAATGATCAAGGAAGTGCTGGAGACGATGGTGGGTCTGGCCGAGGAAGGCATGACCATGCTCTGCGTCACCCACGAGATGGGCTTTGCCCGCAAGGTCGCCAACCGGGTGATCTTCATGGACCAGGGCCAGATCGTCGAGCAGAACACGCCGGCCGAGTTCTTCGACCATCCGCGCCACGAGCGCACGAAGCTGTTCCTGTCGCAGATCCTGCACTGAGCGGTTCCCATATCGAACGCAGAAGCCCGGCCGCAATGCGGCCGGGCTTTTTTCATATGCACGGGCCGGAGCTATCGGCCCTGATGCGGCAAAGGTGTCGTCGATGAGAAGGTTCTGGCGTTTCCTTGTCGGCCTGCCGGCCGCGTTCGCGCTCGCCGCGGCGCTCGGCACGCTGGTGCCGCGCCCGCTTTGGCCGGCGGCCGCAGCGGGCGAGGGCAGCAGGCGCATCCTGGTGCTGAGCAACCCGATCCACACCGACATCGCCATCCCCGTCGATGAAGAGGTGCGCCGGCGTTTCCATTTCCTCACCGATGCCGGCATCCCGGCCGACGCTCCGGAGGTGCGCTACATCGTCTTCGGCTGGGGCGGCCGTGCCTTCTACCTGGAAACGCCGACGTGGTCGGAGCTGAAGGCGGTGCCGGTCCTCAAGGCGCTGACGCTCGACGCCTCGGTGATGCATGTCGATGTCGCCGGCGCAATCAGCGAACCGCATCCCGATGTCGCCGGTTTCGATCATCGACGACGATCGTTTCTCAGCACTGCTCGACTATATAGCGGCGAGCTTCCTGCAGGGACAGAACGGCCCGATGGCCATCGACAATGCCGGCTATTCCCGCTTCGACCGCTTCTACGAGGCCAACGGCCATTTCAACGCGCTGGTCGGCTGCAACACCTGGACGGCAGCCGCGCTGCGCACCGCCGGCCTGCGCACCGGCTGGTGGAACCCGCTGCCGGTGTCGCTGGGGTGGTCGATGCGGTTGTATGATTGAAGCCAATCATGAGCGCCTCATTCCTTCGCGCCCCCCTCTGTCCTGCCGGACATCTCCCCCACGAGGGGGGAGATTGGCGGTTTCGCCGCCGTTGCTGACCCTGCAACGTTGGAGATTGGCGAAAGCCGGAGCGACTGCTGATCTCCCCCCCAAGTGGGGGAGATGTCCGGCAGGACAGAGGGGGGCGCTGTCCCGCCAGCCGATCGCAATTGCGATCGCCCACTAAGGCGGTCAACGCCGCACCACCTTCCGCGCCTCCCACCCGTAGAGCCAGTCCAGATCGGCCGCGAGCTTCTCCGCCGGCCGCGTCGCCAGCACCAGGTTGCGCGCGATCGCCACCGGCCCCCAGGCATGCCAGGCAAGCCGGTTGAGCGCGCCGCGCCTCAGTACCTTCGCGATGCGCGGCCGCCTCAGGTTCTCCCAGACGGCAAGGCTCTGCCCTGGATCGTCGGGGAAGTCGGCGACCATGCCGGCAAGCATCGCGGCGTCCTCTATTGCCATGGCGGCGCCCTGCGCCGCGAACGGCGTCATCGCATGCGCGGCGTCGCCAATGAGCGCGATCCCGGCTGGCGTCGTCCAGCGCTGCTGGGCGACGGTATGGATCGGAAACGCCGTCCACGGGCCGGCCAGCGCGACAAGCCTTGCCAGCGCCGGCGCCGTGCCGCGCATGGCGCCTGAGAGGATGGCCGGGTCGGCATGGCCGGACCAGCCTTCGGCGATGCGCTCGCCCCTGGTGAAGGCGGCGAGGTTGAAGGCGCTGCCTTGGCTCACCGGATAGGCCACCAGGTGGAAGCCAGGATGCAGAAAGGTGGTGACGCAGTCCGTGCCGCCGACCGTTGCAAAGGCTTCTCCGGCGGCACTTTCAGCCGCGACCGTCGCGCGCCAGGCAAGCTCGCCCGAGAAGCGGCTCTTGCCGAAGCCCGGCTCCATGACGGCGAGCTTTTCGCGAAGCGACGACCAGACGCCGTCGGCGCCGACCAGCAATTGGCCGCTGGCCTCGATCCTGCGCCCGTCCGCTTCGACCGTCACCGCAACGCCTTGCGGCCCGGTGGCAAGGCCTGTTACTCGTGCGCCGGTGACGAGTTCGATGTCGCGGCACTCCGCGGCCTGCGCTGTCAGCGCCGCCTGTACGTCGGCACGGTGGGCGACGAGATAGGGCGCACCCCAACGGCTCTCGCCGGCTTGCCCCAGCGGCACCCGCGCCAGTTCACTGAGCGTCGCGGCGTCCTTCAGCACCACCGCCTCCGGCCGCACGGCATGCGGCCGCAACCGATCGAGCACGCCGAGCTGCCTGAGGATGCGCGTTGCGTTGGGGGAAAGTTGGATGCCGGCGCCGGCGGCCTCCAGCCGCGGCGCCTGTTCGAAAATCTGCACGGGACAGCCGCGTTCGGCGAACGCAATGGCCGCGGTTAACCCGGCGATACCCGCTCCGGCGATGACGACTTGCCGGGAGCGCGCGTCGTTCATCAGATGTGTCGCGAAAGTGTCAGGCTGCCTGGTCGATATAGAGGCAGCCCGGCGGCACCGTTTCCGTCGCCTTCAGCTTCGACGAATAGCGGTAGAGCGTCGAGCAATAGGGGCAGACCTTCTCGTTGTCGTCGCCCATGTCGAGGAAGACATGCGGATGGTCGAAAGGCGGGTTGGCGCCCGTGCACATGAATTCCCTGACGCCGATGTCGATCGCCGGATGGCCCGCATCGTTCTGGAAATGGGGAATGGAACCGCCTGCCATCGTCGTCTCCAATTTGGTCTCGGCCTGCTTTCGGCCAGTTGCATCTGGATCATAACCGGCCTCTTTGCAAGATCGATGAAATGAAACTGTCGCAAAAGCCTGTCAGAGGATAAGTTGAGCCGGTTAACCGGCTGGAGCATTTTTGCAGCCAGGCGTAGTGCCTGGCGCCACAAGGATGTTCAGGGAAACCGGGGCAGGGGCAAGAGCAGGAATCATGAACGAACTGAAGCCGGTGCAAAGCGAATTCATCACCATCGAGGCGGCAAGCCCGGAAGCCGGCAATCCAGACCGTTTCGTCAATCGCGAGTTCTCCTGGCTGCAGTTCAACCGCCGCGTGCTGGAAGAATCGCTGAATGCGAACCATCCGCTGCTCGAACGGGTCCGCTTTCTGTCGATCTCGGCCGCCAATCTCGACGAGTTCTTCATGGTCCGCGTCGCGGGCCTCGCCGGCCAGGTGCGCGAGGGCATCGCCCTCAAGAGCCCGGACGGCCGCACGCCGGAGCAGCAGCTCGAACAATTGCTGCGCGAGGTCGAGCGCCTGCAGGAGGACCAGCAGAAAAGCCTGTCGGCGCTGATGCAGCTGCTCAACAAGGAAGGCATCGAGAGCATCACTCGCGACGCGCTGACCAAGGACGAGAGGGCCTGGCTGGAAGAACATTTCCAGGATCAGGTGTTCCCGGTGCTGACCCCGCTGTCGATCGACCCGGCGCACCCGTTCCCGTTCATCCCCAATCTCGGCTTTTCGATGGCGCTGCAATTGCGCCACCGCAAGAACGGCGAGGAGATGAGCGCGCTGCTGCGCCTGCCGGTGGCCCTGAAGCGCTTCATCCGCCTGCCCGACCGCAAGAACCATGTCCGCTTCATCCCGCTCGAGGAAGCGGTCGGCCTTTATATCGGCAAGCTCTTCCCGGGCTACGAGGTCAAGGGCTCCGGCACCTTCCGCCTCATCCGCGACAGCGATATCGAGGTCGAGGAAGAGTCCGAGGATCTGGTGCGCCTGTTCGAGACGGCGCTGAAGCGGCGTCGCCGCGGTTCGGTCATCCGCATCGAGTTCGACATGTCGATGCCGCCCGCGCTGCGCGACTTCGTCGCCGGCGAGCTCGGCGTTTCGTCGAGCCGCATCAGCGTCTTGACCGGTCCGCTGGCGCTGAGCCAGATCTCCGAGATCGTCGCCGTCGCGCGCGACGATTTGAAGTTCACGCCCTACAATCCGCGCTTTCCCGAGCGCATCCGCGAGCATGGCGGCGACTGCTTCGCCGCCATCCGCGAGAAGGACATCGTCGTCCACCACCCCTACGAATCCTTCGACGTGGTGGTGCAGTTCCTGCGCCAGGCGATGGCCGACCCGGAAGTCGTGGCGATCAAGCAGACGCTCTATCGCACCTCCAACGACAGCCCGATCGTCCGAGCGCTGGTCGACGCGGCCGAGGCGGGCAAGTCGGTGACGGCGCTGGTCGAGCTCAAGGCGCGCTTCGACGAGGAGGCCAATATCCGCTGGGCTCGCGACCTCGAGCGCGCCGGCGTCCAGGTCGTGTTCGGCTTCCTCGAACTGAAGACCCACGCCAAGATGTCGCTGGTGGTGCGGCGCGAGGACGGCAAGCTGCGCAATTACGTGCATCTCGGCACCGGCAACTACCATCCGGTCACCGCCCGCATCTACACCGACCTGTCGTTCTTCACCACCGACGCGACGATCGCGCGCGATGTCGCCCAGCTCTTCAACTTCATCACCGGCTATGCCGAGCCGGCCGAGGAGATGCGGCTGGCGGTCTCGCCGTTCACGCTGCGCAAGCGCATCCTGAAGCACATTTCGGACGAGATCGCCCATGCGCGCGAGGGCCGGCCGGCCCGCATCTGGATGAAGATGAACGCGCTGGTCGATCCGATCATCATCGATGCGCTCTACGATGCCAGCCGCGCCGGCGTCGAGATCGACCTCGTCGTGCGCGGCATCTGCTGTTTGAGGCCGCAGGTTCCGGGCCTGTCGGAAAACATAAGGGTGAAATCGATCGTCGGCCGCTTCCTCGAGCATAGCCGCATCTACTGCTTCGGCGACGGCCACGGCCTGCCTTCGGATGGGGCCGTCGTCTACATCTCCTCGGCCGATCTGATGCCGCGCAATCTCGACCGCCGCGTCGAGACCATGGTGCCGATCACCAATCCAACTGTGCATGAACAGGTGCTTGGCCAGATCATGCTGGGCAACATCATGGACAACCAGCAAAGTTTCGACGTATTGGCTGACGGAACCTCCCGGCGCGTCGTGCTTGAGGAGGGCGAGGAACCGTTCAACGCGCAGGAATATTTCATGACCAATCCGAGCCTGTCCGGACGGGGTGACGCGCTGAAGTCGCATGCGCCCAAGCGCATAGCCCAGTTCAAGCGCCGCAAGAAGAACGGCGCCGCGTGATTTCTACTTCCCAGGGCCGGCTCCAGGACCGGCGGCCGCTGTCGATCATCGACATCGGCTCGAACTCGATCCGTCTTGTCGTCTATGAGGGGCTGGCGCGCTCGCCGACCTTGCTGTTCAACGAAAAGATGCTGGCCGGCCTCGGCCGCGGCATCGTTTCGACCGGCAAGCTCGACCCCGAGGCGGTGACCCGCTCGATGGAGGAGTTCCGCCGCTTCCGCGCGCTCTCCGACCAGGCGGGCGCGGAGCACATGTATGTGCTGGCGACCGCCGCCGCGCGCGAGGCGGTCAACGGCCCGGATTTCATCCACCGCGCCGAGGATGTGCTGAAGACCGAGATCCGGGTACTTTCCGGGCGCCAGGAAGCGCATTATTCGGCGCTCGGCGTCATCTCAGGCTTCCACCCGGCCAATGGCATCGCCGGCGACCTTGGCGGCGGCAGCCTCGAGCTGATCGACATCAATGGCGAGGCGATCGGCGACGGTATCACCCTGCCGCTCGGCGGCCTGCGCCTGCAGGACATGGCGAAGAACTCGCTCGCCCAGGCGCAGAAGATCGCGCGCGAGCAGCTGGCGCGGGCAAAGCTGCTGAAGGGCGGGCAGGGCAGGGTCTTCTACGCCGTCGGCGGCACCTGGCGAAACCTCGCCCGCCTGCACATGGAGATGAGCAACTATCCGCTCGGCGTCATGCACCACTACGAGATACCGGCCGACAGCGCCCTGAGCTTCCTGAAGCAGGTGACGAAGGCCGAGATCGAGAAGGTCAGGGGCATCGAGGGCGTCTCGAAGAATCGTCGCTCGCTGCTGCCCTATGGCGCCGTCGTGCTGCAGGAGATCATGGCGGCGATGCAGCCGTCCAAGATCGTCGTCTCGGCGCTCGGCGTGCGCGAGGGCTTCCTCTATTCGCTGCTCGACGAGGCCGAACAGAAGGCCGATCCGCTGATCTCGGCCGCCGAGGAGCTTGCGCTGTTGCGCTCGCGCTCGGTCCACCACGCCCATGAGCTGGTCGAGTGGACCGGCAAGGCCTTCGCCGCCTTCGGCATCGACGAGACCGGGGACGAGGCACGATACCGCCATGCCGCCTGCCTGCTGGCCGACATCGGCTGGCGCGCGCATCCCGAATATCGCGGCCGGCAGTCGCTCAACATCATCGCGCATGCCTCCTTCATAGGCGTCGACCATCCCGGCCGCGCCTATCTGGCGCTGGCCGGCGCCTACCGCCATGACGGTATCTTCAACGAGGGCATCGCCCCCGAAATCAAGGCGCTGGCGCCGCCGCGCATCCTGGAGCGCGCCCGCCTGCTGGCGGCGATGATGCGCGTCGTCTACCTGCTGACGGCGGCGATGCCGGGCATCATGCCCCGGCTGAAATGGGAAAACCGACCCAACGGCGCGCTGGCCTTGGTGCTGCCGGCCTCGCTCGCCGACCTTTATGGCGAGCGGCCGGCCGGTCGGCTGGCGCAGTTGGCCAGGATCACCAATCGCCGGCTGGTGCTGGCGGTCGAGAATGGGCCAAGCGTCTCGGTCAAATAGGGTGTCTCGGTGAAAATGGTGGGCAGCGCCAAAAAGGCCCACCCGCATCTGGCGCGAAATCATCGCCGCCAATTTTCAACGCGCCTGAGCGAGCCGGCCAATTGGCCAGCCTGGTCAAGTCAGCTGATCTGCGATTCCAACCAGCCGCCCGTCGACCGACCAGGCACCGGCGCCGGCCATCGCCAGCGCCAGGAAGCCGCCTGCGATTGCGATGTCCTTCATCAGCATCTGCTGGTGCAGGAAGGCGAGCATCGCGTCGTCGCCGCCCTGGCCGTAATGACCGATGAAGCCGGCAACGATGCAGAAGGCCGCGAGCAGCAGGGCAACGATCCGCGTCTGGAAGCCGACGAGGATGAGCGCTCCGGCGATCAGCTCGAACAGGCCGGTGCCCCAGGCTGCGAGCGCCGGCAGGGGCAGGCCGAGGCCGGCGAAATAGCTGGTCGTGCCGGAAATATTGGCCAGCGCCTGGAAGCCGGAAGGGATGAAGAGGGCGGCAAGCAGCAGCCGGGACAGGAGAAGCAGCACGTTGCGGGGCATCATCACCTCCCTGCCGGCGACTCCGGCCCGGCATGCCGATCAGTCTACGCTGCCGGGGCTCGCACGGGAATTGGCTAGCGAGGCTGCTCTAAGGACAACGAAAAAGCGGCGCGGAAAATTCCGCGCCGCTTTGTCTGGTTCGGGATTTGAGCGGGGCTCAGCCGCGCTTGGCGTCGATCGAGTAGGAACCGGCGCCAGACGAAGCCAGCACGATGAAGCCGCCGGCGATGGCGAGGTTCTTGAGGAACTGGATCATCTGCATCTGGTCGGCCCAGCCGGTGTGGGCGACCAGCCCGGTGGCAACCGTGAAGATCGCCAGCACCCAGGCCACGATGCGGGTCTGGAAGCCGACGAGGACGGCGAGGCCGCCGAGCAGCTCGATGAGGCCGACGAGGACGGCGGTCACGGTCGGCAGCGGCAGGCCGAGGCTGCCAAAATAGCCGGCGGTGCCGGCAATCGCGGTGAGCTTGCCGAAGCCCGAAAGCAGGAAGATGACGGCCAGCAGGATGCGGCCGAGCAGGATGGTGGTGGAGCTGTTGGAAGCGACGCCGGAACCGGCGACAGAAGTGTTGATGGACATGGGACTCTCTCCGGGAGGATTGGAATGACAACCCAGATAGAGCAGGCAGACTGTTCACCAAAGATGCCGATCTGGCGACAGATTGTTCACCCGGTTACGTCGGTGATACTAGCTTACCCCGGACGCGTCATGTCCTCCGGCCGTACCAGCCGGTCGTAGTCGGCCTCGCTGACCAGGCCTGTCGCCAGTGCTTCCTCGCGCAGGGTGGTGCCCTTCTTGTGCGCCGTCTTGGCGATCTTGGCGGCGTTGTCGTAGCCGATGGTCGGCGCCAGCGCCGTCACCAGCATCAGCGAGCGGTCGAGCGCCGCCTTGATGTTGTCCTCGCGCGCCTCGATGCCGACGACGCAATTGTCGGTGAACGAGACCGAGGCGTCGGCCAGAAGCTGCACCGACTGCAGGAAATTGTAGGCCATCAGCGGGTTGTAGACGTTGAGCTCGAAATGGCCCTGGCTGCCGGCGAAGGTCAGCGCCGCGTTGTTCCCGAACACCTGGACGCAGACCTGCGTCAGCGCCTCGCACTGGGTCGGGTTGACCTTGCCCGGCATGATCGAGGAGCCCGGCTCGTTTTCCGGCAGCGACAGCTCGCCGAGCCCGGAGCGCGGGCCGGAGCCGAGGAAGCGGATGTCGTTGGCGATCTTGAACAGCGCCGCCGCAGCAGCGTTGATCGCGCCGTGCGAGAACACCATGGAATCGTGCGCGGCAAGCGCCTCGAACTTGTTCGGCGCGGTGACGAAGGCGATGCCGGTGATGGCGGCGATGCGGTCCGCCACCTTCTCGGCGAAGCCGACCGGCGCGTTGAGGCCGGTGCCGACGGCGGTGCCGCCCTGCGCCAGGTCCTGCAGGCCGGGCAGCGTCATCTCGATGCGCTTGATCGAGGAGGCGACCTGTGCGGCATAGCCGGAGAATTCCTGGCCCAGCGTCAGCGGCGTGGCATCCTGCGTGTGCGTGCGGCCGATCTTGATGATGTGCGCGAACGCGTGGCTCTTCGCCTCCAGCGCCTTGTGCAGGTGCTTCAGCGCCGGCAGCAGGTCGTGCACGATGCGTTCGGCGCAGGCGATGTGCATGGCCGTCGGATAGGTGTCGTTCGACGACTGGCTCATATTGACGTGGTCGTTCGGGTGCACCGGCTTCTTCGAGCCCATGACGCCGCCGAGCAGCTCGATCGCCCGGTTGGAGATCACCTCATTGGCGTTCATGTTGGACTGCGTACCCGAGCCGGTCTGCCACACCACCAGCGGGAAATGGTCGTTGAGCTTGCCGTCGATGACCTCCTGAGCGGCCTCGATGATTGCCTTGCCGAGCGCGGGATCGAGGCGCTTCAGCTCCATATTGGCTTCGGCCGCGGCGCGCTTGACGATGCCCAGCGCGCGCACGATCGACGCTGGCTGCTTTTCCCAGCCGATCTTGAAATTGCCCAGCGACCGTTGCGCCTGCGCGCCCCAGTAGCGGTCGGCGGCGACCTCGATGGGACCGAATGTGTCGGTTTCGGTTCTGGTCTTCTCAGCGCTCACTGGAGGTCTCCGGTTGTCGAATTCGGCAACGGCGTATCGCGTTGCACAAATGGCATCAAGCGGAGATTGGGGGCGAAGAAGATGCAAATCGGTTGAAGAGTTAGCTAATCTCCCCGCTTGTGGGGAAGATGCCCGGCAGGGCAGAGGGGGGCGCGAAGGATCACGGCACCTGGGATGATCCGAGCTGCCATTTCATCCGGCCCTCAATGGCTGAAACGCTGGCGGGGCAGCGCCCCCCTCTGGCCTGCCGGCCATCTCCCCCACAAGGGGGGAGATCGGCTATTCACCCCGCCGTGTAGCCGCCGTCGATGGCAAAGACGCCGCCGCTGGTCCAGGCCGCCTCGTCGCTGGCGAGATACACCGCGATGCCGGCGAGGTCGCCGGTGCGGCCGATGCGACCGAGCGGATAGCTGCGCTCGACATGGGCCTTCAACTCGTCTTGCGCGGCGGCCGGCAGGTTTTCGATCGACTTGCGCCGCATTGCGGTGTCGATCGTGCCCGGCGCGATCGCATTGACCCTTATGCCGCGCGGTCCGAGCTCGAAGGCGAGCGACTTGGTCAGCGAGTTCAGCGCGCCCTTGGAGAGCGAATAGAGGCTCGACGGCCGGTTCGGGATCATCTTGTTGGCGAAGTAGGAGGAGATGTTGATGATCGAGGCACCGGCGCCGAAATGCGGCAACAGTCGCTGCGTCAGGAAGAATGCCGCCGTCACGTTGAGCGCGAAGGAATGCTGGAACTGCGCCTCGCTGACCGTCTCGAACGGCACGAGATAGGCGACGCCGGCATTGTTGACGAGAATATCAAGCAGTTGGCCGGATGCTTTCACCCGGGCAACCGTCGCATCCATGCCGGCGCCGGTCGCGAGATCGGCCGATAGCGTTTCGACCGCCGCGCCACCCTTCGCCTCGCTTGCCAGCGCGTCGCGCGCCGTTGCCAGCTTGCCGGCATCGCGGCCGACGATCAGCACATCGGCGCCTTCGCGCAAAAAGGCCTCCGAGATCGCCAGGCCGATCCCGTCCGATCCGCCCGTCACCAGCGCCCGCTTGCCGTGAAGTCGCATGGGATCCTCCGTCATTGCGCGACGAGTGCATCGCTGACGGGCGGGCGCGGTCAAGCCGAAAGCCTATCGCACAGTATGAACTTCGGCTGGCGGAGGCAGTCTGCGCTTAACCGCCGGCCGGGACAGGCTCCCGCATGGCCAGCCTCGCCGCGACATAGCTCTTCACCTGTCGGATCGCCTGTTCGCGCGACACGCTTCCAGGCTGCAGGCCGAGCCGCAGCCATAGCCCGTCGATCAGCGCCGTGACGCCAAGCGCGATCTCCTCGGCGTCCTCGGGCAAGGCAAGGGCGCTGAGCCCGGACATAAGATTGGAGCGCATGCGCGCATGCAGCACCTTCTGGATTCGCGCCAGCTTCGCGTCGCGCGGCACCTCGGCGCAGAGCGACAGCCAGGCATAGCAGAGCGATGGCTGGAACAGGTGCGGTTCGAAATTGCCGTCGATGATGGCATCCACCCGCTGCATCGGCGTCTGCGCGTGCCGCAGCCGCGCCACCACGGCCTTGCGCAGGACGAGGTTCGATTCGCGCATAGCATGCTCGAAGAGTTCCTGCTTGCTGCTGAAATAGTGCAGCACGATGCCCTTCGAGGCGCCTGCCTGCGCGGCGACCTTCTCGATTGTGGCGCCGGCAATGCCTTCGCGTTGAAGCACGGCAAAGGCCGCCTGCCGCAGTTCCGTGCGGCGTATGTCGCTGAGACGCTTGAGTTTCAAGGGCGAATTCCGTGCATCGAGAATCGAGGTTGACATTTTCGTCCACTGAGATCAAGAATTGACCAGTGGGACAATATACAAACCAATTGGTCAACAAATCGCGAATGAGGAGAACCGAAATGCATCGCTTGATAGGGGCAGGCGCCGCGCTCTGCGTGCTGGCGCTCTCGACGCAACCGGGCCTGGCGGCCGAGTCCAAGGAATGCAGCGCTGTTCGCATGGCCGAACCCGGCTGGAACGATCTCGCCTTCACCACGGGGATCGCCAACGTCCTGCTTCAAGCGCTCGGCTATCAGCCGCAGAGCCAGGTGCTCGGCATCAACGTCATCTACGAGGGCATGAAGAACAACGATCTCGACCTGTTCCTGGGCTACTGGGATCCCGCGATGGTCACCTATTACGAGCCTTACAAGAAGGATGGTTCGGTCGAGAATGTGCGCGTCAATCTCGAGGGCGCCAAATACACCTTCGCGGTGCCCACCTATGTCTGGGAGGCCGGTGTCAAGGACTTCTCGGACCTGCACAAGTTCGCCGACAAGTTCGGTAAGAAGATGTACGGCATCGAGCCCGGATCCAACCAGTTGATGATGGACGCCATAGCCGACCCGTCGCTGGACCTCGGCGGCTGGCAGGTCGTGGAGTCGAGCGAAGCCGGCATGCTTTCGGAGGTCGGCTACGAGATCAAGGAAAAGCAGTTCATCGTCTTCCAGGGCTGGGCGCCGCATCCGATGAACACCATGTACGACTTCAAGTATCTGACCGGCGGCGACAAGTTCTATGGCCCCAATTTTGGCGCAGCGACGGTGACGACGCAGGTCCGCAAGGGCTACCTCCAGCAATGTCCGAATGTCGCGCAGCTGTTGAAGAATCTCGCCTTCGATGTCGATTTCGAGAATGTCGGCATGGGCTATCTGATCAATGACGGCATGAAGCCCGAGGAGGCTGGACTGAAGGCGATCACGCTCAACAAGGACCGCCTCGACGCCTGGCTCGCTGGCGTGACCACCTTCGACGGCAAGCCTGGCCTTGCCGCCGTCAAGGAAAAGCTCGGCCTGTGAGCTCTGCTGCGCTCGCCCCTTGGCCGGAACAGGAAGCCTGGGCCAGCCGCAAGCGGGTCATCGACCTCGACGGCCTCGAAATGGCCTATGTCGAGTTCGCCGGATCGGAGCCGGCGCTGCTGTTGGTGCACGGCTTCACCGACACCAGCCGCAGCTTCTCGCTTCTGGCACCGCACCTTGCCGGCCGCCGATTGATCATTCCCGACCTGCGCGGCCATGGCGCCTCGCTGGCGGGAAGGGGCTATGGCATCGGCGACTTCGCCAGCGATCTCGCGGGGTTGGTCCGCAACTTGCGGCTGGAGCGGCCGGTTGTGGTCGGCCATTCGCTGGGCGCCATGATCGCGCTCGAGTTGGCTGCACGGCAACCGGAACTCATCGGCGGGTTGGTGCTGTTGGCCGGCACTCTGAAGCCCGATCTGGCAGTGGACCATCCAATGGTTGCAGGCGTGCGGGAACTGCGCGATCCGATATCGCCGGCGGACCCGTTTTATGCCTGGTGGCATGCCTGCCAGCCCGGCGTGCCGCAGGCCTTTCTAGCCGCCGCCGCCAAGGAGGCGTCGGCGATGCCGGCGTCACGCTGGCGCGCGATCCTGGACGAAATACGCGCAACGGACCTCACCGCCGTCGCGCGCACCTTGCGTATGGCGACGCTTCTTATCGGCGGCGGGCGCGATCCGATCTTCGACGCAACCCATCAGCGACGGCTCGCTGAGAAAATTCCCGCCGCGATGCTCGTTGCCGCGGCCCATTGCGGGCACAATCCGCACTGGGAAGATCCGGCGCTGGTCGCGGCCGCCATCTTCGACTACGTCCAGACGCGGATCGAAGGCGGGCAAAGCCACATGGGCGGAGCCGTTTCGAGGCGAGGGCGCTCATGAACCTGGCGCAATACATGGCATCGGACGCCGTCGCCCTGGCCGGCCACGTCCGCTCCGGCGAACTGTCCCCCGTCGAAATTGCCGAAGCCGCGATCGAAGCGATCGAATTGCTCAACCCGGCGATCAATGCGGTGACGCTGATCGATGCGGGGCGCGCGCTTGCCGCCGCTGCGAACTGCGATGCGAAGGCGGCGCTGGCCGGTGTCCCGTTCCTGGTCAAGGACACCGGCGTTTATGTGCGGGAGTGGCCGACCACCCACGCGTCGCTCTATTTCAGGGATGCCGCGCCGAAGCCCGACAGCGAAATCGTCAGGCGCTGGCGGACCGCCGGCCTGACCTTGCTCGGCAAGACCAACACGCCGGAACTCGCCAACGACTTCGTCACCGAGCCCGTTGTTCACGGCCCGACCTTGAACCCGTGGGACCTGTCGGTTACGGCGGGCGGTTCGAGCGGCGGCGCGGCGGCCGCGGTGGCAAGCGGCATGGTGGCGGTTGCCCACGGTTCCGACATCGGCGGCTCGATCCGGGTGCCGGCGGCCTGTTGCGGCGTGTTCGGCATGAAGCCGTCGCGAGGCCTCAATCCCGTCGGCCCCTATCGCGATCAGGTCGGCGCCGGACTTTTCGTCGAGAACGTTCTTTCCCGAACCGTTCGTGACACCGCCGCAATGCTCGATATCACTGTCGGCCCCGAACCGGGCGCGCCATGCTTCGTGTCGAGATCGGTGCCCTCCTATCTGGATTGGCTGTCGTCGCCGGCCGAGCGCATGCGCATTGCCTGCGTGGCGCATCGGCCCGATGGCACCCCGGTGGCGGCGGAGATCGGGGAGAAGTTCCGGCAAGCCATGGTGCTGCTGGAGGAGATGGGGCACGAGGTGATCCAGGCCCGCTTTCCGCCGGAGGCTGATGGCGGCGCCGAATGGAGCATTTTCTGGATGTCGGAGGTCGCGTTGCTCGTCGACGAGCGAGCCAACGATATCGGCCGCATGCCTCTGCCCGGCGAAATCGAAGCGCTGAGCTTGCATGCGCTGGACCGTTTCCGCCGCTCCTCGGCCGCCGACTATTTGAAGGCGCAGGCCCGACAGCATCGGGCATCGCTTGCGATGGCAAGGACGTTCGACGGGTTCGACCTGATCATGACGCCGGCGACAGCCGACTTGCCGCCCCTGATTGGCGCTGTCCGTGGCGATGACGCCGCGTTCGACTATGCAGCATGGGTGGATCGGGCCTACGGCTTCGCGCCGTTCACGGAAATCTTCAACGTGACCGGACAACCTGCCGCCAGCCTCCCGCTTTTCCTGTCCGAAGGCGGCCTGCCGATCGGCATTCAGCTTGCCGGTCGGCCCAACGAGGACCATAGGCTGCTTGGAATTTCCTACGCGCTGGAACAGGCAACCGGCTGGAGCAAGCGTCGTCCGCCCGTCCAGGCCAGGCTTGCCGCGCTCGCCATCGATTTGGGCTGCCCCCGGAATGGAGCGACTACCGCAAGGCTAGCCGAGTAGCGATCGCGATGTCGGCGAGAGCCGCAATGTTTCCGTCGGCCTGGTCTGGTCTGTCCGCTGCTTGCCGAGAAGCGCCTGCCATGCCGGCAAGGCGGCGAGGGCGGTTTGCGACCGCCGGCGCGCGTCTTCGTCGTCGAAGCCGCTGACGCTGAGAAAGACGTTTTCGCCCGATCGCACCGGCAGGCGCGGGAAGCTGTTTTCCGCATGCTCGCTGATGAAGGCGCCAAGCAGGCGCACGCCGTTCGCCGCGAGCAGCGGGGCGGCATCCGTTTCGAAACGCTCGGCGTAGTCGGCTTCGGCGCCCGGATGCAAATGATGAATCTGAATCTCAACAATGCCAGGCAAGCGCTTCTTATCGCTTCGGTTTTCGACCCCGTCGCGAGCTGGCCGCTGCACCCTCGACAGGTCGAACCCGGCGCCCGGCCATGCCGGCTTCAGCAGCAGCACGTCGTCGGAATCGATCATCGTCGCATTGGCGGCCTCCTTGTGCGCGGCCCACACCGGGCCGCCATAGAAGGCCGTCAGCGCCTCCTTCCGCGCCGCCATGTCCGCGAAGCCGCGCATCCACACGAACATGTCCGGACGGTCGAGGTCGCGGAACTGGCCGATGACGGTCATGCCCGCCGCCTCCTGGCTTTCGATGAACTCGCGGTCGAAGAGGTCGATCAGCGTTTCGCGCCGTCCGGGATTCAGCGTGTACTGCCTGAGTTCCACGATCGGTGACGCAAGGCGTGCAGAGGTTTCGTTTCGAGCAAGGTCCATTGTCGACTCCAAAACAGGGTGATCGTCCTGTTTTGTAAAACAGACCGGTTGTCCTGTTTTGTCAATCTGCTATTTCTCTCTTCCTTCTCCCTCTGCGGGGAGAGGTGGATTGGCGCGCAGCGCCAAGACGGATTAGGGCGCCGGACGGATCGCCGTCCTTGCCAGGCTGGAGCACCCTTCATCCGCCTTCACTTGGTTCAGGCACCTTCTCTCCCAAGGGAAGATGGAGGAGATGGCGATGCGCCAAAAACGCACCAACGACCCGGAAGGCATGCGCCGGCGCGTGCTCGACGTGGCGGAGGAATCCTTCCAGGCGCGCGGCTATCATGCCTCCAGTCTCGGTGACCTGATGGCGGCGGCGGGCGTCACCGGCGGCGCGCTGCATCACCATTTCCCGACCAAGAAGGCGCTGGCGCTGGCGGTGATCGAGGAGCGGGTGGCCGCCGCCGTCGATCAGACCTGGATCGCGCCGGTGCGCGCCGCATCCTCGGCGCGCGAAGGCGTCCGCGCCGTGTTCGAGGCGGTGGCGGCGGAACTGGATCGGCAAGGTTTTGTGCGCGGCTGTCCGCTCAACAACCTCGCGCATGAACTGTCGCTCGCCGACCCGGACTTCCGCATCGCGCTTGCCGGCATTTTTGCCGGCTGGCGGCTGGCGATCGCCGACAAGCTGCGGGTCGACCGGCAAGCGGGCCGGGACGAGGGCACGGACCCCGAGCGCTATGCGGCGCTGGCGGTCGCCGCCTATTCGGGCGCCATGTCGATGGCCAAGACGGCGCAGGATGCGGGTCTGCTGCTTGATTGCCTGGCGGGGTTGGAGCAGGGCGCCCCGTCCTCACAGAGCGGATTGGCAGCGAGGCGGCGCCGCAGGGTGCTGCCGCGACCGAGAACCCTTTGATGTCGGCCCGCCAGCGATTCCGGCCGTCAGGCGCTACTGCGGCAGCGGCTTGATCGTCTCGTAGCCGACCACGCTCTCCGAATTCGATCCCTCGTCATAGCGCCGGGCCAGCGATGCGCCGAGATCCGGCGCGTAGAGCGCGGTGAACGTGTCCAGCGTCTCGCCGGCCTGGTTCTTGATCGTCTCCTTGACCGCCAGCACATTGTATTTGCAGCCGCCGAGGCTGAACGTCTCCCTGCCCTTCACCGCCAGTTCCAGCGTCTTGGTGCCTTTCGGCTGCTTCTTCGGCGACAGCTCGACGAACTGCGTCGTGCTCTTCGCGCCTGCCTTCAGCGGAAACAGCTTTTTCAGGTCGCCGAGCGGGATCATCGCCAGATGGCCGGTCGTGCTGTCGCGGAACACCTCGATCAGCCCGGCATAGAGATACTGCGTCTGCGGCGATTCCGACTGGTATGTGTTGGCGACCGAAACCATGCCGCCGGCCGCCGGCCGGAACTCGCTGCGGACGCCCGGCATCTCCAGCACGAAGCCGGTCTTGGCGGTCTTGGCATCGACGCATTCGGCGCCATGCGCGGCGCCCACCGTGGCAAGCAGGGCCATGCCGAACGTTGCGGCCTTCATCGCATCCTCCTCTTCCCGCTCAAGTTGAAGGCGCAAGACTGCCAGACCCATTCCGCCATGTCGATGCTTGGCGGGTCGGGGAGGGAACTGGACGGCCGGGCGCCGCCTGTGCTGAATCTCGGCCATGATGAATCGCAGCCGAACCCATTCGATCTCCCGTCGCGCTGTCCTGGCGCGGATGGCGGGATTTGCGGCGGCCGGCGCTTTTGCTCGCCAGGCATACGGCCAGACCGGAAAGCGCATCCAGCCGATCGACGCCACCTTCCTGTTCATCGCCGATATCCATGCCTGCCGCATGGCGAGCGGGCTGAGCCCCAACTGCCTGCAGGAGGGCAAGACCGATGCCGCGCTGCTGCGCAGCGTCGCCGCGCTGAACGGCATCGCGGACAAGCAATGGCCGGCCGAGATCGGCGGTGTCGCCACCGGCCTGCGTTCGGCCGGCAGCCGCATCGGCACGCCGCTTGGCCTGGTCACCGGCGGCGACATCACCGACGACGGCGGCGGCCAGGTCACCGAGCCCAGCGAGGGCACGCAGCTGCTGCAGTTCAGCCAGCGCTACCAGCAGGGCATCGGTCCGGACCGCGTCCACATGCCCGTCTATGTCGGGCTCGGCAACCACGACCTCGACCAGAACGGCTCGCCGCCGCATGTCGACTGGTACCGCCGCGAATTGCGCGACTATGTCGAGGTCAACCATCGCGCCGGCGTGTTCTTCAAGCCGCCGGTGCCGACGACCGACTATGACGTCGACACCGACTGCTATTCCTGGGATTGGGGCGGCCTGCATCTCGTCCAGACGCACCGCTTCGCCGGCGACACCGGCCATGGAGCGCTGAGCAGCCTGCCATGGCTGAAGCAGGACCTGGCGACCTATGCCGGCGACGGCCGCCCGGTCATCCTGTTCCAGCACTATGGCTGGGACATCTTTTCGACCGAGCGCTGGGATCCGGCCAAGCGGACCTATGACGACGGCGGCACCGGCGCGCCGCACTGGTGGGGCGAGGCGGATCGCCAGGCGCTGCTGGCGGCCCTCAAGGGCTACAACGTCATCGCAATCTTCCACGGCCATCAGCACGAGGTGCCGATGATCTACCGCCGCGACGGGCTCGACCTGTTCAAGCCGAAGGCCGCCTATATGGGTGGCTTCGCGCTGGCGCGGGTGACCGGCGACAGCTTGGACGTGGTGCTCGGTGAAGCGGTCGGCGACCACGGCGAAATTGTCTTCACCAACGCGTTCACGAAGGCGCTTGAGACATGACCGCGAAGGCCTGCCAAATCACATCGCCTTTTTGATCACGGCTTTCATGTCGCCACAGGCCTTCTGCACCTTGCCCGTAGCCTTGTCCGCGATGCCCCTGATTTGCATCGGACGGTTTCCGATGGCCTTGCCAACCGTCTCCCGGATCGAGCCTTTGATCTGCTTGGCCAGGCCCGCAATCTGGTCGATGTTCACCATCTCCGCATCTCCCGGAGATCCAATCGCGAGAGAAACGGGCTGATGTGCCTCCCGGTTCCGCACGGCAGAAGCGAGCCGCGCGAAGGCGCTGGGCAATATCGTCAGCGAAACGCTTTGCCGCTTCGCTGCGCGCCACTAAGGTGACGGGAAAACAGGGGGAACCGCCTTGGCTGAATTCACGCTCTTCATCGGCAACAAATGCTTTTCTTCCTGGTCGCTCAGGCCTTGGGTGGCGATGCGGCATCTGGAGATCCCGTTCGAGGAGAGTTTTGTGCGCCTGCGCACGCCCGAGACCTTTGCCAATCTGGCCAAGGTGTCGCCGACCGGCCTGGTGCCGGTGTTGAATCACAATGGCAGGATCGTCTGGGAAACCCTTGCGATCCTTGAATATCTGGCCGACCTTTATCCCGAGAAAAAGCTCTGGCCGGACGATCTCGGCGCCCGCGCCCTGGCGCGCTCGGTGGCGACCGAGATGCATTCCGGCTTTCGCGAGGTCCGCTATGGCTGGCCGATGAACCTGCGCCGGCCGAAGAGCCACAAGCCGCTCGATTCCGAGGGCGAGGTCCAGCGGGCTCGCATCGAGGCGATCTGGCGGCAATGCCGCGCCGAATACGGCAAGGGCGGCCCGTTCCTGTTCGGCCATTTCACCGCGGCCGACGCCATGTACGCTCCGATCGTCACCCGCTTCGACACCTATGGCGGGGAACTAGCGCCCGATACGCGGGCCTATGTCGACGCCGTGCTGTCGACACCGGCGATGCGGCATTGGTACGCGGAGGCGGCGAAGGAACCGTGGCCGGAGCCCGGTCCTCACGAACAGGACTGACCACCAGGAGGGCCTCCAGAGAGGCTCAAAGGCTATCCTCGACCGCCGGGGCGGTTTCGGCATGGATTGAGGCGTTCAGCCTCTGCGGCAGCATATCGGGCGAAGAAAATTGACCTCCATCCCGGTTCGGCATAATGCGTAACCAAATGGATACGTATTATGCCGCAGGCTGATCCTGACCGCTCCGTTTTCCGCGCTATCGCCGACCCGACGC
The DNA here is from genome assembly GCF_049887195.1 of Mesorhizobium abyssinicae. NCBI lineage: Bacteria > Pseudomonadati > Pseudomonadota > Alphaproteobacteria > Hyphomicrobiales > Phyllobacteriaceae > Mesorhizobium > Mesorhizobium abyssinicae. The sequence goes on from NZ_JARAKC010000009.1 coordinate 180,589, forward strand.
GCCGCGCCATCCTCGACCGCTTGCGGCTGGGTCCGGCGCCGGTCAACGAACTGGCCGCGGCCTTTTCGCAGAGCCGGCCGGCGATCTCCAAGCACCTGCGCATCCTGCGCGAGCTCAACGTCGTCTCCGAGCAGAAGTACGGCCGCGAGCGGCTCTATCGGCTGGAGCCGGCCGAACTGAAGGACGTCGCCGACTGGATCCTGCCCTACCGCGACTTCTGGCAGGCGAGCCTCGGCAATCTGAAATCCTATCTGGAGGAAGAGTGATGGCGGGCAATGACAGACCACGCGCGATCGCCGACGTGTCGGCTGGCACCATCCTGGCCACCGTGACGATCGCCGTGCCGCCGGAGCGGGTGTTCCGCGCGATCACCGCCGCGGACCAGATCCCGCTCTGGTGGGGTGCGGACGACATGTACCGCACCACGAAGCACACCGCTGACGTCCGGCCGGGCGGCGCCTGGCGCTCCGAGGGCAAGGGCGCCGACCGCCGTGATTTCCACGTCCAGGGCGAATATGTCGAGGTCGAGCCGCCGCACCGCCTGGTGATGACCTGGAGGGCGCCGTGGGACGGCGACCACGTGACGACCGTCACCTACACGCTGGAGCCGGTGGAGACCGGAACGCGGCTGACGCTGCGCCACGAGGGTTTTGGCGCGCGCCGGGACTCCTGCCGCGACCATGGCTCGGGCTGGGAGCGGGTACTGGGCTGGCTCGGTCAGTTCCTCGACGGCGAGGCGGGCATCAAGCCGTCCGGCGTGTTCCATTGCCGGCTGATCCCGCCGCGCCCGGATTTCGCCTTCACCCTGACTGAGGAGGAGCGGACACTGATGGGCCGCCATGCCGACTATCTGCGGACCCAGCTTCGCGAGGGGACGATGATGATCGCTGGCCCGGTCGCCGACCCGACCGGGCCCTGGGGCCTGTGCATCCTTCGCGTCGGCACCGAAGCCGAGGCGAGGGCGGTGACCGATGCCGATCCGGTTGTGCAGTCGGGCCGCGGCTTCCACTACGAGGTGCTGCCGATGATGAGCGTGATCATGTGAGCGCCATAAAAGAACGCCCCTCGCGCGGTTTATTGCGTGGGGGCGTCCTTTTGCCGTCCGAAAACTTGAGATTGCTCTCATGAACCGACGACATCACCATAACGGCTGACCTCGGCATCGGTTCCACAGCCGGCGAAGAAAAATTGCAGCCTCTGTCAGCGTGGCTGTGCGGCGCCCGGGCGCAAGGCTGGCCTTTTCCGTTTCCGCGGCGCCGATCTGTGCTAGGACCGGCCGAGATTCGTCGATCGACGCGCAGCGCCGCGCGTCCCCATGCTCACGGCAAGGAAAGACATGGCCATCAAATTCTCCGCCAAGGCTCCATCCGCGTCTCCGCCTGCAGCCAAGCCGGCCAAGCCGGCCGCCGCGCCCAAGGCCGACAAGCCGGCGGCCACCGACCTGTTCGACGGGTCGGGGCAAACGCCGCCTCGCAAGACCAAAAAGAAGAAATAGCGCTTTGCCGCACGAGGCCGATCACGAAGATCCGAACTGGCCATCCGGCTTGGCCAGCGGTCTCGGCTGGACAGGTGTCGCTGAAAGCGTCGTCTTTGATTGCCAGAGCTGCGGCGCCTGCTGTTCCTACTCGGCCGAATGGCCGCGTTTCTCGACGGAAGACGACGCGCAGCTCGATCGCATTCCGGAGAAATTCGTGTCGGCCGACCTGTCCGGCATGCGCTGCGAGGGCGTGCGCTGTTCCGCGCTCTCCGGCGAGATCGGCAGGCACACGGCCTGCGGCATCTATGAGCTCCGCCCCGATGTCTGCCGCGCCTGCATGCCCGGCGGCGACGACTGCCTGATGGCGCGTGCCGCGCATGGGCTGCCGCTTGTTGGTCTCCCCCTCGAGGGGGGAGATTGCTCACCGACCCCGCTTGCCCCGCCTCAAGCGGCCCGATACCTTCCGCGCCGGGCAGGGGCCGCGGAGGATATATGAGCATCGAATTCCTGTTGACGACGCTGATCGTCGTCGCCTCGCCGGGCACCGGCGTTCTCTACACGCTGAGCGCCGGCCTTTCGCGCGGCGCTCGCGCCTCGATCATTGCCGCCTTCGGCTGCACGCTGGGCATCATCCCGCATATGGCGGCCGCCATCACTGGCCTCGCCGCGGTGCTGCACACCAGCGCTGTCGCCTTCGAGACGCTGAAATATCTGGGCGTCGCCTATCTGCTCTACATGGCCTGGAACACGCTGAAGGAGAAGGGCGGCCTCAGCGTCGACGAGAACGTCGCGCCGCGCTCGGCCGGCAAGGTGATCACGTCCGGCATCCTGATCAACATCCTCAATCCGAAGCTGTCGATCTTCTTCTTTGCCTTCCTGCCGCAATTCGTCAGCACCACCGAACCGAACGCGTTTTCGAAGATGCTGGAGCTCTCCGGCGTCTTCATGCTCGTCACCTTCTTCGTCTTCGCCGGCTACGGCATCTTCGCGGCCTCGATCCGCAGCCATGTCGTGTCGCGGCCGAAGGTGCTGACCTGGATGCGCCGCACCTTCGCCGGCGCTTTCGTCATGCTCGGCGCCAAGCTGGCGCTGACGGACCGGTAGCGCCAATCGGCGCTACCCCTTCACATATCCCATCGCCTCGACGATGCGCCCGCCGGCAACGCGCATCAGGTTGACGCCGCGCAGCGAATTGCCGTCCGCCATCCAGTAGCGCCAGCGGATCGTCGCCCGCTCGCCGGCGACGAAGGTTTCTTCCAGGTCGAAGCGCGTGCCGGCCTCGGTTGCGATCGCCCTCCATAGCCCGACGCACGCCTCGCCACCTGTGTGGCGGGCACCCTCGGGCGCCGGCACGGTGTTTTCGATCACGCAGTCCTCGCCCACCAGTTCGGCCAGCGCCGACGGGTCGTGGCGCTGGAACACGTCGTTGAAGCGCCGCATGATCTCGGCCGTCTCTCGAGACTGGTCGTCTGGGTGGATGTCGATGATGCTATCGGGTTTCATTGCGTTTTCTCCTGAGGTCATTGTCCGGCACCGACGAGGATCGCCCTGAGGTTGATCTGAGGCACGCCGGCCAGCGCGCGCGAGACGAGGCAGCCGGCCTTGGCGGATTGGGCAAGGCGCTCGAATTCGTCTTGCGCGAGGTCCGCGACCTCCGCCTCCGTTTCGAGGTCGATGCGCGTGATCGTCGGCCCCGCCGCAGTCGCACCGAGATGCACCCTGGCAATGGTGCGGATGTTCCGCGCGACGGGACCCGCCTGGCCGAGAGCAAAGGTCAGAGCCATCGAGAAGCAGCCGGCATGCGCCGCGGCGATCAGCTCTTCCGGGTTGGTGCCGGGGCCATTCTCGAAACGCGACGGAAAGGAATAGGCGCCTTCGAAGACGCCGCTGCCAAGCCGCAGGCGGCCCGAACCTTCCTTCAGCGCGCCTTGCCATTCGGCCGAAGCCTCGCGAATTGTCATCGTGTCCTCCTGGGTCGACGAGTGAATATATAGACCGATCTGCATATTATGTAGACCGATTGTCATATTCTGCGCAAGGCCTATAATGGTTGCTCCTGACAGAGGTTGACATGGCGAACGACACCCGGGCCCGCATACTCGAGACGACCGGCCTGCTGCTGAGGCAGCGCGGCTATCACGGCACCTCGCTGAACGACATTTTGAGCGCCAGCGCGGCCCCCCGCGGCTCGCTCTACTTCCATTTTCCGGGCGGCAAGGACCAACTGGTCATCGAGGTGACGCGCGCTAGCGTCGCCGAGGTGACGGAGCGGCTGGGTGCTGCGCTGGCGGCGGAAGACAACCCGGCCGTATCGGTCCGCCACATCTATCAGTCGGTGGCTACCATGCTGGAGGAGAACCAGTTCTCGCTCGGCTGTCCGATCGCGCCTGTGGTGCTGGACTCGCCAACACCGGAGCTGGCGGAATTGTGCCGCTCGGCCTTCGAGCAGTGGATTGGCCTGCTGCGCCAGGCATTCGTCAGGGCAGGGGTGCCCGAGCGGCGCGCGCAGGCGCTTGCGCTGCTCGTCGAATCCTCGCTCGAGGGCCTGATGGTGATCGCCCGAGCCACCCGCGACCACGGGCCGCTCACGGCCGTGGCCGATGAAGTGACGGCGCTGGTGGAGGCGGCGGTGTGTGCCGGCAAGGCGGCGGAGCGCGAGGAAGCTACCGTTTAGAGCAGTTCATGCGCCTCCGGAATTGTGTCAAAGCAGAGAGATAGGGCGGTTCGCCGTCTCCGTGAAATGGAGAAACGCTCTAGGCGCCCTGGTTGGGGAAGCAGGCCGTTGCGCTGAGCAGCGGCCCATTGGCCAGCGCGGTCAGGAAGGTCGGCAGCACGGTCGAGAATGTGTAGGATATCCGCACCGTCGAAAACCCGCTGAGGCCCGAGCAGGTCGTGTTGTTGTTGACGGTGATGTTGCTGCCGCTCAGCGCGATGCCGTCGGTCGCGGCCATGGTGCTGATGTAGCTGACGGTGCTGGCCGAGTTGTAGACGCCGCTTTTCGTGCACCCGCTCTGCAGCACGCCAACGCAGCGCGCCGCCGAGGTCGCGGTTTCCTGCAGCGCGTGCTGCACCCAGTACATGCGGCCGAACTCCACCGTGCCGAACAGCACCATCAGCAGCGGCACCGAAAGCAGCGCGAACTCGACCGCATTGGCGCCGGACCTGTCGCGGAGAAATGACGACAGGCCCTTCATTGCGGCTGCACCATGGCCTCGACGCCGATGTTGCCGCTCTTGACGATGCCGAGGCCGCCGAACAGCGGCGCGAACGGCCTGCTTGCGGTGATGGCCACGAACTTTCCGGAAATGCCGCCCTTGGGGCAAGCGGCGCTGCAGGTCACCGAGGTGCCCCAGGTCACGGTGGTCCCCGAAACGGTCGGGCAATAGCAGAGGTCGGCGTTGGATGCCGTCCCGCTCTGGCTCGCGGTGGCCGTGCTGGCGTTGTAGGTGATCGACGCGCCATTGTTGACCACCACCTTGATGGTGCCGCCGGTGCCGCTGAGGCCGCTGGTCACCACCGCCATGATGTTGGCGGCGAGCGTGGCGCCGCCGGTCGAGGTCACCTTGTCGGCGCCGAGCAGGGCATAATTGGAGCCGGCCGAGATCGCCGAGGTCAGATCGAATTTTGCCTTGAGCGAAGCGCCGATATCGACGGTCCCGGCTAGGATGGTGATCAGCACCGGGCTGACCAGCGCGAACTCGACCGCCGAGACGCCGGATCGATCGCGGCAGAGGGAGCGGGCGAGGGCCGAGCCGCGCAACAAGCGCGGCAGGCGGCGAAGGATGTTTGAAATCATTACTGGACCAAGCTCACTTTGCTCGCGGTGGAGGCGCTCGTGGCGGCGATGCATTCGCTCGCAGCGGCCGTGCCGCCCGACAGCGTGATGCGCGAGCCGATCATCTGCAGGCATTTGGTGGCGTCGGTGGCCGAGCCGAGCACGCTGGAGCCGCCGTTCATGATGATCGGGCCATAGGGGAAATAGAAGGCGCCGGAGATCTGCGCATTGGAGCCGCCTTCGGCGAAGGTGGCGCCGGCGGTCACCGAGGTCGAGGTCGGCCCGATCACGGCGAGCTTGGCCGTGGCGCCGGTCTGCGGCGCGGTGAGCACGATGTTGCTGTAGCCGGCCGCCACGCAGAAGACATAGCCGTTGCAGCTTCCCGAGCTCGATTTGGCCTTGCCCGACAGCACCAGCGTCACATCGGTGCCGCTGATGCTGATCGTCGAGCCGCCGCAGCTGGCGCTGCCGCCTCCGCTGCCGCCGAGCGCGAAATAGCCGTCCACCGTGTAGATGCCGGCGCCGAGCAGGATGGCGCCCGAGCCGATGAAGTTGCCTTCGATGTCGTGCTGCGCCGTGGCCGGCACGACAAAGCAGCTGCCGCCACCGCCGCCGTTCACATTGCCGACCACCTGGAACACGCCCGAACTGGTGGCGTCGGCCAGGATAGTCTTGGAACCGCCGCCGAGCGTGATGGCATCGCCATTGCTGCCGGGGCCGATCTTGTAGCTGTTGGCGGTGCCGGAGCCGAAGGTCAGCGTCGCGCCGCCGGTGTTGTTGAAGCCACCTGGCAGCTCGAACGTGCTCGGCCCGCCAAAGGTGAGCGTGCTGGTGTTGCAGAGGCTGACACGCGCGGTGCCGCCGCAGGTGTTGTCGCTGATGCCGATCTTGAAGGTGCCGGCGCCGAAGGTCGTGGTGGCGCCGCCGCCGGTCGTCAGGCCCTTGGTGAAGTTGAAGGTTCCGGCGCCGAACGTCGTTATCCCGGCGGTCGTCACCTGCTTGCCGAAATTGTAGGTGCCGGCGCCGAAGGTCGTGGTTCCGGCCGTGGTCAGCGTCTTGGCGAAATTGTAGGTGCCGGGGCCGAATTTGGTCGTGGCGCTGGTCGTGAGGTCGCCGGCGATGTTGTAGACGGTGCTCGCAGCACCACTGGTGGCGAAATTGAGGTTGATGCCACCGCCAATGGTGATGGTGCCCAGGTTGACCGTGGTCTTGCTGCCGCAATTCAGCGTCCAGGTCGAGGTCGCCGATGCCCAGCTGGCCGTGCAGCCGAGCGTGGTTGCCTGGCTCTGCGTCGAGCTCTGGTTCCACGCGAAGGCGATATCGCTGCCGGTGGGGGTGGTCGGCGCCGTCGGCGCGCTCGTCGTCGAAAGCGCCGCCACGGTGGTGATACGGGCGACGGCGGCGGTGACGGCCGTGTTGCCGGCCAGCGGATCGGCCGTGTACTTCTTGGAGATCGTGCCGGTGATGCCGCTGCAGGGCTGGCTTGGCGCCGTCGTCGAATTGTAGGTGACGCCGATCGCCGAGATGGTCGTTCCGCAAGGCACCGTCACCGTGTTGTTCGAGGAGACCGTGCATTTCGGCGCGTTGATCTTGGTGCCGCCGGAAAGCGTGATGCCGGTCTGGGTGCCGTCGAGCGCCAGCATGCAGCCGGGCGTCGACGCCGCCGCACCGACTTCTGCGATCGAGTTGGCGTGGATGTTCAACTGCTGGCGGTCCTGCAGCACCCGCGCCAGGATCAGCGATTTCGGCGTGTTGATCGTCACCGAAACAGCTTTCATGCCGCTGGTCTTCGGCGACGTCACCAGCGAGGCCTGCACGTCGACCGCGGGCACCCCGTTGAGGACGGCGACATTGACCGCCGTCGCCTTCATCTGATCGGTGGACTTCGTAGCGTTGTAGGCAAGCGCGCCGGCAAAGGCCGAGAGGTCGGCGATGCGCTGGTTGTCGGAGCGCTCGACCAGGGCCCCGCCATATTCGGTGACCAGCGCCGCCATGCCGATGAGCAGCGGCAGCACCAGGGCCGAGATGATGAGGACGTTGCCGTCACGGCTACGCGAAAACCGCCGGAAAATCTGCATGAGGCTGACCTGAAGAACGCTGCAATCTCGAGCAACCTGGCGGTGCTCCGTTCTTTAGTAACCGTGAATGTGTTAAAATTTATTGTCCTACAATTTCTGGCTCGGTTCACAAGCGCTTGATCGAAATAGCTGATTTGGTTGACAATTTGCTCAGGAAAGAGTCAGCGGGCAGGACTTAGAGCCGCAAGGCCTTCGCTGACGCAGCGCCAAGCGACAACGAAAAAGGGCGCCTTTCGGCGCCCTTTCCGTATGCTTCGCGAGAGAGGCTGGATTAGAAATCCATGCCGCCACTCAAGCCCGCTTGCGGGCTTGAGCATTGTTAGTTGATGGGCGTGCTTTATGGACTTCTTAGAAGTCCATGCCGCCCATGCCGCCCATGCCGCCGCCGGGCATGCCGCCGGGCATGCCGCCAGCCGACTCCTTCTTCGGAGCCTCGGCGATCATGGCTTCGGTGGTGACCAAGAGGCCGGCGACCGAGGCCGCGTCCTGCAGGGCGGTGCGAACGACCTTGACCGGGTCGACGATGCCCATGGCGATCATATCGCCATATTCGCCGGTCTGGGCGTTGTAGCCGAAGGTGGCGCCCTTGTTGTCCAGGATCTTGCCGGCAACGATCGAGGCTTCAGCACCGGCGTTGGCCGCGATCTGGCGGGCCGGAGCCTGCAGCGCGCGACGCACGATGTTGATGCCGGCGGCCTGGTCGGAGTTGGCGCCGGTGGCCTTCAGGTTGCCCGAAGCGCGCAGCAGGGCCACGCCACCGCCGGCGACGATGCCTTCTTCCACGGCCGCGCGGGTCGCGTTCAGCGCGTCGTCAACGCGGTCCTTCTTTTCCTTGACTTCGACTTCCGTCGCGCCGCCGACGCGGATTACCGCGACGCCGCCCGCCAGCTTGGCGAGACGCTCCTGCAGCTTCTCCTTGTCGTAGTCCGAGGTGGTCTCCTCGATCTGCTGCTTGATCTGGGCGACGCGGCCCTGGATCTCGGCCTTCTTGCCGGCGCCGTCGACGATGGTGGTGTTCTCCTTGGAGATCGACACCTTCTTGGCGCGGCCGAGCATGTTGAGGCCGACGTTCTCGAGCTTGATGCCGAGGTCTTCCGAGATGACCTGGCCACCGGTGAGGATGGCGATGTCTTCCAGCATGGCCTTGCGGCGGTCACCGAAGCCCGGCGCCTTGACGGCGGCGATCTTCAGGCCACCGCGCAGCTTGTTGACGACCAGCGTGGCCAGGGCCTCGCCTTCGACGTCTTCCGAGATGATGAGCAGCGGCTTCGAAGTCTGCACGACAGCCTCGAGCACCGGCAGCATGGCCTGCAGGTTGGAGAGCTTCTTCTCGTGGAGGAGGATGTAGACGTCCTCGAGATCGGCAACCATCTTGTCGGCATTGGTGACGAAGTAGGGCGAGAGATAGCCGCGGTCGAACTGCATGCCTTCGACGACTTCGAGCTCGGTCTCGGCGGTCTTGGCTTCTTCAACCGTGATGACGCCTTCGTTGCCGACCTTCTGCATCGCTTCCGCGATCATGGCGCCGACCGACTCGTCGCCATTGGCCGAGATCGTGCCGACCTGGGCGACTTCCTCGGAGGTCTTGATCTTCTTGGCGGCCTTGCCGAGCGCCGCGACGACTTCGGTCACGGCGAGGTCGATGCCGCGCTTCAGGTCCATCGGGTTCATGCCGGCGGCAACCGCCTTGTGGCCTTCCTGGACGATCGACTGCGCCAGGACGGTCGCGGTCGTGGTGCCGTCACCGGCGATGTCGTTGGTCTTCGAAGCGACTTCGCGGACCATCTGCGCGCCCATGTTCTCGAACTTGTCCTCAAGCTCGATTTCCTTGGCGACGGTGACGCCGTCCTTGGTGATGCGCGGGGCGCCGAACGACTTGTCGATGACGACGTTGCGGCCCTTGGGGCCGAGGGTCACCTTCACCGCGTCGGCGAGGATGTTGACGCCGCGCAGCATGCGCTCGCGGGCATCACGGGAAAACTTTACGTCTTTTGCAGCCATTGTAAGCTCCTGTCAGGGGTTCGGGTCGAACCCGCAGATTCAAGATTCAGTTGACGGTGAGGCCGATGTTCAGCCGATGATGCCCATGATGTCGGATTCCTTCATGATCAGAAGGTCTTCGCCATTGAGCTTGACTTCGGTGCCGGACCACTTGCCGAACAGGATGCGGTCGCCGGCCTTGACGTCCAGCGGCACGAGCTTGCCGGCCTCGTCGCGGGCGCCGGAGCCGACGGCGATGATCTCGCCTTCCTGCGGCTTTTCCTTCGCCGTATCCGGGATGATGATCCCGCCGGCGGTCTTGGATTCGGATTCGACCCGGCGAACGACCACGCGGTCATGAAGCGGGCGGAACTTGGACTTTGCCATTAGTGTCTTCCTCGATGAGAACGGTGAGAACTGTTCCTCCATCCGGCGAGGCCGGATATGAGTTAGCACTCACGCAAGGCGAGTGCTAACGTGGCGCTGAGATAGGCCGGAGGGTTTCGAGAGTCAAGGCGCGCGCAAGGAGCGAACCGCGCGAAATTTTTCCCGGCCCGCATTCGCACGAGGAACGCGGTCTTTCGCCGACGGGATCGCGAAGGAATATATCGGTGCCCTTAACGCCTCGGCGCGCGCAGCACCAGCAACGGGCATCGTTCGGCGCAAAGTCTCGTAAAGGGCGACGATACGATCCGCCGCGAACCTGTTCCGGTTCCCGACGAGCTTCGCGCTATAAGGCGTGAACTTGGTTTCGATTATGGCAAGTTCGATTTCGTCATGCATGAAGGCAGGGCGGTGCTGCTCGATGCCAACAAGACTCCTGGGCGAGCCAGGCGCCTTTCGAGCTTCGTCGCCGCCGGCAATTCAAATCTCGCCGACGGCTTCGAAGGGCTGATCCGCCAGGTTACCTAGATATTCATGCCGCCCGAGACTTCGATGCGCTGGGCGTTGACCCAGCGATTGTCCTGCGACAGCAGCGAGGCGATCATCGGCCCGATGTCGTCGGCGACGCCGGTCCGGCCGAGCGCGGTGACGCCGGCCACCATGCGGTTGATCTCGGCATTGTCGCGCACATGACCGCCGTTGAAGTCGGTGGCGATTGCGCCCGGCGCCACGGTGTTGGCGGTGATGCCGCGCTGGCCGAGTTCCTTGGCGAGATAGCGGGTGAACACCTCGATCCCGCCCTTCATCATCGCATAGGCCGACGAGCCGGGTGCGGCAAAGCGGGCGAGACCGCTGGAGATGTTGATGATGCGGCCGCCGTCATTGATCAGCGGCAGCAGCGCCTGGGTGAGGAAGAACACGCCCTTCAGGTGGGTGTTCATCAGCGTGTCGAATTCCTCCTCGGTCGTCTCGGCGATCATCTTGCGCAGGCCGGTGCCGGCATTGTTGACGAGATAGTCGAAGCGGTCGCGCTGCCAGGTCTCCTTCAGCGTCTTCTTCAACGCCTCGGCGAAGGCGGGGAAGGTGGCGACGGCGCCGGTGTCGAGTTGGAGCGCCGCGGCGCGGCCGCCGGCAGCGTCGATTTCGGCGACAGCCGCCTCAGCTTCGTCGGCGCGCGAGTGATAGGTAACGATGACGTCGACGCTCTTGCGGGCGAGGCTGAGCGCGGTGTTGCGGCCGAGGCCGCGGCTGCCGCCGGTGATAAGAGCGATGGGCCGGGTGGTCATGGCGAGAACTCCTTCTGTTTTGGATGGAGATGCATATACTCGCCTTGCTGGACGATATAATCGGGCACGGATTGCCAACACTATTCATACTGTGCGAACAATCACCGATGGACAGGTTCGACAGCATGCGGCTCTTCACCCGCGTCGTGGAACGGCGCAGCTTCACCGCTGCCGCCGCCGATCTCGGTCTGCCGCGCTCCAGCGCCACCGCCGCGATAAAGCAGCTGGAGGAGCGCCTGGGTGTGCAGTTGCTTCGGCGCACCACCCGCCACGTCACGACGACGCTCGACGGCGACGCCTATTACCAGCGCTGCATCGGCATCCTCGCCGACATCGAGGACGCCGAGGGTGGCTTCGGCGCGCATGAGGTGCGTGGGCGGCTCAGCATCGACATCAACGGCAACCTGGCTCGCACCGTCGTCATCCCGGAACTGCCGGCGCTGCTCGCCCGCTATCCTGGGCTCAGCTTGCATATCGGCGAGGGCGACCGCCTCGTCGACCTCGTGCGCGAGGGCGTCGACTGCGTGGTGCGCGCCGGCACGCTGCCGGATAGCGACATGATCGCGCGCCGCATCGGCATCGCGCGCGAGACGACGCTCGCCAGCGCCGACTATGTCGAGCGCCGGGGCCTGCCGCGTGACCTGGACGAGCTGGCTGGCCATGTGATGATCGGCTTCGTCTCGTCGCGCACCGGGCAGGTGATGCCGCTGGAATTCACCGTCGACGGCAAGGTGCGCGAGATCGTGCTGCCGTCGCGGGTCACGGTTTCCAACTCCGACACGGCCGCCACGCTGGTGCTCCAGGGTTTCGGCCTCTACCAGGCACCGCGCCGCCGTTTTACCGATGACATCGAGGCCGGTCGTCTGGTCGAGGTGCTTCCGGACAATCCGCCGACGCCGACGCCGATCTCGGTCCTCTATCCGCGCAGCCGCCAGCTGTCGCCAAGGGTGCGGGTGTTCGTCGACTGGCTGGTGGAGATTCTTGGGCCGAAGCTGGATCCCTGATGCCGATCAGAGGAACAGCCGCAACTGCGTGTGGATGATCGACCGGTAGTCATCGATCGTGCGCCGGCTCTCCGCTTCATCCTGCGTCAGCGCCAGCCGCACCACGCCGCCGGCAAGCTGGAAGACCAGGAAAACCACGCGGCCGAACGCCTCGCGCCGCTCCGGCTCAAGCATCGGGCCGACATGGTCGCAGAACATTTTCGCCTGCTGCCTGGTCTCGGCGATGTCGAGGTTCTGCAGCGCCTTGTCGGCCTGGATCGCGTTCTGCAGGTCCTGGATGGCCGGATCCGCCGCCACGCGACTGTAGTAGTCGTCGAGCAGCCGATCCGCGGCCGACGTCACCTCGTCCACCCCGCGGATCCCGGCGATGATGGCGCCGAAGCGCGCGCGGCTCTCCTCCGCGAAGCGCTCGTAGAGCATCGCCAGGATCGCCGATTTGTTGGGGAAATAGTGATAGACAGTGGCGATCGGTCCGCCGGCCAGCGCTCCGACTTCCTTCATCGTGACGGCGTCGATGCCTTTCTCGCCGATCAGCCGCATGGTCGTCGAAAGGATCGCGTCGATGCGCTCGCGGCTTCGCTCCTGCTTCGGCCTGCGCCTGGGCGCCGTCGCCAATCGCCTTGCTTCGCTCATTGCGCCCGATCCTCTCGCGAGAGGTCCAAAATTCCGGTTGACAAGAAACATGATTAACTATCAGTTTCCAGAAATACTGACAGATTGTCAGTTTTTTGGCGATGCGGCAAGGACGTTGAGGAGGCGCCTTTGGTTACACAAGCCGGCGAGACGGACGGCGGCGACTGGCTGGTCGGCAATCCGAGCGGCCTGCAGCTCGCTTCGGCGCTGTGGATCGGCTCGGTCGGCCTGCTGATCCTCGGGCTTCAGCCGGTGCTGCTCGGCGCGCTCTACACCGAAGGCCATGTCACCGGCGACGAGCTGGCGCTGGTCGCCACCGCCGAGATGATCGCCATCGCTATCGGCTCGGGCGTCGTGGCCATGGCTCTGTCAGCCCGCAACATGCGCTGGAAGAGCGTCATCCTCCTGCTCCTGCTGACGGCGGCCAACTGGTGGACGGCCTACGCCGCCGGCGCCAACGCGCTGATCGGCGCGCGCAGCCTGGCCGGGCTTGCCGAGGGCGGGCTGGTCGCCGTCGCCACCGAGCTGATCGCCCGCTCGCGCCGCGCCGAGCGCATCGGCGGCTATTTCGTCACCGTGCAGACCTTGGCGCAATGCGCGCTGGCGCTGACCCTGGCGCTCTATGTCGTCCCGGTCGCCGGCGCGTCCGGCGGCTTCCTCGCCCTCGGCGTGGTCTGCCTCGCCTCGCTGGCGGTCGCCTGGATCGTGCCGGACGACTATGCCGACCTGCCGAAGGAAGAGCATTTCGCCAATGTGCTGACGCCCGGATCGATCGCCGCGCTGCTCTCGATCTTCTGCTACTTCATGTTCTTCGGCGCGATCTGGGCCTTCCTCGAGCCGCTCGGGGCGCAGTTCGGCATCGACGGCCGCACGGTCGGCCTGATGGTGTCGGCAAGCCTCGCCGCTCAGGTGGTAGGCGCCCTGACCGCGACGGTCTTCGAGGCGCGCCTCGACTATCGCCTGGCGATCACCGCCATCGGCGCCGTCGCTCTTGTCTGCTCCCTGATTTTCGCCAGCGGACCTGGCCTGACGATATTCTGGGTCGCCGCTTTGGTGATGGGCTTCATCCTGCTGTTCATCGTTCCCTACCAGATCCGCCTGGCGATCACCGCCGACGAGACCCGCACCGCGGTGCTTCTGGTGCCGGCGGCCCAGCTCTTCGGCCTGGCGATCGGCCCGATTGCCGCCTCGCTGCTGATCGAAAAGGATTTCCGGCCGGTGCCGGAATTCGCCGCCGCCAGCGCCGCCGCCAGCGTCGCGCTGTTCGGCCTGTTCATCCTCGTGACGCGGCGCCGCCGCGCCGTCGCCTGAGCGGAGAAGCGCGATGCCGAACGCCTGGAGCAACTGGTCGGGCCTGGTGCAGGCCGCGCCCAAGCTGATCGCCACTCCCGCTGATGCCGGTGAGCTTGCCGATCTGGTGCGCATCGCGCCCGGTCCGCTGCGCGTCGCCGGCGCCGGCCACTCCTTCACGCCGCTGGTCAAGTCCGACGGCACCATCGTCTCGATGGAGAAGATCGAGGGGCTGGTCTCGCATGATGCCGCGACCAGCAGGGCGCGGCTGCGAGCCGGCACGAGGCTCGGCCCGCTGATGCATTTGATGCAAGGCATCGGCCAGGGCCTGCCCAACATGGGCGACATCGACAAGCAGGCGATCGGCGGCGCGCTGGGCACCGCCACGCATGGCTCCGGCCCGAAGCTCGGCGCCTACCATACGCAGTTGGAGACGCTGCAGTTCGTCGACGGGACAGGGAAACTGCGCGAATACAGCCGGGCAGGGGACCAGGACATGATCCACGCCACCGGCGTTGCGCTCGGCGCCTTCGGCATCCTCACCGAAGTGACGATGAACAACATGCCGACCTACCGCCTGCGCCGCCGCAAATGGGTGCTGCCGATCGCCGAGATGCTGAAAGACTTCGAGACGATGATGGCTGCGCATCGTTCGGCCGAGTTCTACTACATCCCGTTCTCCGGCTACGCGCAGTTCATCGCCAGCGATCTCTCCGACGCCGCGACCACCGCGCGACCGACCGAGGAGGACGAGGCGGGGCTGGCGACGCTGCGCAAGCTGCGCACCGCGCTCGCCTGGCTGCCGTCGCTGCGCCGTCGGCTGATCCTGGGCGCGATCGCCAAGCTGCCGGCCGAGGACTATGTGCAGGACTGGCTCAACGTCTATGCCAGCGATCGGCAGACCAAGTTCAACGAGATGGAATATCACCTGCCGTTCGAGGAGGGGCCGAAGGCGCTGGCCGAGATCATCGAGCTCACCGAGAAGCGCTTCCCGGAAGTCTACTTCCCGATGGAGGTGCGTTCGGTTGCGCCGGACGAATTCTGGCTTTCGCCCTTCCACAAAAGGCTCACCTGCTCGATCGCCATCCACCACGATGCGGCCAACGATGCCGAGCCCTTCATGCGGGCGGCCGAGCCGATCTTCCGCAAGTATGGCGGCAGGCCGCATTGGGGCAAGATGCACAGCCTGAAGGCCGCGGATTTCAAGGAACTCTATCCGCGCTGGGATGACGCCATGGCGGTGCGGCGCGATATCGATCCCGAAAACCGCTTCGTGTCGCCCTACATGGCCAGCCTGTTCGGCATCGACACATGAGCGCCTATTTCGCCGATCTCTCCGAGGCGCTGAGGCAAGCCGGCATCTTCCAGCCCGCGCTCGTGCTCGACCGCGACCGGCTCGACCGCAACATCGCGCTGGTGAAGGAAAGACTGGCGCCGGGCCTCGCCGTGCGGCTGGTCGACAAGTCGCTCGCCTCCATGCCGCTGCTCCAGCATATTGCCGGCGGGCTCGGCTCCAGCCGTTTCATGACCTTCCATCCGCCGATTACGCAGGCCGTGCTCGACGCCTTTCCCGAGGCGGATCTGCTCTACGGCAAGCCGATGCCGGTCGGCGCGGCGAGAGCCGCGCTCACCAAGGGCGGCGCCGGCTGGTCGCGCGTCTGCTGGCTGATCGACACCGAACATCGGCTGGCCGAGTATGGCGCGCTGGCGGCCGAACTTGGCACCGACCTGCGCTTTGCCTTCGAGGTCGATGTCGGGCTGCATCGCGGCGGCTTCGCCAGCCCCGAAGACCTAAAGGCGCTGACCATCCCGAACGGCCTGCGCTGCGAAGGCATCATGGCCTACGAGGCGCACGCGCCGGAAATCCCCGGCCTGTTCGGCGGCCAGGGCGGCGCGCTGAGGAAAGCCCAGGCGCTGGCCGAGGAATTCGCCGACAGCCTCGGCGAGGACCAGCGCCGCATCCTGAACATAGGCGGCTCGAAGACGGCGTTGCTGCACCATGGCGGGGTCGCCAACGAAGTCTCGATCGGCTCCGCTTTCGTGCTGCCCAGCGATTTCGACGTGCCCGGCCTGGATGGCCTCCAGCCTGCTGCCTTCATCGCGACGCCGATCCTGAAGGTGGTGGAGCCGGTGCTGCCGGGGCCCGCCTCGGTGTCGCGGATGCTCACGGCGCTTGGCCTGTTCCCGCGCAAGGGCTGCTATCTCTACGGCGGCAAGTGGATGGCCGGGCCGGTATTTCCGCAGGGCATGAAGGTGAACGGCCTGATGGGCCTGTCCTCCAACCAGCAGTTCATGGCCCTGCCGGCCGGAGCCGACGTGAAGCCCGGCGACTGCGCCTTCCTGCGTCCGACGCAGAGCGAGGCCGTGCTGCAGCATTTGGGCTCGATCGTGGTGTTTTCGGCCGGACGCATTGTCGAGCGCTGGCCGGCCTTGCCGATGGGGTGAGGTGGCCAACGGCCGTTGCCGTGATCCTTGGCGCCCCCTCTGTCCGGCAGGACAGAAGCGCTGTCCCGCCAGCCTCAGGCGTTCTGCCTGGTGCTTCGAGCAAGCATTTACTTGACTAAGTCAACTAAATACCCGATCTTCTCCCTGACAGGAGAAGCGCCATGACCATCCATCATCCACCCGGCAAGGAGCGCATCGACGCCGTGCGCGCCTTCAACCGCTTCTACACCCGCCAGATCGGCCTGCTCGACGAGGGCCTGCTGAAGAGCCCGTTCTCGCTGACCGAGGCGCGGGTGCTTTATGAACTCGCCCATCACGATGGCCTCGTCGCCAGCGACCTTGTTCGCGACCTCGGCCTCGACGCCGGCTATGTCAGCCGTCTCCTGAAGAAATTCGAGGAACGCCGCCTCGTCGAGCGCGCCGCTACCGAAGCCGACGCCCGGCGCTCCTCGATCGCGCTGACACAGGCGGGGAGGGATGCTTTCGCGCCGCTCAACAAGGACTCGCATGCGCAGGTCCAGGCCTTGCTCGACAAGCTCCCGCCGGCCGAGCAGGACAGGCTGGTCAAGGCGATGGGCACCGTGCAGCGCCTGCTCGGCGATCAGCCGGAACCCAGGGTGCCGTATGTATTGCGTCCTATGCAGGTCGGCGACATCGGCTGGGTCACGCGCCGGCAGGGCCTCATCTATGCGCAGGACTATGGCTGGGACGAAACCTATGAGGCGCTGGTCGCCGAGATCCTGGCTGAGTTCGTCAGGAAGTTCGACCCGAAATGGGAGCGCGCCTGGATCGCCGAGCGGGAAGGAGAGGTCGTCGGCTCGGTCTTCCTCGTGCGCAAGTCGGACGCTGTGGCGAAACTGCGCCTGCTCTATGTCGAGCCGTCCGCGCGCGGCCTCGGTATCGGCAAGCGGCTGGTCGATGAATGCATCGGCTTTGCCCGCGCCAAAGGCTACAGGACGCTGACGCTGTGGACCAACGACATCCTCGTCTCGGCCCGCCGCATCTATCAGGCGGCGGGCTTCGAACTGGCGGAAGAAGAGCGTCACCATTCCTTCGGCAAGGATCTGGTCGGCCAGACCTGGAATTTGGAGTTCTAGCCCTTCACCGGTATCCAGATCTCGAGTCCGCCATTGCCGCTGCGCGGATCGAATTCGGGGCCGTAGCGCTCGAACTCCGGCGCGTCGGCGACCTCGTGGCCGGAGGCCGGCAGCCATTTGTTCCAGATCGTGTTGACCGTGCGGCGGATGGTCGAGATGTGCTCGCGATGCGAGAACACGGCATATTTCTGCGCCGGCACGCGCACGCGGAAGAACTCCTTCGGCACTTCCGAGAAATCGCTGACCTCGACGCCGGCGACATAATCGAAATTGCCGGCGTCGTCGCCGTTGACGCAGACGCCGTAGGCGACATCGCCGGTCTCGCCGGGGATGTTGCCGATATAGGGTCCGAAACGCTGCCACAGCATCGGAATGCCGGCGCTGGTCTCGCAGCTGTAGCGTTCGCCGAGCCCGGCGATGAGGAAGGGGCGGCTGGTCTCGAAGCGCGGCGGTTCGAGATTGCTGAGAAACGACTGGTCCATCAGGATCGGCTCCACGAGGTCTAGGGTGTCGGTCGAGCCTTGCGCGCGAACCAGTTCCGGCGTGGTGCCGAACAGGTCGCGGAAGGCGCGGGTGAAAGCCTCATGCGAGCCGTAGCCGGCATCGAGCGCGACCGAGAGGATGTCGGGCGCGCCGCCGGCAAGCTTGCGCGCTGCCTCGCTCAGCCGGCGCGCGCGCATGTAGCCCATCACCGAGCGCCCCGTGGCGGCGCCGAAGGCGCGCGTCACGTGGAAGCGCGACACGCCGCTGCTTTGCGCGACATCGTCGAGCGAAATCGCGTCCGGCAGATGGCTTTCGACAAACCACAGCGCTTTCTCGGTCGGGTTCATGGTTCCTCGCATTTGGCCGGCCGACGATAATGCCCGCGCGGACTGCCAGTTTGATCCAAATTGCGCACTGGGCAATAATGCGTCGGTCATGCCCCGTCGATGTGGGAATCGAAGCGGCATGATCCTTGTCCGGGGAAGGGGTGTCCCGATGAGCACGGCGGCTGCCGATCAGGTATACCGGTTTGGCGGGTTCACGCTCGACCTCGCCATGGGCACGTTGCGCGGCGTCAACGAGCCGCTGTTCCTGCGCCCCAAGGCCTACGCCCTGCTTTCGCATCTTGCCCGCAACATGGGCCGTGTCGTGCCGAAAGCGGAGCTGATGGACGTTGTCTGGCCGGGCGTCTACGTCACCGAGGATTCGCTCACCCAGTCGGTGCGCGAAATCCGCAAGGTGCTTGGCGAGGATATGGTGCGCACCGTCTCCAAGCGCGGCTACATGCTTGCCGCGGAGGCGGAACCCGCGCCCGAGATGAGTTCCCAGCCGATCGTGGCGGTCGTTCGCTTTCGCAACGAGAGCGGCGATCCGGCCGACGAAGCGATGGTCGACGGCTTTGCCGAGGATCTGATCAACGGCGTGGCCCGCTTCGGCACGGTCACCGTGCTGGCGCGCAATTCGAGCTTTTCCTTCTCCTCGTTCGGCCGTGGCGAGTGGCCGCAGATCCGTGCCCGCATCGGCGCCGACTACCTGGTCGAAGGATCGCTGCGCCGGCAGGGCGAGCATGTCGTGGTGGCCGTCAGCCTGGTCGACATCGCGACCGCCAGCCAGCTCTGGGGCGACCGCTACCAGTCGCAGGGCGCCGGCCTGTTCGCGACCGGAGGCGAGATCGTCGAGCAGATCGTCAGCCGGCTGGTCACGCGGGTCACCAATGCCGGGCTGGAGCAGGCCTCACGCAAGCCGGTGACCAGCCTCGCCGCCTATGAGCTTCTGCTGCGCGGTTTTGCGCTGCTGCGCGATCCGGCCCAGACCGACCAGCGCGGCGCCGAGGCATTGTTCGAGGCGGCCATCGCCAAGGATCCGAATTATGGGCTGGCCTACACCTATCTCGCCCTGGCGCGCTCGCTGGACGGGGAGTTCGGCCGCGCCAGCGACGCGGTGCTGCAGGACGCGCGTGACCTTGCCGACAAGGGCCTGGCCTTGTCGCCGGACCAGCCGACCGGCCATCGCGTGCAATCGCTGATCCGCCTCTATATGCGCGACCACGAGGCGGCCGAGCACCACATGCGCATCGCGCTGCAGCTCAATCCCTGCGATGCCGACAGCATCGAGCAGATGGGCATGCTGCTGACCATGCGCGGCCGGCCGCTGGAGGCGCTGACCTGGCTGGCGCGCGGCATCCGCATCGATCCCTTGCACCCGCACTGGTACCAGTTCGACCGTGCACTGGCGCTCTATATGATGGGGGAATACCGGCAGGCGGCGGAAGCGCTGGAACTGGCCACGCGTCCGGCACCCTGGATCCGGACGCGACTGGCGGCCTGCTATGCCCAGATGGGCGACATGGAGAAGGCGCGGCGGCAGATCGCCCTCATCGAGGAGGGCGATGCTTTTGCGCCGCTCGACTACGCGCTGCGCGGCGTGCCCTTCGAGAACCGGGCAGATGCCGAGCATCTCGCCGAAGGCGTGCGACTTGCCCTCGGCGAGGTTTAGCCCGAGGCCGATCGTCAATCGACGACGACCACGATGTAGCGGCCCTGATAGGCCCGGTAGTAGGTGCCACCGCAACGCCAGACGTCGAAGCCGTTGACCTTGGTGCGGACGCAGCCGGCCGGCAAGGTCGCGACCCAGGCGGTGGTGTGCCTCAGCACCCTCCATGTCGTGTTGCGGCGGGCGACGCCGGCGGCGCTGCGCGGCGTCCAGGGATGGCCGACGCGGGCCTCGGCCGCGCCGACCAGCGACAGCGCCGGCACCGTGCCGCCGATGATCTCGACGGCGGCCATGCCGATGGCGAGCAGGGCAGCGGCCGAACGCATTTTCGTTATTGATTTCATACGCATGTTCTCTCTCCTTAAGGCTCGATCGAAGTTCAACGGGGGGACGCGGCAAGGCGGGCGGTGCCCGCCAGAGCCGCGAGGTGAGCAACCACGAACAGAAAGTGCGCCGCGGTTATGACGTAGCCGACGACGAGCACGTCGGCGGCGATGAAGAACTGCCAGAACAACAGGTTTGCCGTTCCGAGCAGCATGTGGACAGCAGCCAGGAAGGCATGCCAGGTCCGCGAATAGGCGATGCGCGAGAGCGTGACCCCGATGATCAGGGCCAGTCCGTGCGCCTCGATGAAGCCGATGCCGGTGCCGGGCGCGTCGGCGAGCAGTATGGCTTCGGCGCCGCGCCCGAAGAACGAGCCGGCAATGTCGGTGGCGAGCCCGCCGGCCGATGCCAGGATCAGGAAGCCGGCGTTGACGCGGATGAGCAGGTTTCCAAAGAACGGTATCATGGTCGTTTCCTTCGGTTTCGTGTTTGGCTGCCACGGCGGCATTCCGCCGTGGCTTGGCCGGGATGCGTCGCCGCCTCAGGCGGCGATGGCTTGCGGCTCGGCGATCGCCACGGCGGCCGCCGCTGCTGTCGTTTCGGCCGGCGCCTTGATGCCGAACCAGGTGACGTAAAGCGTGGGCAGGAACACCAGCGTCAGCACCGTCGCCACCATCAGGCCGCCCATCACCGCATAGGCCATCGGCCCCCAGAACACGGTCGGCGCGATCGGGATCATGCCGAGGATGGCGGCCGCCGCAGTGAGCAGGATCGGCCGCAGCCGATGCGTGGTGGCGCTGATCACCGCGGCCCACGGTTCCTCGCCGGCAGCGATGTGCTGGTCGATCTGCGCGATCAGGATCACCGAGTTGCGGATCACCATGCCGATCAGCGACATCACGCCGAGGATGGCGACGAAGCCCATCGGCGCGCCGGAGATGAGGAGCGCGCCGGCGACGCCGATCAGCGCCAGCGGAGCGGTGAGCAGCACCAGCACCAGGCGCTGGAAGCTCATCAGCTGGATCATCAGGACCGTCGCCATGATGAACAGCATCAGCGGGAAGACCACGAAGATGCTGGCCTGCGCCTTGGCGCTGTCCTCGATCACGCCGCCCTGTTCGACGCTGTAGCGGGCCGGCAGCTCCGCTTTGAAGGCGGTGATCGCCTTCTCCAGCTTGCGCGTCACCGCGGTAGCATCGCTGCCCGGCGCGACGTCGGCCTGGACGGTCACGGTCGGCAGGCGACCACGGCGCCAGATCAGCGGCGGCTCGGTCTGGTAGGAGAGCTTGGCTACCTGCTCGAGTGGCACGCGGCGTCCGCCCGAGGCGCTGATCGTCAGGCCGCGCAGCGTGTCGATGCTGGCGCGTTCGGACTCCACGGCGCGGGCGACGATGTCGACGAGGTAGGTGTCGTCGCGCATCTGCGTGATCTTCGAGCCGGACAGCACCGCGTTGATCGTCTCGGAGAGCTGCTGCGAGGAGATGCCGAGTGCACGCGCCCGGTCCTGGTCCACTTCGACCTTGACGACCTTGGCCGGCTCGTTCCAGTCGTAGTTGATGTTGCGCACCGCGGCATCGCTGCCCAGCACCTGCGCGAACTGCTGCGCCAGGCTGCGCGTCCTGTCCGGGTCCGGACCGCTGACGCGGAACTTCAGCGGCCAGCCGACCGGCGGTCCGAGCTCTAGCGGCGTGACGCGGGCCATGACATCGTCGAAGCCGGTCGACAGCTTCTTCTCCAGCCGGTCGATGACGGCCTGGCGCACGGCGTGGCCCTTGGTCACCACCACGGCCTGGGCGAAGAAGTCGTTGGCGAGCTGCGCGTCGAGCGGCAAGTAGAAGCGCACCGCGCCCTGACCGACGTAGAAGCTCCAGTGGTCGATGTCCGGGTCGGCCGCGAGCAGCTTCTCGACGCGCTCCACCACCGCGTCGGTCGCCTTGATCGAGGCGGTGCGCGGCAGGGTGAGATCGACCATGACCTCCGGCCGGTCGGACTTCGGGAAGAACTCCTGGCCGACGAAGCCCATGGCCACGACCGACAGCGCGAACAGCCCGGCGGTCGCCGACAACACCAGCCACTTCGCCCGCATCGCCATTTCGAGCAGCGCCTGGAAGCCGCGGGCTATGCGCGACGGCTGATGGCTGTCATGGCCCTTGATGCGCTCCGGCAGCAGGAAGACGCCGGTGAGCGGCGTGAACAGCACCGCAACGATCCAGGAGACGACCAGCGCGATGCCGACGACCGCGAACAGCGAGAAGCAGTATTCGCCGGCGCCGCTCTTGGCGAAGCCGACCGGCACGAAGCCGGCGATCGTCACCACCGTGCCGGTGAGCATCGGGAAGGCGGTCGAGGTATAGGCATAGGTGGCGGCCGAGATCTTGTCGTGGCCTTCCTCCATGCGCGAGATCATCATCTCGACCGCGATCATGGCGTCGTCGACCAGGAGGCCGAGCGCGATGATCAGCGCGCCCAGCGAGATACGCTGCAGCGAGATGCCGAAATACTCCATGGTGACGAAGGTGATCGCCAGCACCAGCGGGATGGCTACCGCCACCACGATGCCGGGGCGCCAGCCGAGCGCCAGCAGCGAGACGGCGAGCACGATGGCGATCGCTTCGCCGAGGCTCTTGGTGAACTCGCCGACGGACTCTTCCACCACATGCGACTGGTCGGCGACCAGGCCGAGCTCGGCGCCGAGCGGCAGCTCGGCCTCCATCTCGTGCATCTTCTCCTTGACGTTCTCGCCCAGCGCCAGCGCGTCGCCGCCAGCGGTCATCGACACCGCGATGCCGACGGCCGGCTTGCCGTTGAAGCGGAACATCGGCTGCGGCGGATCGGAATAGGCGCGCTTGACCTCGGCGACGTCGCCCAGCCGGAAATAATGGCCGTTGGCGTAGAAGTTGATCGCCTTCAGGCTCTCCTCGGAGGTGAAGGAACCGGAAACGCGGATGGCGATGCGCTCCGGGCCGGCATCGACCGTGCCGCTCGGCGTCAGCGCGTTCTGCGCCTGCAGCGCCTGCGACAGCGTGCCGACGTCGAGGCCGAGCGCCGCCACCTTCTGCGTCGAGAATTCGAGGTAGATCTTCTCGTCCTGCTGGCCGACCAGATCGACCTTGGCGACATCCTTCACGGTGAGCAGCCCGGCGCGCAGGCTGCTGGCCAGGTCCTTCAGCTCGCGATGGCTGAGACTGTCGGAGGTCAGCGCGTAGATCAGCGAATAGGTGTCGCCGAACTCGTCATTGTAGAACGGGCCCTGGACGCCGGACGGGAGTGTCGGGTTGATGTCGTCGAGCTTCTTGCGCACCTGGTACCAGAGCGGCTGCACCTGGTCGCCGGCGACCGTGTCCTTGAGGTTGACGAAGACCACGGATTCGCCGGGCTTGGTGTAGCTCTTGACGTAGTCGAGGTCGGGAAGCTCCTCGAGCTTCTTCTCGATGCGGTCGGTGATCTGCTCCACCGTGTCGCTGGTCGTCGCGCCCGGCCACATCGTCTTCACCACCATGGTCTTGATGGTGAAGGGCGGGTCCTCCTCGCGGCCGAGGCCTTGATAGGCGTAGAGGCCGGCAAGCGCCGCCGCGATCATCAGGTAGATGACGAAGCTCCGGTGGCGCAGCGCCCATTCGGAAAGGTTGAAGCTGGTCATGATGCAATCCCTCTCAGCGCGCGTGAAGGCGCGTTCCGCCGGCGTTTGCCGGCCAGCGAAAAATGATGGTTGGGTTCGGACCGCGCCCGCCGCGTGGCGGGCGCCGTCGCAAGTCAGGCCAGGCTGTGCATGGTGCCCGGCACACGGTAGGGCGCGCGCTCGGCGGTCCTCGGCCTGATGGCGAGGCCGGCGAGGTAGCGCTGGAAAGTCGCCGCCTCCTGGACGGGCGAGGCGAGCGCGACATGGCCGTCCGGTCTCACCAGATAGGCGCCGTCACGCTGCAGGCCGGCTTTGCCGGCCGCTTCCGACCAGGCGAAGGCATGGACCGGGATGCCGGCCGGCGCGAGCATCGCCCGGAATTCGGCGTTGACCTCGCCATAGACATGGATCTGCCAGTCGAGCGAGCGCAGCGGCTCGAAATTGTCGCCCCTCGCGCCGACCACATAGGGCAGGCGGTCGCCGCCGCTGACCTTGCCGGCCGTGCCCGCGCTGATCGGCCCGGCGCGGTACTCGATCGCCGCCTGCGAGATCACGCCGAAGAAGGCGCGCGAGCCGAACGACGTGTGCAGCGCGGCGTTCATGATCTTCGGCATCAGATAGCGCCGGAACAGGCCGACCAGCCGCGAGCGGCTGGTGACGAAGCGGAACACCTTGTCGGTGCTTTCGATCAGCTTGTGGGCGAAGGCGATGCGCTCAGGCTCGTAGCTGTCGAGCAGGCGCGCATCGGCACGGCCTTGGACCACGGCGGCGAGCTTCCATGCAAGGTTTACCGCATCGCCCATGCCGGTGTTCATGCCCTGGCCGCCGGCCGGGCTGTGGATGTGGCCGGCATCGCCGCACAGGAATACGCGGCCGGCGCGGAAGCGCTCGGCGACGCGGTGGTGGACGCGGTAGGTCGAGAACCAGTTGACCTCATGGACCTTGACGCCGGTGTCGCGTTCGACATCGGCGCGGATCGCCTCGAAGGTGATCGTCTCGTCCGCCTCGTGCGCCTTCGGCACGATGCCGATCAGCCTGACCGAACCCGACTGCCGGACCGGCATGACGATGGCGAAGCCATAACTGCTGATCGTCGTGTCCATGCCGTTGGGCGTGATTTCGCCGCTGCCTTTCACGTCGGCGACGTAGAAGGACTGCTCGTAAGTGCCGCCGGGGAAGCCGATGTTCAGCCCATGGCGAACGGCGCTGCGGGCGCCGTCGCAGCCGGCGAGATAGGCCGCGCTGACGGTCTCGGTGCGGCCGTTCCTGCTCAGCGTCGCAATGACCGCTTCGCCCTTGTCCTGGAAGGCGACAAGCTCGGTGTCGCGCTCGACCTCGACGCCGGCGCGCTCGAGATGCGTGATCAGCAGGCGTTCGTGGATGTCCTGCGGCAGCGCGAAGGCGAAGGAGTACGGGCTGATGCCGCGGCCGAAATCCGACAGCGGCAGCCGTGCCGCGACGCCAGCCGGCGTGTGCAGGGTCAGCCGCTCCAGCCGCACGCCTGCGGCGAGCACGTCGTCGACGATGCCGATCTGGCGGTGGAACTCCAGCGTGCGGGCCTGGACCGCGAGCGCGCGCGAGGTCTCGCCGGGAGCGGCGGCCTTGTCGAAGATGCGCACCGGCACGCCGAGCCTGGTCAGCCACAGCGCCAGCGTCAGGCCGGTCGGACCGGCGCCGGCAATCAGGACCTTGGTCTTTGACATGTTCATTTTTCTTCCCCTTCAGCGGTGCGGACTTTTTCATGTTCGCGCAGCCGGTTGACGCCGGCGGTGACGACGATGTCGCCCTTGGCGAGGCCGTCGCTGACGACGACGCGGTCGGTCTCGTAGCGGGCGACGGCGACGGGCCTGAGCTCGACGGCGGATGTCGCGGTGACGACCCAGACCGCCGGCTTGCCGTCCTTGTCGAACAGCGCGCTGCCGGGCAGCACCACAACCGGCGCGCTGGCGATTTCGGCGCGGCCGCCGACGCTGGCGCCGAAGCGCATTTCGGCGGGCGCATTCTCGAGCGAGACCTTGACCTGGAAGGTGCGGGTCGCGGCGTCGGCAACCGGCGCGATCTCGCGCACGGTACCGGTTGCCGTGATCGCCGGATTGCTGAGCAGCGAGACCGTGACCTTCGGCGGCCGCCTGGTGTCGGGCGTGTTGGCGAAGGCGGCTTCGGCGATCGAGAACACCGCGTCGCGGCTGCTCGGATCGGCGACGCGCGCCACCATCTGCCCGACATTCACGGACTGGCCGGCTTCGGCGCCGGTGGCGGTGACGATGCCGTCGAAATCGGCATGCAGCTCGGTATAGCCGAACTGGTCTTTCGCCATCTGGAAGGCGATATTCGCCGACTTCAGCTTGGCCTCGGCTGAACGCAAGTTCTTCAGCGTCGCATCGTAGCTGGCGCGTGTCGTGAAGCCCTTGGCGAGCAGCGCGCCGATGCGGGCCTCGGCTGCGCTCGCCTCGACCAGCACGGCTTGCGCCGCCGCGACATCCGCCTCGGCGCTGAGCAGCCGGTTGCGGTAATCCTGGTCGTCGATGCGGGCAAGCACCTCGCCCTTCTTCACCGTCGAGCCGATCTCGGCCATGCGTTCGATGAGCTTTCCGGAAACGCGAAAACCGAGGTCGCTCTCGAGCCTTGGGCGGATCTCGCCAATGGCGGTGCGGATGTCGGCATTGGCAACCGGCGTCACCTCGACGGCCTTGACCAGCTTCGTCTCCGGCGCGTCAGGCTTTGCGTTCGAGGCTTCGCTTCTGGCGCCATGCCAGACCATCGCGGCGCCGCAGGCAAGGACGGCGATCGATCCGGCGACAAGGCGGCGTCTCAGCGGCCTGTTGTGAAGAAGTTCGGCAATCATGTTGTCTCCATGACCAAGGTTGCGGCCGCGCTGGGAGGATGCGGCGACCGGAAAATGCGTTTGGCTGGGGACGATCGGGCGTTGCGGCCTGTCTTTTGCCAGCCCGATCTTTTTGCGACTCCGGGTCCGCGAAATCCCGAACGGTTTCTGAAAATTTTCCGATGTTTGGCTGAGACGATTCCCTGGCGGGCGTCGGTCTCCCGGCTTCAGGTGTCGTTCAAACCCGGCGTGCCTGCCTGCGCAGCCAGTGCTGCAGCTTGATCAGGTGGCGCATCGGCGAGCGGTCGATGCGCTTGACGTCGATCAAGGTGACGCCGCCGCCGTCCGAGAGCGTGTGAAATCCCTGGTCGAAACCGTCGTGCCAGCCTTCGGGCGACAGGCGCCTGACGATATCGGCTGAAAACTCCTCAGGCGTCAGACGGTCGATGCCGAGCAGATTGATGGCGCTGCCGTAGCCGGTCGTGCAGTCCTGTGTCGGGAAATAAAGCTTGTCACCGTCCAGGAACGGCGAGCCGGCAGGCCGCGACGATGCGTGACCCGTGCGCACCGGGTTTTGCTTGTGCTTGTGCCACGGGCCGGTCAGGCTGTCGGCAAAGGCGACATGCAGTTCGCGCGTGTCCCTGCCGTCCGGTCCGAAGAGCGCATGAAACATCCACCAGCGCTGCTGATGGTGAAAGACCGTCGAGTCGACCGCCGGCTCTTCCAGCAGCACGGCGGCAGGCTCCCACCTTGTCGGGAAATCGACCGCCCGATAGAGCGTCAGCCGGCCGCTCTGGTAGGCCTCCGGCAGCATGAAGATGTCCTCGCCCGACCGGATCAGTTGCGGGTAGGAAAGATGGAACGGCTCCTTCAGCGCAATGCCGCGCTCCCTCAGCGTCCAGCCCCGGTCGTAGCTGTAGTAGTGGATCTCGCCGCGCTTCACCCGGTGGTCATAGGGTCGACCAGCACGGTGAAGCGATCGCCGTGGGGAAGGCCGAACGGGTCGGCGATGAAGCGGAACGAGCCTTGCGGCGGCAGCCAGATCACACGGCGCCTGTCCAGGCCGTCGGCGGCAAGAACGCCCTGGATCGGCACTGGAACGATCCCCACCTGCCAGATGTCGGCCATTTCCCCGTAGTCCCCGCGTCGAGCCCCGGCATCTATGCAGCAAACCGCGCGCTGCGGAAACAGCCTGTGTCAGGCCAGGTTCGGTGTTCACCAACCGCTAACCATGCTGGCGTCGCGGGTCTGCCATGCACAGTTGCCGGATTCTGGATCAACGCCGCCCCTTGAATACTAAGCACGCTTATTATATATGCCGCTCATGGTTTCCGACGGCATCGACAGACTGGGCTTCCTGATCCACGACGTGCAGCGCCTGATGCGCAAGCGCTTCGAGGCGCGCGCCAGCGGCTTCGGCCTTTCCTCGGCGCAGTGGCGGCTTCTGGTCCGTGTCGCCAAGGAGGCGGGTGTCGCCCAGGCGCGACTGGCCGAGCTTCTCGAAATCGAGCCGATCAGCGTCTCGCGCCTCGTCGACCGGATGGAGGAGGGCGGCTGGATCGAACGTCGCCCCGACGCAACGGACCGGCGTGTGCGCATGATCTTCCCGACCGCCAAGGCGAGCGAGGCCTATGCCCACGTCAAGAGCCTCGCCGGCGAGGTCTATGAGGAATCGCTGGTCGGCGTGTCGCCGGAAGATCGCCGTGTCCTGATCCGGGCGCTGGATACGATCGTGCAGAACCTGGCCGACGGCGAAGCGTCGTCGCTGGAAAAAATGAAGACTACGGAAGGCACAGCAGCATGAACGCGGTAGCAAAGGTGGACGAAAAGGTCACCAGGCTGGAACGGGAAGCGCCGGCGCAGCCGGTCGCCGAGGCGCCGGCGCAGCCGGCGGCCGCCCCGGCGGAGCTCGCTCCCTCGCCGCAGCCGGCGCCGAAGAAGCAGCGCCGCGCCGGCCGCTTCCTCCTGATGGTCGCGCTGCCCGCGGCGCTGCTTGCCGGCGGCGCCTACGTCTGGGTCACCGGCGGCCGTTACCAGGAAACCGAGAACGCCAATCTGCAGCAGGCCAAGGTGTCGATCGCTTCCGACACGGCGGGTCGCATCGTCAAGGTCGGCATCGCCGACAACCAGCTCGTCAAGCAGGGTGACGTGCTGTTCGCTGTCGATCCCGAATCCTACCGGATCGCGCTCGCCCAGGCCGATGCGGCGGTCGCCACCGCCCGCCTCAATGTCGAGCAGCTGCGCGCCGCCTACAGCCAGGCGATGGCGCAGGAGAAGTCCGACACCAGCGAAGTCGCCTACGCGCAGTCGCAATACGACCGCGCCGCCGACCTTGCCCAGAAGGGCATCAATGCCAAGTCGTCGCTGGACGAGGCCAGGAACGACCTCGACAAGGCCAGGCAGCAGCTGGCGGTGGCCGAGCAGGGCATCATCAGCGCCAAGGCGGCACTCGGCGGCAATCCCGACATCGAGACCGACAAGCACCCGACGGTGATGGCGGCGCTGGCCGCGCGCGACAAGGCGGCCTATGACCTGGCGCAGACCACGGTCACGGCGCCGGCCGACGGTGTCGTCAGCCAGGCCTCCTCGTTCAAGGTCGGCCAGTATGTCGCCATCGGCACGCCGCTGTTCTCGCTGGTCGAGACTGGCGACACCTGGATCGACGCCAATTTCAAGGAAACTCAGCTCACCCACATGAAGCCGGGCCAGAAGGCAGAGATCGTCGTCGACACCTATCCGGGCAAGACCTTCGAGGCCACCGTCAAAGCGATCGGCGCCGGCACCGGGGCGGAGTTCTCGCTGCTGCCGGCGCAGAACGCCACCGGCAACTGGGTCAAGGTCACGCAGCGCATTCCCGTGCGCCTGGAGCTGACCGATCCCGACGCCAAAATGGCGCTGCGCACCGGCATGAGCGCCACCGTCACCGTCGACACCGGCGTGGCGCGCGGCCTGCCGAAGATCTTCGGCCACGCCACGGCCGGCGAGGCGGCCGAGTAAGCGACGATCCCGGATTGGCGGCCGGAATGGACAAGTGGCGGAAGCCTGCCGGGGACCCGGCGGGTGGAAGCAAAACGGCAGGGGATTGGTCCGGTGGGAGGAGTGGGAAGGATCGGGATTTGAACCGGGCCGCGTCGCGGCCTGATCGAAACCTGAAGCCTTCGACACAGACCCCTTCGGTCCTCAGGTTTCCGGGCGGCAGGCGTCCGATCAAAAGAGACTTTCGTTCGATGTAACCCCCACATCGATAGTCGCGTCCTACCGCGATGAGGGTCTCCAAACGGAAGGCCTCGCCGCCCGGAAACCGTCGTGTACACGTTTTTGTTACCTGCTGGAAGTTCCGCATCATGAGCACGCCAGAACCCTTCAAGGAAGTACCGCACCGCGGCCTGATCACCGTCGCGCTCATGCTGGCCACCGTCATGCAGGCGCTAGACACGACGATCGCCAACGTCGCGCTGCCGACCATGACCGGCGATCTCGGCGCTTCTCCGGACAACATCAACTGGGTGCTGACTTCCTACATCGTCGCGGCGGCGATCATGACGCCGGTCACCGGCTGGCTTGCCGACCGGCTCGGCCGCAAGGAGCTGTTCCTGACCGCCGTTGTCGGTTTCACCATCTTCTCCATGCTGTGCGGCCTGGCGTGGAGCCTCGAGACCATCGTCCTGTTCCGGCTGCTGCAAGGCGTATTCGGCGCCGCGATCGTGCCGCTGTCGCAGACCTTCCTGCTCGACATCAACCCGAAGGAGCGCCACGGCCAGGCGATGGCCATCTGGGGCGCCGGCATCATGCTGGGGCCGATCCTGGGCCCGACGCTCGGCGGCTGGCTGACCGAGAACTTCAACTGGCGCTGGGTGTTCTTCATCAACCTGCCGGTCGGCATCCTCGCCTTCCTCGGCATGGCCGCCTATCTGCCTGCGGTCGCCAAGCGCGTGCGCAGCTTCGATTTCTTCGGCTTCGCCATGATCTCGCTCGGCGTCGGTGCGCTGCAGCTGATGCTGGATCGCGGCGGCGAGGTCGACTGGTTTTCCTCCGTCGAGATCTGGATCGAGCTCGGCCTTGCCATCACCGGCTTCTGGGTGTTCACCATCCACACGGTGACGGCGGAGCACCCCTTCATCGACCCCAAGATATTCCTCGACCGCAATTTCGTGACCGGCCTGGCGTTCATCTTCGTCATGGGCGTGCTCATCCTGGCCTCGATGTCGCTCCTGCCGCCCATGCTGGCGAACATTTTCGGCTATCCGACCATGACCATCGGCGTCGTCATCGGTCCGCGCGGTATCGGCACGATGATCTCGATGCTCCTGGTCGGCCGCATCATGCACAGGGTCGACGCCAGGATCCTCGTCGTCATCGGCTTCTTGCTGACCGCGCAGTCGCTCTACACCATGTCCAGCTTCTCGCCGCAGATGGACAATTGGCTCATCCTGACCTCCGGCGTCATCCAGGGCCTGGGCATGGGCATGGTGTTCGTGCCGCTGTCGACGATCGCTTTCGCGACGCTCGATGCGCGCTACCGCACCGATGCCACCGCGCTGTTCAGCCTGGTGCGCAATCTCGGCTCCTCGATCGGCGTGTCGGTGGTGACGGTTCTGATGGTGCGCAACACGCAGATCAACCACACCGAGCTTGCGGCCTTCATCAACCCGTTCAACCCCAATCTGTGGGCGGCCTCGCCGGCGGCGGCGAGCGGCGATCCGACGGCGCTGTCGCAGGTCGATCGGCTGGTCAACATCCAGGCGATGATGATTTCCTACGTCAACGACTTCAAGATCCTGATGGTGATGACGCTGCTCGCCATCCCGTTCGTCTTCCTGCTGCGCAAGCCGAAGGCGGCGCCGGCCGCCGGCGCCCCTGCCGCACACATGGACTGACGGTTGCTGAAGCAATTCCAGGAAAAGTGTGAAACGGTTTTCCGTCCGGAATTGCGTACAAAATAGTCAGAGCAGTTCAGCGGTTCTACCAGACGCTGAACTGCTCTGATCGCGAGGCGGAGCCGCCGCGCCTGCATCCGGGACTGAAATCGTGGCCGGGAGAACAGCGCAAGGATTCTCGGATATCTACAACCGACTGCGCCTGGTTCATCTACCATTAGTATATATCGATCACGATGTCGTCGCTTTTGGGTTGAAAGCGAGCCGTGTTGCTTTGCGCCGGCACCAAACTGGAGGAACTCTGTTTGGGCGAGAAATCATCCAGGAAAGCCGCCGAGACACCCGAGTCGGCCAATCTGGCGGCGCTGGCGAAGCTGACCATCGCTTCATACGAAACGCTCGAGCGCGATCTGCGAGCCAGGATCGCAACGCTCGAAGGGCAGGCGCTGCGATTTGAGACGGCGATCGACAACGTTTCGCAAGGCATCTGCTTTTTCGACGCCGCCGAACGGTTGATCCTGTGCAACCGCCGCTACGCTGAAATCTACCACATTGCGCCAGAGCAATTGCAGCCGGGTGTGACGCTCCGGGAAATCGTCGAACATCGCGTCGCCGCCGGGACATCTGTAACCGATGCCGACGCCTATCTTGCATTGGCCCGCTCCGTCAATTCTGGCATGGCTCCAAGGGTATGGACCGCCAACCTCGCCGACGGTCGGACGGTTCAGGTCTGCCATCAGCCCATGGCCGACGGCAGCTGGGTGGCCACGCATGAGGACATTACCGCGCTCGTTGCCAACCGACAGATCGTCGACGAGCGCATCTCGTTGCAAACGCTGATCGACTGGGTGCCCGATTATCTCTGGGTCAAGGACACGGAGAGCCGCTTCGTCGTGGCCAACAGGGCGCTTGCGGTCGACAGCGGGCGGGGGAAGACGAGTGACATGATCGGCTTGACCGATTTTGATCTCCATGCCCCGGAACTTGCGCAGAAATTTCGCGCGGTGGAGCAGAACGTGCTCAGCAGCGGCCAACCCATGATCGACAAGGAAGAGTTCATTGTCGACGCGTCGGGCGCCGGCAAGTGGGTGTCATCGACAAAGGTGCCGTTGCGCAATGCCCGCAATGACATCATCGGTCTGGTCGGCATCGCTCACGATGTAACCGCACGCAAGCAGGCGGACGTCCTTCGCGAGGGGCAGGCGCACATCCTGGAAATGATCGCGATGAGCGCCCTGCTCGAAGACGTGCTCGACCGTCTGATGCGCCTCGTCGAGTCGCAGCTGACCGGGATCTTCGGTTCCGTCCTGCTGCTGGACAAGGACGGCAGCCATTTGCGGCACGGCGGCGCGCCGAGCCTGGCGAAGGAATATACCGCTGCCATCGACGGGATCGCCATCGGCCCCAAGGTTGGATCCTGCGGCACCGCCGTCTACCGGCGGGAGCCGGTCATCGTCGCGGACATCATGCAGGACCCGCTTTGGGAAGAATACCGCCAGGTGGTGGCGCCCTTCGGCTATCGTTCCTGCTGGTCGACCCCGATCCTGTCGCATCAAGGCGCCGTGCTCGGCGTCTTTGCGATGTATTCGATGACGGTGCGCGAACCGACCGAGGCCGAAACGCGGCTGATCGACTTCACGACGCGGATTGCAGGCATCGCCATCGAGCGCAAACTGGCTGAAGACCAGATTCATTTCATGGCCAACCATGACGTGCTGACAGGGCTTCCAAATCGCGCCCTGCTCGAGGACCGGCTCTCGCAGGCACTGCTCTATGCGCAGCGATACGATCGCTGGGTGACGGTGGTGTTCATCGACCTCGACAATTTCAAACTCGTCAACGATACGCTCGGCCACAATGCCGGCGACGTGCTGCTGAAGACCGTTGCCAACCGCATGGTCGACTGCGTCAGGCCGACCGACACCGTCGTGCGGCTTGGCGGCGACGAGTTCGTCATAGTCCTGTTCGACCAGCCGACGAACGTCGATCTGATCTCCGAGACCCTGCAAAAGATCCG
Source organism: Mesorhizobium abyssinicae (assembly GCF_049887195.1). Taxonomy (NCBI): domain Bacteria; kingdom Pseudomonadati; phylum Pseudomonadota; class Alphaproteobacteria; order Hyphomicrobiales; family Phyllobacteriaceae; genus Mesorhizobium; species Mesorhizobium abyssinicae. The sequence continues at coordinate 214,174 of NZ_JARAKC010000009.1, forward strand.
GGCGGCGATCGCGGAGCCGGTTCATCTGGGAAGGCATCGGCTGAGGGCGACGGCCAGCATCGGCATCGCCAACTATCCCAAGGATGGGACGAGTCCGGATCAGCTGCTGGCCAACGCCGATGCCGCAATGTACCGCGCGAAGGAATTCGGCCGCGACAATTTCCAGTTCTACGCTCCCGAGTTCAACACCAGGGCGCATGAGAAATTCCTGCTTCAGGAGGAATTGCGAAATGCCCTGGCGCGCTCGGAATTCATTCTGCTCTACCAGCCGCAGGTCGATCTTCGCTCAGGAGAGGTCTTTGCAGTCGAAGCCTTGCTGCGCTGGAAGCATCCGACACGAGGCATGGTGGCGCCGGACACGTTCATTCCGACCGCCGAGGAGACCGGGCTGATCGTGCCGATCGGCGACTGGGTCCTGCACGAAGCCTGTCGGCAGAACAAGGCCTGGCAGGATGCCGGTCTGCCGCCCCTGACGGTCTGCGTAAACGTCTCGGCGCGGCAATTCAGGGAACCGAACCTGATTGGCCGTGTCGTGAACGCGCTGACGGACAGCGACCTGGAGGCCAGATATCTCGAGCTCGAGGTAACCGAGAGCCTTATCATGCAGGACGTCGAATTGGCGGTCGCGACGATGGACGCCTTGCAGAGCCTGGGGGTTCAGATATCGATCGACGATTTCGGAACAGGCTATTCCAGCCTTAGCGCGCTCAAGACCTTTCCCGTGGCGCGGCTGAAGATCGACAAGTCATTCATCAAGGATCTCGCCGCCGACGAGAACGATCAGGCTGTCGCCAGCGCCGTGATTTCGCTGGGTCAGAATCTGCATCTGAGGGTCATTGCCGAGGGCGTCGAGACGGACGACCAGGTGGCCTTCCTGCGCAAGAACAATTGCGATGAAATGCAGGGCTATCATTTCAGCAAGCCGGTCTCTGCCCAGGGCATCGAGAAGCTGCTCCACACGGCGAGCGTGGCGGATGACGGCCAAGGCGTTCCGGCGTCGGGAACCCTGACGACAAAACAGGGATAGGCGAGGCCTATCTCCCGAGCACGAGGCTCCAGTAGCGCAGGCTCGGATCGCGGCCGTCGCGCACATAGGCGAGGCCGAAGCGGGAGAAGTCCGGGTCGAGCATGTTGCGGCGGTGGCCGTCCGAATGCATCCAGATGTCGAACAGCTTCTGCTGGTCGAAGCGGCCTTCGGCGATGTTCTCGCCGGCGGCGCCGCGTACGCCATTGTCCTTCATGCGCGAGGCGAAGTCCTTGCCCCAGCCGGTGGTGTGGCTCATCCGGGCACGTGACGCCATGTAGCCGGCTTGCTGCAAGGCTGCCTGCTCGAGCTGCGTGTCCGGAACCAGCGCCGGCAGCCCGGCGGTGGACCGGATGCCGGCGAGCGTCGTCGTGGCGGAGGAGGAGACGCCTGCGCCTTCGCCGGTCGGCAGCACGGTGGTGGAGCAGGCGGCAAGGCCCGCCAGCGCGGCAAGAGCCGCACCCTTCAGCAGCAGGCGCCTGTTCGGGTTCGGGATCGGGTGGTTGTCGAGTCGCGCAACGGTCATGCCCGCCTGAAATAATGGCGATCATGGCTTTTGCCGGGCAGGGCGGTGAAAATCTCGCTAGACGGCCCTAGGCTGCGGTTTCGAGATTTGCTTCCGAGCCGCCGGTCCGATCGCCGGCCGCGTGCACCCACCAGGCGCCGAGCGCATCGATCAGCGGCACAAGCCTGCGGCCGGGTTCCGTAAGGTCGTAGTCGACGCGCAGCGGATAGCCTTGATGCGCGGTCCGCCGCACAATCCCGGCGTCCTCCAGCTTGCGCAGTTCCAGCGCCAGGATGCGGTGCGAAACGGTCGGATTGTCGCGCCTGAGTTCGCTGAAGCGTTTGGTGCCGTCCTTCAGATAGTAGAGCAGCAAGGTCGGCCAGCGGCCGCTGAGCACGCGCATGGTCTCTTCGATCGGGCAGCGCGAGACGACATCTTTCATGGGGAGGGACCTGGACGCGTGGTTACAGTATAGTGCGTAATTTACATGGGGCGACCGGTGTTTAGGGTCAAGTTTCGCTGCGCGGCGTGATCCTCGAACATGGAAGAGACAACACATGGAACCTATCCTCCTTTACGGCTTCCCGGCGGGAAGCTCGATGGGGCTCGTCGCTGCCTTCGAACGCCTCGGGCTGCCCTACCGGCTGTGCCGGGTGGACATGCTGGCCGACATGAAGAACGAAGCCTATGCCGGCATCAACGGCCGGCAGGAAACGCCGGTGCTGATCACGGGCGAGGGCAAGGTGCTGACCGAGACCATGGCGATCGCCGCATGGCTCGAGGCCCGCGATACGCAGCGCCGCATCAGCTTCGATCCGCGCACGCCGGAAGCCGATCGGATGCACCAGCTGGTGGCTTTCGTGAACACCGGCTTCACCGCCGCTTTCATGCCGCTCTGGGCGGCGTTGGAAATGGCGTCGCCGGATCCGGTGCTGCAGGCGACCTTACGCGACTTCGGCCGCAAGGCCGTCGCCGAGCGTCACGACCAGCTTGAGGAGATGATCAACGGAACCGAGTTCCTGGCCGGGGACCGGCTGACGCTGGCCGATACCACGCTGATCGGCGTGGCGCGTTGGGCCGAATTTCACCAGGCCATCGAGGGCGCCGATTATCCCAGGCTTGCCGCCCTGCGCCGCCGCATCGAGGCCGTGCCGGAGGTGCGCTACGCGCTTGCCGTCGAGAATGGCGAAATGCCTGTCGGTTCGGGCGCCTGCCTGGGGCATGTCCCGCTGGCCGAGGTGATCGACCGCTTCGCGGCCTGATACACGACGCGCCTTTGGTCAACGGGCCGGCGCCAGCGTGGCTGGCGCCGCCCGAATAGGACCTATTTCACCAGAGCCAGGACGAAAGGTGCCTGAAAGGTAGTCGTCCTCCATGCTGGAGGCCGTGTAACTTGGCGGCGCCGAACGGCTGGATACTTTCGCCGTCAGCGCTGCGCCTCGGTCGCCATCCTCAGCGCCAGCGCCGCCAGCACCGTGCCCATCATCCAGCGCTGGATGACCATCCACAACGGCCGTCCGGCGAGGAACGTCGCGATCGAACCGGCGGTCACCGCGATGATGGCGTTGACGGTGAGGCTGATCGAGATCTGGGTGACGCCAAGCACCAGAAGCTGCGACAGCACATGGCCCTTGCCGGGACTGATGAACTGCGGCAGCAGCGAAAGGTAGAGCACCGCCACCTTGGGGTTGAGCAGATTGGTCATCAGCCCCATGGCGAACAGCTTGCGCGGTCCATCCTTCGGCAATTCGCGAACCTCGAACGGCGAGCGCCCCCCGGGCTTCACCGCTTGCCAGGCGAGCCACAGAAGATAGAGCGCGCCGGCGATGCGTAGCGCATCATAGGCGAAGGGCACGGCGAGCAGCAGCGCGGTGATGCCGAAGGCCGCCGAGACCACGTAGAACAGGAAGCCGCAGGCGACGCCGCCGAGCGAGATCAGCCCGGCCTTCGGCCCTTGCGACAGCGAACGCGAGATCAGGTAGATCATGTTCGGCCCGGGCGTCAGCACCATGCCGAGGCAGACCAGCGCGAAAGCGAAGTGGTTTGCGGTGTCGGGCATCGATGCGTCTCCGGGTGGTGGCGGGGCCCATTCACCACGCGTTTTCATCGACCGCAAGGGCATGCCGGCGGGAGTTCTTGCTCCAGCGTTGAAAATTGGCAGCGTCCGCGCCGGCGCCATTCCTCCAACGCCGGGTGCTTTACCCGACGACCCGCAAATTCGACAGCTCGTTGGCGATTTCCTTGAAATTGTCGGACAGCGTGGCGCCCGTCGCGTTCCAGAACAGCTTGGCCGGCTTGCTGGGATCGGTCGGATCTTTGCGGAAGCGCGAGTCGGAAGAGCAGGCCTTCAGCGCGTCCATCGCCTTCTTGTCGCCGGCATCGGTCGCGGACATGTCGAGCGCGACGGTCATGACCATGATGTTGGCCGCCTTGGCGTTGTCGCACAGGCTCGCCATCTGCTCGTTGAGCGCGGCGGTGTAGTTGCTGGACGAATAGTTGAACTGGCCGATGGCGTTCGATGTGCCGGTGAACAGCCGGGTCACGGCGGTGCCGTAATAGGCGAGGCCGGTGTAGCCATAGGCGGCATAGGTCGACTTGTTGCCGGCCGGGTCGCTGCTGACCGTCGAATAGGTGTTCTCGCCGTCGGTGAGCACGATGACGACCTTGTCGTTGCCGCGCTCGCTCTCCAGCCGCCCTTCGGTGAAGGGCTCGGTGCTCGACACGGTGCGCCAGCCCCAGGCCATGCCTTCCGGCACATTGGTGTTGCCGTTCGGCTGCATCAGGTCGATCGCCGCCTTGATCGCGGTCAGCCCCGCCGCCTGGGTGACATCGGTCAGCGGCGTGATCGGCGTCGTGGTGCAGCTGTAGTTGGGACCGGCGCCGGTCGACAGCACCGGCGCATTGATCGGCCGCGGCTGGAAATACTTGGCCATGTTGGATTGCCGCGTCTTGCCGGTCGTGCTTGTCGGATCGTCGTTCCACCAGCTGTTGGCGGCGCCGTAGGTCACCGGCTTCGCCTCGTCGGGATCCTGCGTCAAATACCAGTGGTTGCCAGGCTCGTCCGGCGCGAACATCGGCACGAACATGGTCGCCGGGTCTCCGACGCCGGTGCCGGTGTTGTTGGGACCGCCGGAGGCCGCCGCGTCATTGACGTTGTAGGGGTAGGGCCTGACCTCGACGCAGCCCTGCCAGCTGGCGAACGGGCCATAGGTGTCGTTATAGTCGTATTCGTCGTGGCTGCGCTTGCAGGTGTGGTTGGAGCGGTATTCGTCGCACACGACACGCTTGGACCCGACGATGCGCTCGTGGCTGGTGACCACCTTCATGTCGCGATAGAGCGAGAAGCGGGTGAGCATCTGGCCTTCCTGCTCGCCCCAGTCTGAGCCCTTCTTGTACCAGATGCCGTTGATCTTCTGCGCGTATTTGTTGGTGGCGTTCAGCGTCGTCCAGTCGAAATTCTCGTGGTGGATCGGCGACAGCCCGTAGGTGTCCATCCAGGAAGCATTGTCGTTCTGCGTCCCGACATTCACCGAGGCGGCGAAGGGCACGATGCTGAACTGGACCGGCTTGTCGATCTGCTTGATCGCGGCCGCCTGCTGCGCCAGCGTGTCGACGAGCTGCTTGGCGGCCTGCTTGAGCAGGTCGATGCGCTTCTGCCCCGCACCGGTGCCGAGGTTGCTCATCGAGCCGGAATTGTCGAGCACCATGGCGACTTCGAGCGTGTTCTTAAGGCGCACTTCCGAGCAGACGGAATAGTTGACGTCCGAAGACTCCTTATCGACCAGCAGCGCCGCTGCCGGCAGGAAATAGGGCTTGTACACCAGCGCCGCGCAGAGCTTCACCAGGCCGCCGCCGGTCGTGCTGCTGGGCAGCGTGACGCTGAGCGTGGTGTTGGCCGGATCGATGCTGTCGCCGAGGTTGGCCCTGAAGAACTCCAGCGCATAGGCCCTCAGCTGGTCGTCGGTGGCGCCTTCGGCAAGGCGGCGGGCGGTGGCGAAGTTGGCGGCGTCGAGCGCGTTCACCACCCTCTGCTTCTCGTTGACCACGCCGGAATAGTCGACGCTCAGCGCCACGGCGCCCATCAGCGGCACCATGGCGACCGCGGTCAAGAGAGCATAGTTGCCGCGCCGGTCGCGGCAGAAGTCACGCCAGAATCCACGCATGTGTTGTAAGCGGCCCCGCCTGCGGATTTTTTGCCCAGGCCACAGTTTCACAAAACGCTGAAGGACGGGTGTGGGAAACCGCTCGATTGCAGCCTCGGTGTTTCACCGAACGCTAACCAATCGCGCCGGGGCAAGGCGGCCGCGTTCAAGGAAACGCCCCGCGAAGCCAGGGCGTTTCGCCGCGTCGATTGCCCGTCGATCAGCCGACGATGCGCAGGTTCGACAGTTCGTCGGCGATTTCCTTGAAGCTTTTCGACAGCGTGGCGCCGGTCGCGTTCCAATACAATTTGGCCGCAGTCTTGCCGGTCGGGTCGGCCGGGTCTTTTCGGAATCTCGAGTCCGAGGAACACGTCTTCAGCGCGGTCATTGCGGCCTTTTCCGCGGATTTGGTGTCCACGAGGTCAAGCGAAACCGTCATCACGATGATGTTCGAATTCTTTGCATTGGCGCAAAGCGTCTGCATCTGCTCGTCGAGCGCCGTCGTGTAGTTGGCGCCGGTGTAGGTCGTCTTGCCAACGGAAGCGCTGGTGTTCATGAACAATCGGGTCACCGTACCGGAGCCTGGATAGGTCAGGCCCGTGTAGCCGTACGCGGCGTAGGTCGACATGTTCTTGGCATAGGTGGCGTCGGCGATCGGGCTGTAGGTGTTGGCGCCGTCGGTCAGCACGATGACGACCTTGTCGTTGCCTTTTTCGGTGTTGGCCCGACCGTCCGTGAAAGGCTCGTTGCTCGACAGCGCCCGCCAGCCCCAGGCAAGCCCTTCCGGCACGTTGGTGTTGCCCGTCGGCGTCATTGCGCTGATAGCGTTTGTGATGGTGCTCTTGCCCGTGGTCGTGGTTATGTCCTGCAACGGCGTGATCGCGGAAGTCGTGCACCCGGAGTTGGGGCCGCCGTCAGTCGGCTCCGCCGCCGCGTTGTAGGGCTTCGTGACGAAATACTTGCGCATGTCCGACTGGCGTTTCGCGACGGCCAGGCTGTCGGCCGAGTCCACCCACCAATTGTTCGTGTAACCCCATGACGTCGTGCTGGCGTGGGTGGAGTCGGTCCAGAAATTGCCGGCCTCGTCCGGAGCGAACATCGGCACGAACAGGCTGGCCGGTGTGGACGTTGTCGGCGTCGTGTCGTCGGCATTGTAAGGATACGGCCTTGCTTCCACGCAGCCTTTCCAGGCTTGGTATTGGGCGGTCGTGTCGACATAAGTCTGACACGAGCCGTTCTTCTTCTTGGTGCAGGTTCGCGTCGTGGCCATCATATCCTGGTAGAGGGTGAAGCGGGTCATTGCCTTGCCCGCGTCCGCTCCCCAGCCGGTGCCCCTCTGGTAGTAGGCGGCACCGACTTTCTCGATGTATTTGTTCGGATCGACGCCGGAGACGGTCTTGTACATCTGGGTCCAGTCGAAATCCTCATGATGTATCGGCGAGATGCCGTCGAGATCCATCCAGGTCTTGTCCTTGTTGGCAGAGCCGACATTGACCGAGGCCGAAAAGGGTACCAGGGCGAACTGCACCGGCTTGGTGACCTGCTTCATTTGCCCTGCCTGCAGGGCCAACGTGTTGACCAGTTCGGTCGCGGCGGTCTTGAGCAGCTCTATGCGCTGCTGGCCGGTACCGGATCCATTCGTGCTCATCGAGCCGGAATTGTCGAGCACCAGGGCAACCTCGAGAGTGTTCTTGAGGCGAACTTCCGAGCACGCGGTCAAAGTCGTGTCGCCGGCAGTCCTGCCGATCAGCATCGCCGCGGCTGGCAGGAAATAAGGATGGTAGCGCAGGGTCGCGCAAAGCTTCAGCGTGCCGCCGCCGGCATTGTTGCTGGGCAAGGTGACGCTCAGCGCCGTGTCAGCCGGGCTGACATGCGACAGATTGGCTTCGAAGAAGTTCTTGGCATAGGCTTTGGCATCGGCGTCGCTTACATTGGCGACGATCTGCTGCGCGGTGGCGACGCCCGCGGCATCCAGCGCGTTCAGCGTTTCCTGCTTTTGGCGCACCAGGTCCGTAAAGTCGACCGCAAGCGCAACCGCGCCCATCAGGGGCACCATGGCGATGGCGCCGATCAAGGCGTAGTTGCCGCGCCTGTCGCGCGCGAACCTGCGCATCGTCGCTTCGAATCTGCGGATCATCGCCTTTAGCCCCCGCTAATGTACGACCAAAGTCGTAGTTGATCTCCGACCATGCCCACAGATCTTTAAATTTCAGGTTGCGCGAATGCATCCAACATCAACCTGCGTTTTCAAGGCTCGTTAACTATCGGGCCAGCTGCGTGGATGCCCCCGGGAATTCCACCGCGACGCAGGTCCGGTCTTCAGCATCCGTCGCGCCGCCGCGGCCGGTGCCTGTCGAAAGCTGGTGACAGGATGAGGAGCTTCGGTTAATGCGGGACCGGCCGCGGCGGACCGTCGGCGGCGGCTCTCGCAACAACCACCTTGGGAAAACGGCATGGCGGATTCGCCCGACATTATCGGCTCGCTCGCGGAGCTGTCGGGCTCGTATGTGGCCATCCTGTGCGATGTCTGGGGCGTGGTGCACAATGGCGAATGGCATTTTCCGCAGGCCGCGCAGGCACTGGCCGCGACGCGCGCGGCGAACGTGCCCGTCGTGCTGATCACCAACTCGCCCCGCCGCAGTGCCGATGTGGTGGCGCAGATGAACGCGATCGGCGTCCCCACTGACGCCTACGACCGCATCGTCACCTCCGGCGATGTCACCCGCGACCTGATCGCCGAAGGGCCGAGGAAGATCTTCCATATCGGTCCCGACCGCGATTTCACCCTTTATGACGGGCTCGGCGTCGATCTGGTCGAGGAGTTCGAGGCCTCCGGCGTGGTCTGCACCGGCCTGTTCGACGACGAGGTTGAAAAACCGTCCGACTATGCCGAGCTGCTGCGGCGGGTGCGCGCTCGCGATCTGCCCTTCATCTGCGCCAATCCCGACATCGTGGTCGAGCGCGGCGAGCGCATGATCTGGTGCGCCGGGGCGCTTGCCCGCGACTACGCCCAGCTCGGTGGGCGAACGCTCATCGCCGGCAAGCCCTACGCGCCGATCTACGATGTTGCGATGAAGGAGGTTGCCAGCCTGCTCGGTCGCCCGGTCGAGCGTTCGCGGGTGCTGGCCATCGGCGACGGCATGATGACCGATATCAAGGGCGCGGCCGACAATGGCTTCGAAGTGCTCTATGTCTCGGGCGGCATCCATGCCCGCGACTATGGCGACCCGCTGCGGCCCGACCGCGAGCGGCTGGCCGCCTTCCTGGAAAAGCATGGCTACCGCCCGGTCGCCGTCATTCCGAGACTGCAATAGGGGCGTTCCATGACGGAAACCTCGAAACCCTTCGACCGCATCTCGGCGACGTCGCCGCTGCCCGCCCATTTGCGCGGCGGCGTTGTGGCGATCGGCAATTTCGACGGCGTCCATCGCGGCCATCAAGCGGTGCTGGAGCGCGCGCTCGCCGAGGCCGGGCGCCGCGGCGCGCCGGCCTTGGTGCTGAGCTTCGAACCGCACCCGCGAAAGGTGTTCAGGCCCGAAATCCCGCTCTTCGTGCTGACGCCGCCGCCCATGAAGGCGCGGCTGTTGTCTCGCCTCGGGTTCGCGGCCCTGGTCGAGCAGCCCTTCACGCGCGAATTCGCCGCGCTCTCGGCCGAGGCCTTCGTGACCGACGTCCTGGAGAAGAACCTCGGCATCGCGCATACCGTCACCGGCTTCGACTTTCATTTCGGCAAGGACCGCCAGGGCGGCCCCGCCTTCCTGATGGCGGCGGGCGAGCGACATGGTTTCGGCGTGACGCTGGTCGATGCCTTTCGCGACGAGGGCGCCGAGGTGATCTCGTCGAGCCGCATCCGCGCCCTTCTCGGCGAAGGCGCCGTGGCCGAGGCCGCCGGCCTGCTCGGCTACCGCTTCACCGTCGAGACCCAGGTGATCGGCGGCCAGCAGCTCGGTCGCACGCTGGGCTTTCCGACCGCCAATATGAGGCTTTCGCCGGAAGCGGCCCTGAAGGAAGGGATTTATGCCGTCCGCTTCCGCCGCGCCGACGGCACGCTGCATGACGGCGTCGCCAGCTTCGGCCGCCGTCCGACCGTCGACGACAATGGCGCGCCGCTGCTCGAGACCTTCGTCTTCGACTTCTCCGGCGACCTCTACGGCGAGACGTGCGAAGTGTCGTTCTTCGGCTACCTGCGGCCGGAGCTGAAATTCGACGGGCTCGACCCGCTGGTCGCGCAGATGAAGCGCGACGAGGCCGAGGCGAGGGCGCTGCTGGCAGGCGTGCGCCCGCTGTCGGAGCTTGACGCCGCGATCGCGTTCTAGCTCGAAATAACTAGATAGAAGTGTTTAGACGCGGGTTACGGACTCGACCAGACGGCTGATCCGCGTGCGTGAAGCGCTTCACCGAATCCGGCCTGCCGAGCGGGCAGAACGTGCCGATGAAGACCGACATCCCCGTCTGGAGCGTCGTCCTCCTTTGCGCGTCGCTGTTCATCCTGTGCGATGGGTTGAGCGCGCATTGGGGCAAGACGGGCAGCGGCCGCAGCCTTGCCGTCGTCATGCTGCTGTCGCCGCTGTCCTACTGGGCCTTCGCCTTCATCAACACCAGGCTGAACCTCGCCGTGACGGGGGCGCTGGTCAACACGATCGTCGTTGCCGGCGCCGTACTGGTCGGCGCGCTCGTCTTCAAGGAGGAAGTCTCCTCGATGCAGTATCTCGGGATCGCGCTGGCGCTGGTCTCGATGACGCTGCTTAATTTGGACTGAGCTATCTCTTCAGCGCCAGTCCGATGGCGATGAAGCTCCATCCCTGGAAGACGAGGTCGATGGCCAGGAACAGGCCGAGCACCCACAGGCTGTTGACCGGCCAGCCCATGGCGATGACGAGGCCGGCGAGCGCGCTGATGACGCCGGCCGCGACCAGCCAGCCCCAGCCTTTCTCCGGCCGGTGGTGGAAGCCCACCCAGGCCCTGAGCACGCCCGAGGCGACGAGCGAGGCCGCCAGCAGCAAGGTCAGCACCGCCGAGGCGAGCGCTGGATTGTCGAAGGCGAAGAAGCCGGCCACGGCATAGAGCAGGCCGCTCGCCAGCCAGTAGAGGAAGCGCCCCCAGGTCTTGACCCCGAAGGCATGGATGATCTCGATCACCCCTGCCATCAGCATCATCCAGCCGACGAGATAGACCGAGGCGACGGTGGCGATGAGCAGATTGCCGAAGGCGATACCGCCGAAGATCAAGAGCAGCACGCCAAGCGCCACGAACCATCCCCATTTGTCCCGTGTCCGGCCGATTGCGTCTTTCAGGGCATCGCCTTGCAAGCTCATCACCGCATCTCCCTCGGAAGTCGCCGCGTCATGCTGGGAACGAAGGTAATCCCGATAGCATTGCCCGTCCAGCGGAGCGGGCGGACACATGCTCGCGCGGAAAATCCTTCCGGGAGACGCCCGAAAAGCGGAGGTCCGGACTCGGCATCACGGGCTGGAGTCTGTTCAGGTGACATGGCCAAACCCAAGCAATTCATTACGCCTGCTTATAGGCACAAGCACAATTAAGCACCTAATCGCTGAGCATGTGGGGCGATAGAAGCTTCAAAGACGGTGGTTGGATAAAGCCGGCCGCCTTACTTGGAGCATCCATCATGCCAGCCGACAGTGATCGCAATGGGGATACGTCAGGTTCCCTCAACATGACCCGCCGCGCCGCTTTCCTGTCGGCGACGGCTCTCGGGCTGGCGTCATTGATGCCGGACCTCCCGGCAGCGGCGGAAACGTCCGAGGCCGGCGCCGATGCAGGCCATCAACACAATGCGGGAAGCGCAGCAGCCATGCAAAACACGTCGTTCATCAACAACAACGGCATCAAAGTCGCTGGAAACATCCATTATCCGGGTGGCTTTGACGCGAGCAGGAAATATGCGGCCATCATCACTGTTGCGCCCGCCGGCGGGGCAAAGGAACAGACCGCAGGCATTTATGCGAAAAAGATGGCGCAGAGAGGGTTTGTGACAATCGCTTTCGACGCGTCATTCCAGGGCGAAAGCGGTGGGGAGCCCCGGTACAAGGAAGACCCGATAGCACGCGTGGAAGATGTCCGTGGTGCGGTCGATCACCTTGTAAGCCTTCCCTACGTCGATGAAAAACGCATCGGTGTTCTCGGTATCTGTGCGGGTGGCGGCTACGCTGCCAGTGCAGCGATGACCGAGCGGCGCATCAAGGCCGTCGGCCTCTCAGTCCCCGTCAACGGCGGGAGAGAAATGAGGGCTGCCGGCAGGGAAGCGACGATTGCGACCCTTGGCACAATTGCCGAGCAGCGCACGGCCGAGGCTCGTGGAGCCGAGCCGATGATCTTGCCGTGGATCCCTGATGAATACAAAGAATCCGGCGACATCGATCTTCGCCAAGCTTACGACTACTACCGTACGCCCCGCGGTCAGCATCCGAACTGGCAAAACAAATCCCGCTTCGTGGGAATGGACGCCGTGTTGGCGTTCGATGCCTTCTATCTGGCCGACATGCTTCTCACCCAGCCGCTGCAGGTCATCGTCGGCAGCGAGCCAGGCGCTTTCGGTTCCAACCGGGACGGGCACGAAGTCTACGAACGCGTCGGCTCAGCCCAGAAAGACCTGCTGGTTTTCGAGGGAGCGTCGCATTTCGACCTCTATGACAAGCCCGAATATGTCGACAGGGCCGTGGCGAAGTTCGCGGATTTCTATTCGACGCATTTGAAGTCACCCGCCTGAGGCGGGTCGCCCCAACTTCGATACGAACGGAGATCTGTCATGTCTACCGACAGCAGCACTGCTATCCCACAATCTCCTCGCGTGAAGCGTCGCGATATTCTACTAGCGGGCGGCGCATTGGGATTGGCATCAATGATGCCGAGCCTGCCAGCCACGGCGCGGACGGCCACAGCCGCAGCGCAATCGGGTTCCGCTCCCGCCGCCGGCCGCAGGAGGCTGGGCTCCCTCGAAGTCTCGCCGGTCGGGCTTGGCTGCCAATGGTTGCCTGGGCCAAAGAAGGGCACCGTTTCCGACTTTTACACCAGCACGCTCGACCGCGGCGAAGCGATCCGCCTCATTCGCAGCGCAGTGGATCGAGGGGTGACGCTTATCGATACCGCCGAGATGTACGGGCCTTTCATTTCCGAGGACATTGTCGGCGAGGCGCTCCAGGCTGTTCGTGATCAGGTGGCACTGGAGACGAAATTCGGCGGCGATATCGATCCCGACACAGGCAAGATGGGCGAGCGCGGCATGAACAGCCGGCCGGAGCACATCCGCCGGGCGGTCGAAGGCTGCCTGAAGCGACTGCGAACGGACCGCATCGATCTCTTGTATCAGCATCGCGTCGATCCAACCGTCCCCATCGAGGACGTCGCCGGTGTGGTCAAGGACTTGATGGCGGAAGGGAAAGTCCTCAACTGGGGTCTTTCCGAGCCGGGAATCCAGACCATCCGCCGCGCCCATGCAGAGCAGCCTCTCGCAGCCATCCAGAACGAATACTCGATGCTGTGGCGAGGAGCGGAGGCGGAGGTGCTTCCGCTATGCGAGGAACTGGGTATCGGTTTCGTCTGCTGGAGCCCCCTCGGAATGGGCTTTCTTTCTGGAAAGATGAATGCCGATAGCCGGTTTGGAAGCGGCGCTTCCTTCGACCTTCAGCCCGGTGCCGGCTCATTCGATTTCCGTGCTCTTGTTCCCCGTTTCGAACCGGAAAACCTCAAATCGAACATGGCCCTTTACGCCGTGGTGGTGAAATGGGCGCACCGCAAGGAGGCTGCGCCCGCGCAGATCGCACTTGCATGGCTGCTTGCGCAGAGGCCCTGGATCGTTCCGATCCCGGGGACGACAAAGATTGCCCATATGGAACAGAACGTGGGTGCTGCGTCGATAACGTTCTCGGCCGCCGAATTGCAGGAGATCAATAGCGATATCGCCAGCGTGGAAATTCACGGAGCCCGTCTTCCCAAGGAAGAGGAGCACGTCGTCGGGGCCGACACTCCGCCGAAACAGTAGTCTGGAGACGGGAACCAAGCGCAACCATGCCGGGATCCGGCATGGCCGGGCCGCGTCGCATCACGAGAAGGAACCGGTCAGCGCCTGGAGCTTCTCGCTGCCGTTGTTCGCCCGCCCGATGCCAATTGGTGCCGCAACTCCTTGAGCAGAGCAGCGAAGGCCGGGGAGGGATGCCGACGGTCCGGGTAATAGAGATGATATCCCTGGAAGGTCCGGCACCAATCATCGAGCACGCGTATCAATGCCCCGTCGGCAACAGCTTGCGCGGTGCTGTCCTCTGTGACCATTGCGAGACCATGCCCCGCAAGCGCGGCGGTGATGGCAAGACGCTCGTCGTTCAGAATGAGCGGTCCCTCGACACGGACGTGCAGCTCGCGGCCATCCTTCTGGAACTCCCAGGCGTAGAGACCGCCGGCTGTCGGGAGACGCAAGTTCATGCAGCGGTGCTGAATCAGGTCATGGGGGGTGTGAGGTGTTCCGTGCTTGGCGAGGTACGACGGAGATCCGACAACAACCATGCGCAGATCGGGTCCGATGCGAACCGCAATCATGTCCTTGGCGACCTGCTCACCCATCCGAATACCGGCATCAAACTGATCGGCAACGATATCGGTGAAGGAGGCATCGACCGAGATTTCCACCTGCACGTCAGGGTAGGCGTACATCATTCGCGAGACTGCCGGCCACAGCACGGTCTGGGCTGCATGGAGTTCGGCGGTCACCCGAACGAGGCCGCTTGGCGTGTCCCGGAGCTCGCTCAAGGTTGCCAGCCGCGCCTCGACATCGGCAAGCGCCGGCTTCAGGGTTTCGATGAGTTGCGCACCCGCCTGTGTCGGAGCGACGCTGCGCGTCGTGCGGGTCAGCAACCTCATCCCGAGCCGCTCCTCGAGCCGGCGCACCGTTTGGCTCAGCGATGATTGGGACTGGCCTAGCCTGGCTGCGGCACGCGTGAAGCTGCGTTCCTCGGCCACCGCGAGGAAAACGTTGAGATCGCCAAGGTCGTTACGTCGCACTTATCACGCCACCTTATGGGTTCATGCGCATTCAAGCATCTAAGCGATTGCCGCTCCAAACGCCAGATAGATCCCGGATGCCGCCGGCAACATGGGCTGGCCGGTCAACAGCCTGCGGGATGCTCGGCCTGTTCCTGGCCTGGCGGGGCGGGCCTCTCGTCAGCGTGCTGGGTTAGGTGTACCATTTTAGCCAGTTTGGGTCCGGGGCAGGATGATGAATGTCCCTCCATTGAACCGGAAACTGCTGGCGATCCTTGCATTGGATATGGTCGGCTATTCAAAGGCGACCGAGATTGACGAAGCTGGCACCATCGGGCGCCTGAGAGCTATCCGGGCCGACGTAACCGATACAGCGATCGCTCTGCATCAGGGTCGAATTGTCAAGCTGTTGGGAGATGGCGCACTTGTCGTCTTCGACAGCGTGGTCGATGCGGTGATCTGCGCAGCCGAAATTCAGAAAGCTGTGGCCGTTCGCAATGGCGGATTGCCGGAGCATGAGCGGATTGTGTTCCGCATCGGGATCAATCTTGGCGATGTAGCGCTGGTGGATGGCGATGTGTATGGCGACGGCGTCAACGTCGCAGCTCGCATAGAGCAACTGGCCGATCCGGGCGGGGTGATGGTGTCAGGTACGGCCTACGACCATTTGCAGGGCAAGCTTGATTGGCCACTCGATTTCGTCGGCGAGCAGCAGGTCAAGAATATCAACCGCCCGGTGCGGATGTACCGGGTGAGGCTCGATGGCAAGCGGGTGCACCGGACCTTACGCCAGGCGATGCCGCACTGGGCCAGGACGGCTGCGGCGGCGATCGTGGTGCTGGCTCTGGTGGCTGGGGGGACCTGGTGGTTCTTTCAGCCCACGTCACTAGGGGCCAAGCCGTCGGTCGCGGTGCTGCCTTTCAATAATTATGGCGACGAGGCCAGCGGGCGTTTGGCCGATGGCTTGACTGAGGACATCATCACCGACCTTGCGCGGTTTCCCGAACTTGACGTCGTGGCCCGGAATTCGACGGAAGTTTACAAGGGCAAGCCGGTGGATGCCCGCCAGGTCGCACATGCGCTCCATGTCGGTTTCGTACTGGAAGGCTCCATCCAGCGGCAAGATGAGCGGGTGCGGGTCACCGCGCAGTTGATCGATGCACAAACCGGAAATCACCTTTGGTCGGATCGTTGGGACCGGCCCGCTGAGGACGTGTTCGCCGTCCAGACCGAGATCGCAGAGCAAGTCTCCAACCGTCTGGGCGGCGGCGTAGGGTTGATTCAAACGGCCGGGCGGGCCGCGGCCAAACGCAAACGACCTGAAAACCTGAATGCTTATGACTATTATCTGCTCGGGACCGAGAAGATTGAAAAGATCACCGTAGCCGATGAGCAGGAGGCAATCGCGCTTCTCAACCGCGCCATTGAGCTGGACCCCGGCCTGGCTCGCGCCTGGGTAGAACTCTACCATGCTCACGGTATATTGGCTGGCTTCGGTATCAATCCCGAGAGCGAGATCAAGGCGGCTGCCGATGTGGCCGAACACGCGGTGCGGCTCGATCCAGGCGACGCTGAGGCACACGCCGTGTTTGGGATGAGTCTCAGCCACAAGGGCGACAACGCCCGCGCCAAGGCCGAACTGGATACGGCTCTTCGTCTCGCTCCCGGTTCGTCCGAAATCCTGACATTCTATACCGGCTATGCGGCACGCTTCGGTGAACCCGAACGCGGCGCTCAGATGGTCGACCAGGTAATGCGGCTCGACCCGAACTATCCGATGTGGACGTCCAACTTCTTCGGCCCTGCCTATTTTATGGCCGGCCGGTATGAGGACGCGTTGAAGATGCTGGAGCGCATGACACCTGACAACTACGACCATTGGAGGTGGGTGGTGTTTAGCGGCTCCCTTGCGGCTCTGGGTCGGATGGATGAGGCGAATGCCGCGGTTAGGGAAACTCTCAAGCACTACCCCGACCTGACCGTCGAGAGCATGATCAATGAAGTCGGCTTGAGCACTAGTGAGCGCAGCCGGTTTATTGAAACGATGCCGCTCGCCGGCTTTCCGTCTTGCGCCAAGCCCGAGGCGCTGGCGAAACTCGCCAAACCTGTGCGGCTGCCGGAATGCGAGGCGCAGCCTCTCGGGCAGCCGTAGAACAGCCCGGCCATTGGCGGACCGCCCCCCATGGCGTTGCCCGTCCAACGCGGCAGCTATTGCCAATATGCCGCGAAGCTGGTGTCATCCCATTTGCACCACGGAGGTATGACGATGAAGCGATCCCATGGGCTCGCCCTGTTTTCCTCGACTCTCGTCCTGTGCGCTGCGGCTTCGGTTCCCGCGCCCGCAGCGCAGCCCGGCGATCCGCCAGCCAACATCGCCAAGATAGAAACGGTGGTCGTTATCTTCGCCGAGAACCGCGCCTTCGACAATCTCTATGGTCACTTCCCTGGAGCCGAGGGCATCGACCAGGCAAGCAAGGAAAGCCTGCAGCAGCGTGACCGTGACGGATCCGTGCTGTCCGAACTGCCGCCTGTCTGGGACGGGCTGACGGCCAAGGGCGTCACGCCGCCGGTGACGCAGGCGATGACCGAGCACCTTCCGAACGCGCCGTTCACCGTGAACGACCCCAAGGGGTTCAACGTTCCGCTCAGCGTCGCAACGCACGATCTCTGGCACCGCTACTACCAGAACCAGATGCAGATCAACGGCGGCAAGAACGACATGTTCGTAGCCTGGGCCGATTCAGGCGCCATGCCGATGAGCAACTGGGACGCCTCCAAGACCGACATGTGGGCGGTGGCGCAAAAATACGTGCTGGCCGACCATTTCTTCATGGGCGGTTTCGGCGGTTCCTTTTTCAACCATCAGTGGCTGATCTGCGCCTGCGCGCCTTACTACGCGGATGCCGACAAGAACCCGGCCAAGCCGTCGATCTCGGTGACGGACGATGGCGGCACAGCGCTGAAGCTCGCCGACAATTCACCGAAATCGGTGCGCGACGGTATCCCGAAATTCGTCTCCGACGGCAATCTGACGCCGGATTTCTACGCGGTGAACACAATGCAGCCGCCATACCAGCCGAGCGGCAACGATCCGGCGCCCGGCAGTGATCCGCTCCTCGCGGACCCGTCCAAGCCGACAACGCTGCCGCCGCAGACGGAGCCGACCATCGGCGATATGCTCAGTCTCAAGCAGGTCAGCTGGGCATGGTATTCGGGCGCCTGGCAGTACACGCTCGACCATGGCAATCACACGCCGATCCCGAATTTCCAGTACCATCACCAGCCGTTCAACTATTACGCCAACTACGCGCCGGGCACCGAGGCCAGGCGGGAACACCTGCGCGACGCCGGGCTGGCTGGCGTGAGCTTCATTCAGGCGATCGACGACGGCGCCCTGCCTCAGGTCTCCTTCTACAAGCCGCAGGGCAATCTCAACGAGCATTCCGGCTATGCCGACATCCAGGCCGGCGACCGCCATATCGCCGATGTCATCAGCCATCTCGAGAAGAGCCCGCAATGGCCGCATATGCTGGTCGTTGTCGCCTATGACGAGAACGGCGGCATCTGGGATCACGTCGCGCCGCCCAAAGGCGACCGCTGGGGACCGGGCACGCGCATCCCTGCGATCATCGTTTCGCCTTTTGCCAAGCATGGCTATGTCGATCAAACGCCCTATGACACGACGTCGATCCTGCGCTTCATCACCGAGCGTTTCGAATTGCCGGTCCTGCATGGCATCGTGGTTCGCGACAGGGCAGTGGCCGCGCATGGCGAACCGCCGCTCGGCGATCTCACCGGTGGGCTCGACCTGAATTGAGGGCGCGTATCTGGAGGACAACGATGGATGTCGACAGGGTTGTTGCCTTGGTCACTGCTGGCGGCATCGAACTCACTGACCGCCGCCGCAACGCCAAGGGCGATGGCTGGTCGCTGAGCTTCGCCAACGGTGCCACGGTGGAGGTGGGTGACGACGGGTCGGCACGCATTGCCGGCAAGGGCGCCAGGGCCGTGGCCAGGCTGCTCGACCTGCCGAGCGCGACGCGCGCCAGCTGAGCCAGGCGACGTCGCCGCCTGGCCGCCACTGCCGTCATTTGGGATTTCTGGTCAAAATCGCCGAAGCCACGCGAGGGTCTGGCGCAGCCGGCTTTCTCTCGGTTTCCGCCTGAAAGACGTCACGAGGCGGACGTGACGACCCCCGGTTGCACGCGCCCGAACTCGACATCCCAACTGCGTTCCGCCGGTGCGGCTTCGCCGCTCAGCCCGAGCTTGGGGAAAAGCAGTTCCGCGACATTGAAAACCTCTTCCAGATGCGGGTAGGCGGACGCGATGATGGTTTCGATACCGATCTCCTGATACTCGCGAATGCGCGCGGCAACGTTGTCGGGATTTCCGACCAAGGCCGTTCCAGCACCCCCACGCACCAGCCCGGGTCCGGCCCACAGGTTCGGACCGACAACCAGCCGGTCTCGTCGGCCTTGATGCAGAGCCGACATGCGCTTCTGTCCAACGGATTCCGAGATATTGACGAATCCGTTCTGGGCCTCGGCGATCAGGTCGTCGGTGACGCGGCTGATCAGTCGGTCTGCGGCGGCCCAGGCCTCATCCTCCGTTTCGCGAACGATCAAATGGATGCGAAGGCCGAAGCGGATCGTTCGGCCTTGCGCCGCTGCGGCCTGCCTGACCCGCCCGATCTTTTCGGCGAGCTGGTCCACCGGTTCGCCCCAACTCAGATAGGTGTCCACGTGCTTGGCGGCGATCGCAATGCCGGCGTCGGACGAACCTCCGAACCACAGTGGAGGATGGGGCTGTTGAACCGGCGGGAAGGAAATGTCGGTGCCGTGGGCGGAAAGATACTTGCCCTCGAAATCCGCCGGTTCACCTGAAAGGATTCGCCGCCAGATGGTCAGGAACTCGTCGGTCTGCGCGTAGCGGTCGTCGTGGTTGAGCTTGTTGCCGTCACCGGCGAGGTCGGCTGGATCCGCGCCGGTGACGACGTTGAGCAGCACCCGGCCGCCGGAAATCCTGTCCAGCGTGGCGGCATGGCGCGCAAAGAGGGCCGGCGTCCCGCTGCCCGGCCGGAGCGCCACGAGGAACTTCAGCCGTTCGGTCAGCGGGATCAGGCCGGCTGCAACGATCCAGGCGTCCTCGCACCGCGTTCCGGTAGGCAAGAGCACGCCCTTGAAGCCAAGTCGATCGGCGGCTTGGGCGATCTCCTTGAGGTAGCGGAAGGTTGCCGGCCGGTGCCGCTCGTCGGTGCCGAGATAGGGGCCGTCACCATGGGTCGGCAGATACCAGTAGAGATCGAGCGGGCGGATGTTGCTGGACATCGGATTGTTCCTTCAGTGACAGGGGGTGTGTTGACGGGCAGTTGTCAGAGCTTGCCCTTCCAGGGGACGAGGCGGTGCTCCAGCCAGCGCATGCCGCTCGTGAAGGCGAACGCCAGGGCGGCAATGACAATGAGGCCGACGAAGACCACGTCGGTAGCGAGGAAGTTGGCCGCGGACATGATCATGTAGCCGAGCCCCGACTGCGCCGCGATCAACTCGGCCGCGACCAAGGTGGACAGTCCGGCTCCGATGGCAATTCGCAGGCCGGTCAGGATTTCCGGCAATGCGGATGGCAGGATAATGGTGGTGAACAATTGCAGGCGGCTGGCGCCAAGGGACAGCGCGGCATTGACCCGCTCAACGGGCACTGAACGGACTCCGGCCTGCGCGGCAAAGCAGATCGGGGCAAAGGTCGATAGCGTGAGGAGCGTGATCTTGGAGGTTTCGCCGATGCCGAGCCAGATGATCAGCAGCGGCAGATAGGCCAGGGGCGGCAAGCCCCAGTAGAGGTCGATCGGAACGCTGAAGATCCCCCTGATCCAACGGTTGAGGCCCATCAACAGGCCAAGGGGAACACCCAGCACGATTCCTGCGCCCAGAGCCGCGGCAATGCGGCCAAGGCTTGCCAGCGTGTGGTTGAGAAGCGTGTCGTTGGCATAGCCGTCGGCCGCGACGGCGCTGAACTGGGCCAGGACCTCGGCCGGCGACGGCAGGAACAGCGGTGACGCCCAGCCGAAGCGTGCGGCGAGGAACCACAATGCAATCAGCGACGCAAGCGTAACCAGGCTGATGCCGAGTGTGTTCGTCGATGCGGATCGACGTGGCCGAGCCGGCGGCGCGCGCCGGGCGGTCGAAGTCTGGAATGTGGTTGGGGAATTGGCGGCAAGCGTCATTGCAAGGTTCCTGTGCGGGCGCCTTCCGGCTGATGGATGAGCGAGCGGATTTCCTGCCGCAGTTCGATGAAGCGCGGATGGGACTGGATCGGCCCGATGTCGCCGCTTTCGGCGAAGTCGCGCACGAAGTCGGCGTCGAACCGGGCGACGATACGACCTGGCCGGGGCGACATCACAACGATCGTCGTGCCGAGCGTCAGGGCTTCCTCGATCGAATGGGTGATGAACAGGATCTGTTTGCCCGTCTTGGCCCAGACTGAGGCCAGAAGCTGCTGCATCGTCTCGCGCGTCAGGCTGTCGAGCGCGCCGAACGGCTCGTCCATCAAGAGGATCTTCGGATCTGTGGCCAGCGCCCGCGCGATGCCGACCCGCTGGCGCATGCCGCCCGACAGTTCGTAGGGCGGCTTTTCGGCGAAATCGGCGAGGCCGACCAGTTCCAACAGGCGCCTTGACCGCTCGTGGCGTTCTGCGCGGGAAACCCCCCGGTACTTCAGGCCGAGCGCGACGTTGTCCAGCACGCTGGCCCATGGCAGCAGAGTATCCTTCTGGAACACGACGCCACGATCGCCGCCTGGCGCCGCGATTTCCCGTCCGTCCAGCGTGATCGTGCCTTCGGTGAGCGGCAGGAAGCCGGCGATCGCGTTCAGCAACGTCGACTTGCCGCACCCGGAAGCACCGACCGCGACGACGATGGAAGCGGGGGCGATATCGAGCGAGACGTGATCGAGCGCATGTACGTCCTGTCCATCGGAAGCCGGAAAGGTGACGCTGGCATCTCGGATTCGAAGCATGGTGGCCTCCGGGCGATTTGGCTGGCGCGCCAGCCAAATCGGGGTTCCTTCAGGGACTGCTAGTTCGAGGCCTTGGCCACTTCGACATATTGCGGATCGGCGAAGGCCGCGTAGCTGTCCTTGGCCGAGGTGATCTTGTGCTGGTCCTTCAGGAAGCCCGCGGTGTCCTTGAGGATTTTCGCGACCGCGCTCTTTTCGCCACCGCCCAGCCATTTGTCGGAGACCTGTTCGTCGAGCGGCGGGACGACCGTCGTCTTCAACTGCTCCGAATTCTCGGCCGCTGTGCCGCCTTGCAGTTTTGCGATCAGCTTCGCGTTCTCGGTATCCGGGCCCCAGGCGGCCGGATTGCTCAGGTAAGCCTGGTTATAGCCGTCGATCAGCCGGACATACTGGCCGAGGAACTCCGGATTGGCCTTGGCGAACGCGCCGGTGACGACCAGAGCGCCGAAGGTCGGCGCGCCGCGATCGGCGACCTGGCCGGCCGTGAGCAGGATCTTGCCGTTCTTCTTGAGCTCGGAAAGAGCCGGATCCCAGACGAAGCCACCGTCAATGTCGCCGCGCTTCCAGGCCGCGACGATCTCGGGCTGCGGAATAGCTATGACCTGGGTTTCCTTCTCGGAAATGCCTTCCTGCTTGAGCACGGCGAGAAGCTGGTAGTGATCGGTCGAGACCGGTGCGGCGGCGAGCTTCTTGCCGCGCAGGTCCGCCGGCGACTTGATTTCGGGTCGCACCACGAGTGCCTCGCCGTCGCGGGAGACCGACGAGATGTAGAACGCCTTCACGTCGATGCCCTTGCTGATGGCGGCCGAGAACGGGCTCGATCCGACATCGCCGATCTGGACGTCACCGGATGCGATGGCGGCGAAGATGTCGGCGCCGGAGTTGAAGCGGCGGAATTCGATGTTCCAGCCCGTCTTCTTGGCAAGGTCGCCATTGGCGATGCCAAGATTATAGGGGTTGGCGCCGGTCTGGTAGGCGACGACGACTTTCTTGTCGTCCGCGGCGTTTGCCGCGGTATGGGCGGAAGCCAGGGCAAGTCCAAAAAGGGCGACGGAAATCAATTTTCGCATGGGCTTTAATCCTTTGAACAGAGGCACAGCCTCGATTGCAGCCGATCGGAGCGGCCGTGAATTAAAGTCCACTGAATTTATAGACTTAGACAGAAATGAAATTCCGAAAGCCTGTTCCTCGATAGAAAAGATCTGACGCGAACCGGCCCTAATGGATCACCCACACGCAATATCAGGCATGCGCCGCATCGTCGGCGCCGCTGCCGATGTTACGGATTTTAAGTCAAATTTTACCGAACTGGCGCCATGGCTTTTGCGCTGCCGGGGTGTTCCTGCCGGCCTGTTTCGCGTATGGGGTAACGATGCGTATTGTCCGGATGATTCAGCTGGTTCTCGCCTCCGGCCTGATGGCCGTCTCTTCGGCCCATGCGGGCGAGGGGAGCTGGATTTCGGGCGACTGGTACCTGACGCTCGGCGCCACCGGCCTCATCGCGCCGAATTTCGAGGGCGGCAAGAAGTACATGCTCGGCGCCCAGCCGATCATCTCGCTCGGCAAGGTGGGACCGGAAGCGCGCTTCACCTCGCGCAACGACAACATCTCGCTGGCGCTGATCGACGACGGCAGCGTGCGCGCCGGCCTGACCGGCAAGTTCCTGTTCTCCCGCAGCAGCAAGGATGAACTGGCGGGTCTCGACCCGGTGCGCTGGGGCGGCGAGGTCGGCGGCTTCTTCGAATTCTATCCGCTTGACTGGGTGCGAGCCCGCGCCGAGCTCAGGCATGGCATCCGCGCCCATGACGGCTTCGTCGCCGATATCGCGGCCGATGCCTTCTACGACGTGACGCCGACGGTCCGCATCTCCGGCGGGCCGCGCGTTTCCTTCGCCTCGTCGGGCTATTTCGACGCCTATTACGGCGTCAACGCCACCGAAGCGGCGGCCTCCGGCCTCAGCGAATACCATCCGGGAGGCGGCCTGAAGTCGACCGGCCTCGGCGGCGCGATCACGTGGAAGGTCACCGAGCCGATGACGGCCAGCCTGTTCGGCGAATATTCGCGCCTGATGGGCCCGGCCGCCGATTCCAGCCTGGTCCGGGAGCGCGGCGATCGCAACCAGTTCACGGTCGGCGTCTCGACCACCTATCGCTTCGACTTTTCGATGTAGCCGCCTGAACTCGGCGCTTTATTCCTGCTGACTAATCCGCTAAAAGCCCGGCCATGACGAGCTTTTCGCGCCTGTTTGCGATCGCGATACGAATTACGAGCCCGGTGTTCCGGGTGGCCTGAGCGCCGCCGGAGCCGCCGGGACTGTTGCGCGCGCGCCTCGCGCTTTTTTCAGAACATGATAGTTCAACGCCCGAGCCTGTTTGTCGCCGGGCAATGCACATGGCAGACCAATGACCGATACCGCTGAAACGATCGACTATTCCAAAACGCTCTATTTGCCGCAGACGGATTTCCCGATGCGCGCCGGCTTGCCTGAGAAAGAGCCGGCGCTGGTCAAGCGCTGGCAGGATATGGACCTCTACCGCAAGCTGCGCGAGGAAGCCGCCGGGCGCGAGAAATTCGTGCTGCATGACGGCCCGCCCTACGCCAATGGCAACATCCATATCGGCCATGCGCTGAACAAGGTGCTCAAGGACGTCATCAACCGCTCCTTCCAGATGCGCGGCTACGACGCCAACTACGTGCCGGGCTGGGACTGCCACGGCCTGCCGATCGAATGGAAGATCGAGGAGCAATACCGCGCCAAGGGCAAGAACAAGGACGAGGTGCCGGTCAACGAGTTCCGCAAGGAATGCCGCGACTTCGCCGCGCACTGGATCAAGGTGCAGGGCTCAGAGTTCCAGCGCCTCGGCGTCGTCGGCGATTTCGACAATCCCTATACAACGATGGCTTATCACGCTGAGGCGCGCATCGCCGGCGAGCTGTTGAAATTCGCCATGTCGGGCCAGCTCTACCGCGGCTCGAAGCCGGTCATGTGGAGCGTCGTCGAGCGCACCGCGCTTGCCGAGGCCGAGGTCGAGTACCAGGACTATGAGAGCGACACGATCTGGGTGAAATTCCCGGTGGCGAGCTTGGCCCGCCCGGTCGCCGGCGCCGAGGACGCGCAGGCGGCAGTGCTGTCGGAATCCTCGCTCGACCTTATCGAGGCCCATGTCGTCATCTGGACGACGACGCCCTGGACGCTGCCCGGCAACCGCGCCGTCAGCTATTCGCCGCGCGTCGCCTACGGGCTTTACGAGGTGACGGCGGCCGAGAACGCGTTCGGCCCGCAGCCCGGCGAGAAGCTGATCTTCGCCGACGCGCTGGCCGAGGATGCCTCGGCCAAGGCCAAGGTCACCCTGAACCGCCTGCACGATGTTTCGGCCGAACAGCTTGCAAGCCTGACGCTGTCGCATCCGTTCAGGGGGCTGGCCGACGGCTACCAATTCCCGGTGCCGATGATCGCCGGCGAGCATGTCACCGACGATGCCGGCACCGGCTTTGTGCACACCGCGCCCAGCCACGGCCGCGAGGACTTCGACGCCTGGATGGACGCTGTGGCGGAACTGCTCAAGCGCGGCGTCGACACCGCGATCCCGTTCCCGGTCGACGATGCCGGCTTCTTCACCAAGGACGCGCCGGGCTTCGGCCCGGACCGCGAGGGTGGAGCCGCGCGCGTCATCGACGACAATGGCAAGAAGGGCAACGCCAATCAGGCGGTCATCGAGGAACTGATCAAGCGCAATGCGCTGTTCGCGCGCGGCCGCCTGAAGCATTCCTATCCGCACTCCTGGCGTTCCAAGAAGCCGATCATCTTCCGCAACACGCCGCAATGGTTCGTCTATATGGACAAGGACCTCGGCGACGGCACGACGCTGCGCAGCCGCGCGCTGAAGGGGATCGACGACACCCGCTTCGTGCCATCCGCCGGCCAGAACCGCATCCGCGCCATGATCGAGGAGCGTCCCGACTGGGTGCTGTCGCGCCAGCGCGCCTGGGGCGTGCCGATCGCCGTCTTCGCCGACATGGACGGCAACGTGCTGAAGGACGAGGCGGTCAACCAGCGCATCATGGAGGCCTTCGAGGCCGAGGGTGCCGACGCCTGGTTCGCGCCCGGCGCCAAGGAGCGCTTCCTCGGCAATCACGATGCCGCGAAATGGCATCAGGTGATGGACATCCTCGATGTCTGGTTCGATTCGGGCTCAACGCATGTCTTCACGCTGGAGGACCGCCCGGACCTGAAATGGCCGGCCGACGTCTATCTCGAAGGCTCCGACCAGCATCGCGGCTGGTTCCACTCCTCGCTGCTCGAAAGCTGCGCCACCCGGGGCAGGGCGCCCTACGACACCGTCGTCACCCATGGTTTCACCATGGATGAAGAGGGGCGGAAAATGTCGAAGTCGCTCGGCAACACCGTGGTGCCGCAGGACGTCATCAAGCAGTCGGGTGCCGACATTCTGCGGCTCTGGGTGGTGACGACCGATTACTGGGAAGACCAGCGGCTCGGCAAGAACGTGCTGCAGACCAACATCGACGCCTACCGCAAGCTGAGGAACACCATCCGCTGGATGCTGGGCACGCTTGCCCATGACGATGGCGAGGAGGTGGCGCTGGACAAGATGCCGGAACTGGAGCGGCTGATGCTGCACAGGCTGTCAGAGCTCGACGAATTGGTGCGCCAGGGCTACGACGCCTTCGAGTTCAAGCGCATCACCCGCGCGCTCGTCGACTTCATGGTGGTCGAGCTGTCGGCCTTCTATTTCGACATCCGCAAGGACGCGCTCTACTGCGACGCGCCCTCCAGCGTCCGGCGCAAGGCCGCCGTGCAGGTGGTGCGCCATCTGTTCGACTGCCTGGTCAAATGGCTGTCGCCGATGCTGCCCTTCACCATGGAGGAGGCCTGGCTCGATCGTCACCCCGACGCCGTCTCGGTCCATCTCGACCAGTTCCCGCAAATCCCGGCGGATTGGAGGAACGAGGCGTTGGCGGAGAAGTGGCGCAAGGTCAGGCAGGTGCGCCGCGTCGTCACCGGCGCGCTCGAGATCGCCCGCGCCCAGAAGGTCATCGGCTCGTCGCTGGAGGCGGTGCCGGTCGTCACGATCGACGATGCCGCGCTTGAAGCGGCGATATCGGATGTCGACATGGCCGAGATGGCGATCACCAGCGATCTGGTCATCGCCCACGGCAAGACGCCAGACGGCGCCTTCACGCTGGACGAGGTCAGGGGTGTCGCGGTGGTCGTCGAGAAGGCCGAAGACCGTGGCCTGGTGAAATGCGCACGCTCCTGGCGCTACACTGCTGATGTCGGCGAAGATCCGGAATTTCCGGACGTCTCGGCCCGTGATGCCGATGTACTGCGCGAACTCAAGGCGCTCGGGCGGCTCTAGTGCATGTCGCCCAAAAGTGTGAAGCGGTTTTGGGATAACGACATGCATCACCAAAATGAGTGCACAAATGCCACGCCGGGCGGCGGATTGCCGCCCGCGCGTTGCCCTTAACGGGTGGTTGAGGTAAACACGCGAAACTCCGGACGACAAATTCTCGCCGGAATTCCGTCGCAAGTGCTTGGCCGATGGGGACCGCGCCTCTGGCCGGTGGCGATCGAGAGGCTGTTTATTGTGGGACTTTTTGGCATGACCGAGAGAACTTATGCGCGCGTCGCGCTGCTGGCGCCGCTTGTCGTATCGGGGCTTGCGCTGTCCGGCTGCATGGGCTCGCCCACCTACGGCACCGACAAGCCGGCCGCCACACAGCTCGCCGACGATCTCTCCAGTGCCTTTTCGATCACGCCGAAGCGCAAGGAACAGATCGATTACAAACCGCGCCCCGATCTGGTGAAGCCGGCGCCGGGGCAGAAGGGAAACCTGCCGCCGCCGCAGGAGAGCATCGAGACGGCGAGCGCCGATTGGCCCGAATCGCCCGAGCAGCGCCGCGCCCGACTTCGCGCCGACGCCACCGCCCACCAGGACGATCCGGCCTACCAGTCGCAGATCGTCGACGACGTGCAGACCGATCCGGCGGCGGTGAAGAAGGCGATGGCGGATTCGGCCTCGAGCCACCCGCCGCGCTGGACGCCGGCGGATTCGGACAAGGGCCGCGCCGCCGAGATCCAGCGCCGCATGGCAGAGGGCAAGCAGGGCGACCCCAACACCCGCAAATATCTGAGCGAGCCGCCGCTGGCCTATCGCGTCGCCTCCGATGCCGCGCCGCAGGGCGAGCTTGGCGAGGACGAGTACAAGAAGGAACGCCGCCTCAAGAAGGAGGCGGCCGCCAAGAGCAAGAGCGGCGGCTGGTTCGACTGGTGGTAACGTTTTCGGCCCAGGGCTTGTTGGCCTAGGCCGATTTCTACGGCTCGCGCCGCTCCCGGAAAAAATCCTTGAGAATGAGGGACGCCTCGCGCTCGCCCATGCCCGGATAGATGTCCGGCGTGTGGTGGCAGGTGGCGGAGGTGAAGAAGCGCACGCCGTTGACCACCGCGCCGCCCTTCTCGTCGGCGGCGCCGAAATAGAGCCGGCGCAGTCGCGCGAACGAGATGGCGCCGGCGCACATGGCGCAAGGCTCCAGCGTGACATAGAGATCGTGGCCGGTAAGCCGCTCGCTGGCGAGCTTTTCGCAAGCCTGGCGGATCGCCAGAATCTCCGCATGCGCCGTCGGATCGGCAAGCTCGCGGGTGCGGTTGCCGGCCTTGGCGACGACCGTGCCGCCGCTGGCGATGACGGCGCCGACCGGCACTTCGCCGCGCCGCGCCGCCGCCTCGGCCTCCGCCAGCGCCAATGCCATGAAATCCGGCCGCTTCACGCGCTTTCCATTCCGATTATCTCCTCGCCACCCGACAGCGATCCTGTTATCTAGCGCCTAACCTCGAAAATCGGACTCGGTTTTCGGCAACGATCATGCGCCACATCAAAGTGCGACAGCGTCCTTTGCGCGCCCGAACGGATGCGCCACGCTGTAGCAGCGCAAACAGGCAAAGGCCACATGGACGACAACGACAAGAAATTCCGGCCCAAGAAGGGGCCGGTCAGGGGCGGTCCGAAAGCCGCGGGGCCGCGCGGCCGCGATGGCGCCGCCGGCAAGGGCGGCAAGCCGGGCTTCGGCGCCAAGAAGCCTTACGCGCCGCGTGGCGACCGGCCGATGGCTGCCGAAGGCGAGCGGCCAAAGCGCGATTTCAAGAGCGGCGACCGGCCGTTCAGCAAGGGCAAGCGTCCCGAAGGCAAGCCCTTCGAGAAGCGCGAGGGGCCGCGCAAGCCCTACGCGCCGCGCGGCGACCGGCCGATGGCTGCCGAAGGCGAGCGGCCTCCGCGCGATTTCAAGCGCGCCTACAAGCCGCGCGATCTAGAGCAGGGCGCGCCAGGCGGCGACAAGCCGTTCCGCAAGGGCCCGCGTCCGGACGGCAAGCCGTTCGAGAATCGTGAGCGCAAGCCTTATACGCCGCGCGGCGACCGGCCGATGGCCGCCGAGGGCGCGGGCGGCGAAAAGCGTTTCGACCGGCCTAAACGTGATTTTGCCGATCGTCCGAAGCGTGACTTTGCCGATCGCCCGAAACGGGATTTCGCCGATCGCCCGAAGCGTGACTTCGCCGATCGCCCCAAGCGCGATTTTGCCGGCGACCGGCCGCAGGGCGGTTTCAAGCCGCGCCCGCGCCCAACGGAGGCCGCCGAGGAGGCGGGCGAGCGCATCGCCAAGCGGCTCGCACGCGCCGGTCTTGCCTCGCGCCGCGACGCCGAGGAACTGATCGCCGCCGGCCGCGTCAAGGTCAACGGCAAGGTCCTGTCCTCGCCGGCCTTCAACGTCATGCCAGATGACATCATCCATCTCGACGGCATGGAAATCCCCAAGATCGAGCGCACGCGGCTGTTCCTGTTCCACAAGCCGGCCGGCGTCGTCACCACCAACCGCGATCCCGAGGGCCGCAAGACCGTCTTCGACGTGCTGCCGGCGGAACTGCCGCGGCTGATGACCATCGGCCGCCTCGACATCAACACCGAGGGGCTGTTGTTGCTGACCAATGACGGCGGCCTGTCGCGCGTGCTCGAGTTGCCGGCCACCGGCTGGCTCAGGCGCTACCGGGTGCGCGTGCACGGCAAGGTCGAGGAAAGCGCGCTCGCGGGCCTGCGCGAGGGCATCGCCGTCGACGGCGTTTTTTATGGCGCGATCGAAGCCAGCCTCGACCGGGAGCAGGGCACCAATGCCTGGCTGACGATCGGCCTGCGCGAAGGCAAGAACCGCGAGGTCAAGAACATCCTTGGCGCGCTCGGCCTCGACGTGACGCGGCTGATCCGTATTTCCTACGGCCCATTCCAGCTCGAGGACCTGCCGGAGGGCCATGTGCTGGAGATCAAGGGCCGCGTGCTGCGCGACCAGCTCGGCGAGCGCCTGGTCGAGGAATCCGGCGCCAATTTCGACGCCGAGATCCAAAAGCCCTTTTCCAACAAACCGGTGCGCCGCACCGAACCGCGACGCGATGAGGCCGAACGGCCAAAATTCCCGCGCGATGGCGTCGATCGCCGGCCGATCGGCGAAGGCGGGCTGATCAAGGCCCGCAAGCGCCGCGAAGGCAGCCGCGACGAGGCGCTGGGCAAGCTTTCGACCAAACCCGACAGGGCCTTCGGCGAGCGCGGTCCGAAGCCGGAGCGCGGCGGTTTCGGCGACAAACCTCGCGGTGGTTTTGGCGACAAGCCCCGTGCGGGGTTCGGCGGCAAGAAGTCCGAGCGCGAGCAGCGGCCGATCGAGCCGCCCGGCCAGCGCAAGGCCAATGTCTGGATGGCGCCGGGTGCCCGGCCGATCGGCAAGGGCAGGGCGGAGGCCGATGCCGCAAAGGCGGCGGAAGCGAAGGCGCGCAAGGCTTCGTTCAAGCCGTCCTATGGCAAGGCCGCCGGCAAGCCGGGCGGCGCCAAGCCGTACGGCAAGCCGCGTGGCGAGCGCCCGGATGGCGGCGACCGGCCGCGCCCGAAGGGTCCCAGGACCAGATGAGGGCCGGATTGAAATGAGAATCGTCGGCGGTGAGTTCCGCGGGCGTCCGCTGGCGACGCCGCGCGGCAATGCCATCCGCCCGACCACCGACCGCACGCGCGAGGCGCTCTTCAACGTGCTGGCGCATCGCTTCGCCGACAAGCTCGATGGCGCGCGCGTGCTCGACCTGTTCGCCGGCACCGGCGCGCTCGGTCTGGAGGCGCTGTCGCGGGGGGCTTCCTACGGCGTCTTCATCGAGGAATCGGCCGAGGGACGCGGCCTGATCCGCGAGAATGTCGAGGCCTTCGGACTGACCGGCCGCACCAAGATCTTCCGCCGCGACGCCACTGGGCTCGGCGATGCCGGCACGCTGGCCGCTTTCGGCCTCGTCTTCGCCGATCCGCCCTATGGCAAGGGTCTTGGCGAGCGTGCGCTGCGTTCCGCCAGGCAAGGCGGCTGGCTGCTGCCCGGCGCGCTCTGCGTCGTCGAGGAAGCGGCCTCCGCGCCGTTCGAGGCCGGGGAGGGATTCGCGGTGGTCGACGAGCGCGGTTATGGCGAGACGGTGATCCGGTTCATCGAGGCGGGGTGAGCAGCTCTCCTCTCCCACAAGTGGAGAAGGAAGAAGCGCCGCCTCGAAAATGACGAACAATTCACTTTGCCTCGACCAGCAACCTTGCCTATCGTCGCGCAACCGAAACCGGAGCGTTTAATGACATCTTGCACCAGACGGCTGCGCGCGGCGCTCCTTACCTCGGCGCTTGCGCTCACCGGCCCGGCGCTCGCCGGCGACGACGGCAAGGTGACGGATTTTCTCCTCGACAACGGCATGGAGGTGGTGGTCATCCCCGATCATCGCGCCCCGATCGTTACCCACATGGTGTGGTACAAGATCGGCAGCGCCGATGAGCCGGCCGGCAAATCCGGCATCGCGCATTTCTTCGAGCACCTGATGTTCAAGGCGACCACCAACCACGCCGCCGGCGAGTTCGACAGCGCCGTCGCGGAGATCGGCGGCTCCAACAACGCCTTCACCTCCTACGACTATACCGCCTTCCATGAGACGGTGGCGCCATCGGCGCTGGGCGAGATGATGGCCTTCGAGGCCGACCGCATGCGCAACCTCATCCTCACCGACGACGTCATCAAGACCGAGCGCGACGTCATCCTGGAGGAGCGCCGCTCGCGCATCGACAGCAGCCCGCAGGCGCTGCTGGAGGAGGAGGTCGACGCCACGCTGTGGCAGAACCAGCCCTACCGCATTCCGGTCATCGGCTGGATGCAGGAGATGGAACAGCTGAACCGCACCGACGCGATCGCTTTCTACGACAAGTATTACCGGCCAAACAACGCCGTGCTGGTGGTGGCTGGCGATGTCGAGCCCGACACGGTGAAGGCGCTGGCCGAGAAGACCTACGGCAAGGTCGCGCGCGGGCCGGACCTGCCGCCGCGCATCCGCCCGGTCGAGCCCGAGCAGAACACCAAACGCACGGTGACGCTGTCCGACGCGCGCGTTTCGGTGCCGACCTTCTCGACGCAATGGGTGGTGCCGTCCTATCACACGGCCCGGCCGGGCGAGGCCGAGGCGCTCGACCTGCTCGCCGAAATCCTCGGCGGCGGCAACCGCAGCCGGCTCTACCAGCAGCTGGTCGTGAAGCAGGGCGTCGCGGCGGAGGCCGGCGCCTACTTCCAGGGCACCATGCTCGACGCCACCAACTTCACCATCTACGGCGCACCGCGCGGTGACGCCAAGCTCGGCGATGTCGAGGCGGCGGTCGACGCCGAGGTCGCCCGCATCGCCAGGGACGGCGTCACCGACGACGAGCTGGAGAAGGCCAAGCAGCGCTATGTCCGCTCGATGATCTTCGCCCGCGACAAGCAGGACGACATGGCCAACATGTATGGCTCGACACTGGCCACCCGCGGCAATGTGCAGGACGTGCTCGAATGGCCGGATCGCATCCGCAAGGTCACCGCCGACGAGGTCAAGGCGGTCGCCGCCCGTTATCTGGTGCTCGACCATTCGACGACAGGCTATCTCCTGCCGCAGCAACAGGCGGGGAATTGATGATGAGTTCTGTGGCCGGGCGGATGAGTGCTTTTCCTTCTCCCCTTGTGAGAGAAGGTGGACCGGCGCGTAGCGCCGAGACGGATGAGGGGTGCTGGCAGGATCGCCCACGGTTCGTTTCTTCCAACCCCCCTCATCCGTCGCCTTCGGCGACACCTTCTCCCGCAAGGGGAGAAGGAAAAGCGCTGCGCGCCCTCGCCACCCTGTGCTTTGCGATCTTCTTCCTGATCCTGCCCGCGCTCGCCGCGCATGCCGGCATGAACATCCAGGAGGTGAAGTCTGACAAGGGCATCACCGCCTGGCTGGTCGAGGACCACACGGTGCCGATCATCGCCATCCGCTTCGTCTTCGACGGCGGCACCGCGCAGGATCCGGCGGGCAAGGAGGGGCTGGCCAATCTGATGACCGGCCTGTTCGACGAGGGCGCCGGAGACCTCGACAGCGACGCCTTCCAGGTGAAGCTCGACGATGCCGGCGCCGAGATGAGCTTCGAGCCGCAGCGAGACGGCATTTACGGCTCGATGCGCATGCTGTCGGAACAGAAAGACGCCGCCTTCGATCTCTTGACGCTCGCGGTCAACAAACCCCGCTTCGACCAGGCGCCGCTCGACCGCGTGCGCGCCCAGGTGCTGGCGGGCATCGTCGCCAATGAGCGCGACCCCAATGCGATCGCCCAGCGCAAATGGCTGCGCGCCATCTATGGGGAGCATCCCTATTCCAGGCCGGACGAAGGCACCAGGGAGAGCATCGCAGCGATCGCGCCGGCAGATCTCGGCGCCTTCCACAGGGCGAGCTTCGCCCGCGACGGCCTGCATGTCGCCGTGGTCGGCGACATCGACGCCGCGACATTGAAGCGGAAGCTCGACCAACTGTTCGGCGACCTGCCGCAGAGGCAGGCGCTCGCCGCCATTGCCGACACCCAGCCCAAGCTTGGTCAGCAGGTGGAGGTCGACTACGACCTGCCGCAGACTTCGCTGCAGTTCGCCTATCCCGGCGTGAAGCGCAGCGCTCCGGATTTCTTCGCCGCGGTGCTGATGAACGAGATCCTCGGCGGCGGCACCTTCACCTCGCGCCTCTATGACGAGGTGCGCGAGAAGCGCGGCCTTGCCTATGGCGTCGATTCCAACCTCGTCGATCACCAGCATTCCAACGCGCTGATCATCACCACCGCGACCCGCTCCGACCGCGCGTCGGAGACGCTTGCGATCGTGCGCGACGTGGTCAAGACATTGGCCGAAGAGGGTCCGACCGAGGCTGAGCTCGACGCCGCCAAGAAATACATGATCGGCGCCTATGCCATCAACAATCTGGACTCCTCCGGCTCCATCGCCGCGACCCTGGT
The DNA here is from genome assembly GCF_049887195.1 of Mesorhizobium abyssinicae. Taxonomy (NCBI): domain Bacteria; kingdom Pseudomonadati; phylum Pseudomonadota; class Alphaproteobacteria; order Hyphomicrobiales; family Phyllobacteriaceae; genus Mesorhizobium; species Mesorhizobium abyssinicae. Next base: position 248,200 of record NZ_JARAKC010000009.1, read on the forward strand.
GGAACTGCAGCTCGACAGGCTGGGCATCGACTATCTGCAGCGCCGCGCCGGCCTCATCAACGCGGTGACGCTGGATGACGTCAAGGCGGCGGCGAAGAAGCTGCTGTCGCCCGTGCCGGCGATCATGGTCGTCGGCCCACCGCTCGCCAAGGCTGCCGGAGGCGGCAAGGGATGAGCAGCGGCCCCACCTTCGGCGTTGCCTTCGGCGGCGGCGGCGCGCGGGGCCTGGCGCACATCCACGCCATCGAGGCGCTGGACGAGCTCGGCATCAGGCCGGTGGCCATCGCCGGCTCCTCGATCGGCGCCATCATGGGCGCCGGCATGGCCTCCGGCATGACCGGCAAGGACATCCACGACTATGCCCGCTCGATCCTCGGCCGCCGCGCCGAGGTGGCCTCGCGCATGTGGCGGGCACGGCCGGGCACTATCGCCGAGGCGATGGAGAGCGGCATCCGCGTCAGCCAGTTCAATGTCGAGCGTATCCTGAAGGCCTTCCTGCCAGAGGCCATTCCCGAAACCTTCGCGGAGCTGAAGATCCCGCTCAAGGTGACGGCGACCGACTATTTCGGCCACAAGCTTGCGGTCTTCGAGGATGGTGACCTGCATTCCGCATTGGCTGCCTCGGCGGCCATTCCGGCGGTGTTCCGGCCGGTGACCCGCGATGGCCGCGTGCTGATCGACGGCGGCATCTACAACCCGGTGCCGTTCGACCTCATCGAAAAGGACGCCGACATCGTCATAGCCATCGACGTCGTCGGCGCGCCGAGCGAGGCCGAGCGCAGGCACCCGACCACCGTCGATTTGATGTACGGCGCCACGCAACTGATGATGCAGTCGATCATCGCCAACAAGCTGAGGCAGTGTCCGCCCGACATCCTCATCCGCCCGGCCGTCTCGAAATACCGCGTGCTCGATTTCCTGAAGATCGACACGCTGATGGCCGAGACCGTCGAGATCAAGGACGAACTGAAACGCGCCGTCGAGAAGGCGGTTGCAGAGCACGGCGGCAAGCGCGGCAAGAAGGTGGTGTGAGCGAATCAGCTCCGTCCGCTTCGCCTGGCGTTATACTCCCATATACTTCAACTTCACCGGGCCGGATCTCGTCGAAATGCCCGTTGACGCACGCCCAGATAGAGTTAATAATGTTCTAATATAGTAGCGTAAACAATCTCCCGACCGGCAACAACGAGTTACGGCGCTACAGGGAAGGGAACCGCGCGGCGACATATCAGTCGCCGCCGCATCACCATCGAGCCGCCAGTCGTCGTGAGGCGCTGTCGCGTTTTGCAGTTCGCCGGCCGCTGCCGCGGGTTGCCAGACGCAACGCCGATCCTCCTCCCTCTCGGACTTGAGCGCTGAATCTCGGCGCTGTTGCCATGGCCAGTCAGCCGCGTTGCGCGCCGTTGCGCGCAGCTGACTCGTCCCTGATGGGAGAGGCAAGTCGTGACTGCGGGGTTCAGTAAGGCGTCGCTCGGGTTGTTGAGCAAAGCAGCGTTTGCTTCGGCGCAGGCGAAGGTCAGGCTTTTCGGCTTCGCCGTCGTCGTTTGCGTCGCCGGTTTCTTTCTGTCCGGCTTCAGCGGGCTTGCGTCGATGGGCTGGACGCTCGTCGCGGTGGCGATGGCGGGTATCGGCAGCCTGGCCATGTTTCGCGCCCGCGGCGACGGCAGGCAAAAACCCGTTGGCGACCCACCCGGTCGGACCGCCGCGCCGCGCAAGCCATCGGCGAGGCCGGCCGCGCGGAAGGCCAATCCCGCTCGCTCCGAACTGGCCGCTGCGCTTGCCAGTTGCCGGTCGGCCTTCATTGCGGTCGGACTGTTCAGCGGCATGCTCAACGTGCTGATGCTTGCCGGCTCGCTCTACATGCTCGAGGTCTATGATCGCGTGCTGCCGAGCCGCAGCCTGCCGACGCTTGTCGGCATCTCGATATTGCTCGTCATCCTTTATTGTGGGCAGGGTTTCCTCGATTTCGTGCGGGCGCGGGTGCTGGTGCGCATCGGCGGGGCGCTCGACGAGGCGCTTGGCCGTCGCGTCTATACCTCGATGCTGAGATTGCCGCTGAAGGCCGCGCGCGGGGCTGACAGCCTGCAGCCGATGCGCGATCTCGACAGCGTGCGCGGCTTCCTGTCAGGCATGGGACCGACGGCGCTTTTCGACCTGCCATGGCTGCCCCTATACCTGATCATCATCTTCATGTTCCACTGGGTGCTTGGCGCCGCGGCGCTGCTCGGCGCGGTCGTGCTGGTCGTGCTGACCCTGCTTGCCGAGCGGCTGACGCGACAACCGGTATCGGCCGCAACCTTGAGCGGCAACCGGCGCGGCGGGCTCATCGCTGCAGGCACCCGTAATGCCGAAGTGGTCGCCGCCATGGGCATGGCTGGCGGGCTGGCGTCGCGCTGGCAGGATGCCAACGTCGAATTCATCGCCGACCAGCGCAAGGTCAGCGACGTTGCCGGCAGTTTCGGCGCGGTGTCGAAAGTGCTGCGCATGCTGCTGCAGTCGTCGATGCTCGGCATCGGCGCTTGGCTGGTGATCGAGCAGGAGGCATCGGCCGGCGTCATCATCGCCGCTTCCATCCTCAGCGGCCGGGCGCTGGCGCCGGTCGATCTGGCGATCGCCAACTGGAAAGGTTTCGTCGGCGCGCGCCAGGGCTGGCAACGCCTGACCAAGGTGCTGGCGGTCATGCCTGCCGAAACCGAACCCCTATTGCTGCCGGCCCCCAGCGCCAGCGTGGTGATGCAGAATGCCGCCATTACGGCTCCGGGCCTGCAGCGGCTGCTGGTGCAGGACGCCAGCTTCGCCATGGAAGCCGGCCATGGGCTCGGCATCATCGGGCCGAGCGGCTCGGGAAAGTCCACCTTGGTGCGGGCCCTGGTCGGGGCCTGGCAACCCGTCGGGGGCCGCGTCAAGCTCGATGGCGCCGACCTCGACCAATGGTCGTCGCAGGAGCGCGGCCGCCATATCGGCTACCTGCCGCAGGATGTGGAGCTGTTTGCCGGCACGGTCGCCGAAAACATCTCCCGCTTCGAGATGGACGCCGACCCGGCAGCAATCATCGCCGCGGCCAAGGCGGCCGGCGCGCATGACCTGATCGTCGGCTTCCGCCAGGGTTATGAAACCGAGATCGGTGACCACGGCGAGGCGCTTTCGGCCGGCCAGCGCCAGCGCATCGCTTTGGCTCGCACGCTCTATCGCGATCCGTTCCTGGTCGTGCTCGACGAGCCGAATTCCAACCTCGACATGGACGGCGAGCAGGCCTTGATCCGCGCGATGCTCGGCGTTCGCGAGCGCGGCGGCGTTGTCGTCATCGTCGCCCATCGCCCGAACGTGCTGACCGCCGTCGATTTCATCATGGCGATGAAGCAGGGGCGCGTGCACGAATTCGGACCGAAGGAGGAGGTCTTCGCCAAGATGTTCCCGATGCTGCGCTCGGTCCCGTCAAGCAACCCGCCGCAGCGGGTATCCGCGGAAACGACCGCGGTCGCCACCCGGACCGGGGGAGGGAACTGACATGGCCGCGCCCGGCAACGCCCACGCTTCGATCCGTTTCTACACTCGCCTTGGGCTCGGCGCCGTGCTCCTGCTTGGAGGTGGTGTGGGCGGCTGGGCCTCGGTCACCGAGATCGCCGGCGCGGTGATCGCTCCAGGCACGCTGGTCGTCGGTTCGCATGTCAAGAACGTGCAGCATGCGACCGGGGGCGTCGTGGCCGAGATCGACGCTCGCGACGGTGACCGCGTGAAGGCCGGCGACCTTTTGCTGCGTCTCGACCGCACCGTGCCGGCCGCCAATCTTGCGGTGGTGAGCAAGGCGCTCGACCAGCTCATGGCGCGCAAGGCCCGTCTCGATGCCGAGCGCCGGGGGACGGACGGCATCGACTTTCCCCGGGACCTCCTCGATCGCTCGGCCGATCCCGACGTCGCCGAGGCGATCTCCGGCGAGACGCAGCATTTCGACACGCGGCGCACCTCCCGCGCCGGCCAGAAGGGCCAGCTCGGCGAACGCATCGTCCAGCTCGAGAAGGAGATCGCCGGCGACACCGCGCAGATGGAAGCCAAAAGCAAGGAAATCCAGCTGGTGCAAAAGGAGCTCGCTTCCGTGCGCACGCTGTGGGGCAAGAAGCTCATCTCCATCGATCGCCTGACCTCGACCGAGCGCGAGGCGACACGCCTCGATGGCGAACGCGGCCAGCTCATCGCCGCGCTGGCGCAGGCGCAGGGGCGCATCGCCGAGATCAAGCTGCAGATCATCCAGATCGACCTCGACCTCAGCACCGAAGTGAACCGGGACTTGCGCGACATCGACGGCAAGATGGGCGAGCTCATCGAGCGCAAGGTCGCCGCCGAGGACCAGTTGAAGCGTGTCGACATCCGCGCCCCGCAGGACGGCGTCGTGCAGCAGTCGCTCGCCTATACGATCGGCGGCGTGATCACGCCGGGACAGACGATCATGCAGGTCGTGCCGGACAATGACAGTCTGGCGGTGGAGGCCAAGATCGCCCCCAGCGACATCGACAAGCTATGGGTCGGCCAGTCGGCGTCGCTGCGCTTTTCGGCATTCAACACCCGCACGACGCCGCAAATCGACGGCGTGGTCGAAAGGACCTCGCCCGACATCGCCACCGATCAGCGCACTGGTGCCAACTATTACACTGTGCGTATCAGGACGACCGCCGCGGAAGTCGCGCGCCTCGGCGAGGTCAAGCTGGTGCCCGGCATGCCGGTGGAATCCTTCATCAAGACCGAGGACCGTTCGGTGATCTCCTACCTGGTCAAGCCATTGCGGGACCAGATCAGTCGAGCCTTTAGAGAGTAAGCCCGCCCAGGTGGGAAACAGCAGCCAAGAGAAAACAGCAGCCACGATCAGCAACCGAATCCGAAGCTAGGGGAAATGAAATGACGTCTAGCGATATCAGCGACAATCTGACCAACGATCCGCTCGCAACCCTTGATTCCACCGTGACCGGAAGCACCGATCCGGCTTCTTCCGACCCCGTTCCGCCGCTTGCGGTTACGATAGACCAGGCGGACGCGGACTACGCGCCCGGCGAGACGGTAGGGATCACCGCCACCGACGTCGGGGACGGCGGCTCGCTCACATTTTCGGTCGCCCATGTCAGCGCTGGCGCCGACGGGGTCCTCGGCACCGTGGACGATGTGCTCACCTATGATCTGACCGGGACTGGTACGCCCTGGGTCGTCACCGATGGCGGCGCCGGCGATCTCGATGGTACAGTCAACGGCAAGATCCAGACCTCGTGGTACGTCAACAGCGACGCGTTGAATCAGGCCTTCACGCTCACGACGACAGACCCGGCAACCGGCCGGGTCGCGGCAGTGAATTTCACCGACGCCGCGACCATGGTCGATCTGACTTTCAAAACCACCGCGACGATCAACGGCGCGATCTTTTCGTCCTCGGATGTCGCAACCGGCGCCGGAACGGGTCTGCTTGATCCCTTCGTCCGCATTCAGAACAACGGCACGGAGCAGGGATACAATACCGACGCCAACGTTAAAGTGCTCGACGATACCGCCAAGGGCAGTACTCAATATGTTCATGCACTGAACATTGCCGACATTCCGATTCAATATGTGAATGGTGTCGGCTATTATCGATTTGATCTCGACATCAACGAGTCGAACTCTGACAATGTCCAGAACCTTTCCCTGGATACGCTCCAGATCTGGCAGGCCACTGCCGGCAACTTGAGCAATTACGATCCCGGAGCAGCCCCGGATCAAGGCACCGGCGCCTTCCCGACCGCCACGAAGATCTATGATCTGGATCAAGGCGGCGACAAATTCATCGGGTTGAACGGCGATCTCCAGCCGGGCAGCGGCAACACCACCGACATGTCGTTCCTGGTTCCGGTCGCCAATTTCGATCCGAGCAAGCCCTTTATCTATCTCTATTCCGGGTTCGGCTATCAGGCCGGCACTTATCAAGGTTCGACCGAAACGACGCCGAGCACATGGACGGCCGAGTCCGGCTTCGAGGAATGGAACCGCCAGATCGGCCAGGTGATCGATGGGCACAAGTTCAACGACTTGAATGCCGACCACGTCTGGGAAGCCGGCGAGCCGGCTCTCGCCGGCTGGAAGATCTATCTGGATGTGAACGACAACAACACGTGGGACTCGGGCGAGCCGTTCACCTTCACCGACGCAAACGGCTATTACAAATTCACGGTCACGCCCGGCACCTACACGGTCCGCGAGGTGCAGCAGGCAGGATGGTCGCAGGATGCGCCGAACAATGCGCAGGGCGAGTACTCCGTTACAGTGGTGGCCGGCCAGGACAGCCACAACAACGACTTCGGCAATTTCCAGCTCGGCTCTATCTCGGGCCACAAATATGAAGATGGCGACGGCAGCTTAGTGACGACCGGTGACCGGGCCCCGGTCGAGAACTGGACGATCACGCTCTACAATGATGCAAACCACAACAACATCGCCGACGCCGGCGAGCAGGTGGCGCAGACGACCACCGATGCCAACGGCCTCTACCAGTTCACCGGGTTGGTGCCCGGCGACTACCTGATCAAGGAAGAGGATAAGGCAGGCTGGACGCATCTGAGCTCGGCGACGATCAACCAGAACAGCTTGACCTCGGGCCAGAACCTGACGAACCAGGACTTCGTCAATGTCGAACTCGGCTCGATCTCGGGTCACAAGTTCGAGGATGCCGACGGCAGCCTGGCGACGACCGGAGACCAGACCGCTGTGAGCGGCTGGACGATCACGCTCTATAACGACGCCAACCACAACAACATCGCCGACGCCGGCGAGCAGGTCGCGCAGACCACCACCAATGGCAGCGGCTTCTACCAGTTCACCGGACTGGCGCCGGGCGACTACTTGATCAAGGAAGAGGATCAGTCGGGCTGGACACATCTGACCTCGGCGACGATCAACCAGAACAGCTTGACCTCGGGCCAGAACCTGACCGACCAGGACTTCGTCAACGTCGAGCTTGGCTCGATCTCGGGCCATAAGATCGAGGATGCCGACGGCAGCCTGGCGACCTCCGATGACCAGACGCCGGTCGAGAACTGGACGATTACGCTCTACAAGGACGCCAACCACGACAACATCGCCGATGCGGCCGAGCAGGTGGCGCAGACCACGACCGACGCCAGCGGCTTCTACCAGTTCACCGGACTGGCGCCCGGCGACTATTTGATCAAAGAGGAGGATCAATCGGGCTGGACACATCTGACAGCTACGACGATCGACCAGGACAGCCTGACATCGGGCCAGAACCTGACCGACCAGGACTTCGTCAATGTCGAGCTTGGCTCGATCTCGGGCCACAAGCTCGAGGATGCCGACGGCAGCCTGGCGACCAGCGATGAC
>NZ_JARAKC010000010.1:0-200795 GCF_049887195.1 Mesorhizobium abyssinicae
GTCGGCAAGCCGAAGATCGTCGCCGTCGTGGCCGTCATGCGAAAGCTGCTGACCATTCTCAACGCCATCATCCGCGACCAAAAACCATGGCAAACAGCTTGACAGCCAAGACAGTCGCTCTCCCCGTCACTATACGGGGAGAGGGTGCCGGCAGGCAGGTGAGGGGCGGCGCGACGGTTGAAAATGGGAATGAGGCCGTCGCCTGAGGAGTTCGTTCCCTGCTCAAAGGCTTACCGTTGACGCCGCCTTCCAAATGCACTATTGAACAGGATTATACAGGTTCACTGAACAGGTATTGATATGGCCCGTCGCGCGACGCAGCTCACCCCCGGAACGGGCAAGCCCGAGCAGATCGCGACAGTTTTGGAGCACGAAATCCGCTCCGGGGTGCTCGGTTTCGGCGACCGCCTGCAGAGCGAGAACGAACTCGTCCAGCGCTTCTCCGTCAGCCGCAACACGGTCCGCAAAGGGCTCGAGGAATTGTCGAGCCGGGGCCTGATCACCACCAGGGTCGGCATCGGCTCCTTCGTCACCTTCGACGGCATGCCGGTCGACGATGCCGTCGGTTGGTCGCGCGCGCTTGCCAATGCCGGCGCCAATGCCGAGACGCGCACGCTGCGGCTCGAAGTCATCGAGGACGCGGACCTTGCCGCCAGACTCGGTGTCGACAATCCGGCCTTCATCGCCGTCGATCGCGTCCGCACCAATGCAAATGACGGCCATGCGATTTCGATCGAGCGCAGCCGCCTGCCGCTTTCGCCCGAGTTGGAAGACGTGCCGCTGCGCGGCCTGCGCGAAGGCTCGCTGCACCAGACGCTGCGCGGGGCAGGGCTGGTGCCCGACCGTGGCGAGGAATGGGTCGACATCGAGATGCTGAGCCCGGCGGATGCCGCCATCCTCGATTGCGCGCCGGGCACGCCCTTCCTGCGCACCCGGCGCCTGACCCGCGCCGCCGACGGCCGCGCCATCGAATTCGTCACCAGCCTGCTCAACCCGGCGCATTTCGCCCTGCATCTGGAGTTTTGAGATGACGGATGCGGCCGGGGCGATCGACCGCGCCATGGGCGCGCTGATCGGCGGCGCGCTTGGCGACGCGCTGGGCATGCCGACGCAGCTTCTGTCGCCGGCCCGGATCGCCGAACTTTATGGCCATGTCGAGGACTTCGTCGCGCCCGTCGACGACCATCCGGTGTCGAAGGGCCTTGCTGCCGGCACGATCACCGACGACACGGAACAGGCGCTGCTGCTTGGCCGCATTATGGTCGAGTCCGGCGACCGTTTCGACCACACGCGCTGGGTCAATGCGCTGCTCGACTGGGAGCGCGAGGTCAAGGCGCGCGGCAGCTACGACCTGCTCGGCCCGTCGACCAAGCGCGCCATCGACGCCATCAATGACGGCGTGCCGCCGGAGGAAGCCGGCAGCGGCGGCGATACCAATGGCGCGGCGATGCGCATCGCGCCGGTCGGCATCATGATGCCACCGGAGCCGCTCGACGCGCTGGTTGCGAAGGTCGCGGAAACCTGCCGGGCGACGCACAACACCTCGATTGCCATAGCTTCGGCCGCCGCGGTCGCTGCGGCGGTCAGCAGCGGAGTCTCAGGCGCCGACTGGCGCGCGGCTTCCGCGCGCGCCGTGACCGCGGCGCGGCTGGGGGCAACGCACGGGAATTGGGTCACCGGCGGCGATATCGCAGCGCGGATCGCCTGGGCGCAGGACCTCGTGCGCGGCAAGACGGAGAAAGAAGCGATCAGGCTGATCGTCGATCTGGTCGGCACCGGCGTCGCCAGCCAGGAATCGGTTCCGGCGGCGTTCGCCGTGCTGGAGGTCGCCGATGGCGATCCCTGGCGGGCGGCCGTCATCAGCGCCAATCTCGGCGGCGACACCGACACGATCGGCGCCATCGCCGCCGGCATGGCAGGCGCCTCAGCCGGACTGTCGCGCCTGCCGCAGCACCGCATCGCCAAGTTGCACGGCATCGATCTCGCCGAGGTTCGCGCGCTGGCAGACGATCTCGTCGCGGCACGCAAGGCAAAGATCCGCTCCGGCAAGGAGGCTGCCGCATGAGCGGACGGCTGGTCCATGTCGGCAGCGCCGTGGTGGACTATGTCTACCGCATCGACGCCTTGCCGGCGCCAGGCACCGAGAAGACCGCGTCAAGCTACGCGCGGGTCGCCGGTGGCGGCTTCAACATGATGGTGGCGGCGAGCCGCACCGGCATGAGGGTGGTGTTCGGCGGTCAGCTCGGCACCGGGCCCGACGGCGATTTCCTGCGCACGGCTTTTGCCGCCGAAGGCATCGCGACGTTGACGCCGCCATCGCCGTTGATGGACAGCGGCAATTGCGTCGCCATGATCAGCGGCGATGCCGAACGGACCTTCGTCTCCTGGCCGGGGGCTGAGAGCAGGCTCACGCTCGACATGATGAAGCCGGTCCAAATCCTTTCGGGCGATTGGGTTTTCACCTCTGGCTACACGCTGAGCTATCCGGGAAGCCGAGATACGCTCACCGACTGGATCGAGGCGCTGCCTGCGGAAGTCCCCTTCGTCTTCGATCCGACGCCGGTGATAGCCGAGATTCCGCGGCCGATCCTGGACCGGGTGCTGGCGCGCGCGACCTGGCTGAGCTGCAACACCATCGAGGCGGCCGAGATCGCCGGTTCGGGCGACGCGCAGACCGTCGCCATCCGGCTGCTCGCCGACCATTGCCAGAGAGCGGCGGGCGTCGTCATCCGCGCCGGCGCGCAGGGCTGCCTCGTACGACTTGCCGATGGCCGGACACAGGCGGTGCCGGGCTTTGACGTGGAAGCCATCGATACCAACGGCGCCGGCGATGCCCATATCGGCGCCTTCGTCAGCGGCCTGTCGCGCGGAATGCCGCCTTACGAAGCAGCGCGCTACGCCAACGCGGCGGCTGCGCTTTCCGTCACTCGTCATGGCGGATCGTCGGCGCCGACCGACGCCGAAATCCAGGAATTCCTTGCCCGGCGCGTTCAAGCGGCGAGCGCGCAGGACCGGGAACAAGAGGCCACAACTTAACAAGCCCGCAAACCGGGCAAACAATGAGAGGAAAGAAACATGCGCATGCCCAGACTGACCGCTTTTCTGACGGCGACAGCCGTCTTCGCTTCAGCATTCACGCTTGCCGCCAATGCCGGCGAAGTGCATGTGCTCAACTGGAAGGGTTACGGCGCCGACGAGCCATGGGCGATCGCAGCCTTCGAGAAGGCGACCGGCAACAAGGTGGTCAACGACTTCTTCAACTCCGAACAGGAGATGCTGACCAAGCTCAGGACCAATCCCGGCCTTTACGACGTCGTCATGATCAATGCCGCCTTCAACGATCAGTCAATGGCCGGCAAGCTGATCCAGCCGATCGACGTGTCGAAGCTTGCCAACTACGCCGACATCAGCAAGGACAAGGCCGGCTCACCGATGCTCAACCATGACGGCAAGGTCTATGGCGTGCCGTGGGTCTGGGGGCTGACCGCCTTGGCGATCAACGAGAAGTCGTTCCCCAAGCCACCGACAAGCATCGCCGAAATGTGGGATCCGGCGCATAAGGGCCGCGTCATCATCCGCGACGACGCCGTAGAGGCAGTGCAGTTCGGCGCCATTGCCAGCGGCCAGAACATCAACGACATCAAGGATATGGAAGCGGTCAAGGCGAAGCTCACCTCGCTGATGCCGCAGATCAAGACGTTCTGGAGCTCGGAGAACGACTGGAACCAGATGGTCGCCTCCAACCAGATCGACATCGGCACCTACTGGAGCGGCTCGGCCGACCGCGCCAAGACGCACTTCAAGCTGCCAGTTTCGCTGGTCATCCCGCAGGAAGGCGCCGTCGCCTGGCTCGACGCCTTCTCGATCCCGGCCGGCTCCAAGAATGTCGAGGGCGCCGAAGCCTTCATCAACTACATGATCGACCCGAAATTCTACGTCGAATGGGTCACCAAGGTCGGCGCGCCGGTGTCGGCAAACACCAAGGCGGTCGAGGCGCTGCCTGAGGATGCCTTCAACCGCAAGGTCATGGGCGATCCGGAGGTCGCCAAGCGCATCCAGTTCCAGGCGCCGGTCACCGACGAGCAGCGCGAGAAGTACCTGGCGCTCTGGCAGGAGCTGAAGGTCAACGTGAAGTAGTCGGCGTCTTTCGGGGAGGAGAGGCATCCATGGCTGACCAGCATGCGATCGGTTCGCGGCGCGGGCTGAAGCCGGCCCTGCCGCTTCTCCTTCCGGCCTATCTGTGGCTGACGGTGGCGATCTTCCTGCCGCTGTCGGCCATGGTCTTCTTCTCGTTCATGACCGACCTGCCGCTGGCCGGGAAGGAATGGGCGTTCACACTCGACAATTACGCGGCCTTCTTCTCGCAGAGCCTCTATCTGACGCTTCTGCTTGCCTCGCTGCGGCTCGGCCTCGAGGTCACCCTTTGGTGCGTGGTGATCGGCTATCCGGCGGCCTATGTGCTGGCCAAGGTGCTGAAGGGACGCAGCCGCGAGGCGATCTTCCTGCTCGTCATCCTGCCGTTCTGGTCGAACGGGCTGGTGCGCATCTTCTCCTGGGCGATGGTGCTGCGCGAGGGCGGCATCCTCGACACGGCGCTCAACGCCGTGCTGCCGTTCAAGATCAACATCGATCTGATGTATTCCTATCCGGCCGTCATCATCGGCCTGGTGCACTCCTATGTGCCCTACATGGTGCTGACCTGCTACCTGACGCTGCAGGCGATCGACGATTCGCTGATCGAGGCCGGCCGCTCGCTCGGCGCCTCGCGGCGGCAGGTTCTTTGGCGCGTGATCATCCCGCTGTCGATGCCGGGCCTGATCGCCGGGGCAGCGCTGATCTTCGTGCCCGTCGTCGGCTCCTTCATGGAGCCGCGCATCCTCGGCGGCCGCACCGGTACCTTCTACGGCACTGTCATCGAGGACCAGTTCGTCGCGGTCTTCAACTGGCCGCTGGGCGCGGCGCTGTCCTTCATCCTGCTCGCCGTCGTGCTGGTGATCCTGGCGGTGGCGTCGCCGATGCTGAAAAGGGCCGCCTGATGGCGACGACGCGCATCCTCGAATGGCTTGGGCGCTGCTACATCGTGCTGCTGCTCGCCTTCCTCTATCTGCCGATCATCATCATGGCGCTGATGTCGTTCAACGCCTCGCCCTTCTACCAATTGCCGCTCGAGTGGACGACGGACTGGTATGCCTCGCTCTGGCAGAACGACCAGCTGATCGCGGCGACCTGGAACAGCATCGAGATTGCGGTGATAACCACCGTCATCGCGACCGTGCTCGGTTCGGCCGCCTCGCTGGCGCTCTACCGCTACGACTTCCCGGGCAAGAAAGTCCTGCAGGCGCTGCTCTTCCCGCCGGTCGCCATTCCGTGGCTGATCACCGGCACGGCGATGCTGATCTTCTTCTTCGGCATTGGCATCGGCCGCGGGCTGGTGGCGATCCTGCTCGGCCATGTCGCGCTGGCGCTGCCTTACGTCATCGTGGTCGTGTCGGCCCGGCTGCAGACCTTCGCGCCCGAGCTGGAGGAGGCGGCGCGCTCGCTCGGCGCCAATCAGTGGCAAGTGACGAACCGCGTCACCTTGCCGTGGATCATGCCCGGCGTCATCGCCGGCGGGCTGTTCGCCTTCGCAGTGTCGTTCGACCAGTTCGTGGTTTCCTACTTCCTGTCGACGCCCGGCCAGACGACGCTGCCGGTCGAGATCTATGCCGCGATCCGCAAGGGCTTCACGCCCGAGATCAACGCGGTTTCCACCATCATCATCGTGGTCTCGATGGCGCTGATGCTGCTCACGGCGCGCTTCTTCAAATTCGGCGGAGAGAAATAATGGCAGGCGTCCAGGTAGCGAATGTCTCCCGCAGTTTCGTCGCGCACAGGGCGCTGGATAACGTCTCGATCGATTTTGCCGATGGCGGCTTCTATGCGCTGCTCGGGCCGTCGGGCAGCGGCAAGACCACCCTGTTGCGGCAGATCGCCGGTTTCGATTTTCCCGACACCGGCCGCATCGCCATCGGCGGCGAAAGCGTCGAGCGCGTGCCGGTCGAGAAGCGGCGGATCGGCATGGTGTTCCAGAATTATGCGCTGTTTCCCAATATGAGCGTCGCCGACAACGTCGCCTTCGGCCTGTCGGTGCGCGGCGAGCCGAAGGCGTCGATCGCTACCGAAGTGCAGCGCGCGCTCGACCTCGTGCAGCTCGGCAAGCTCGGCGGCCGTCGGCCGCACCAGCTCTCCGGCGGCCAGCGCCAGCGTGTGGCGTTGGCGCGCGCCATCGTCACCAGGCCGCGCGTGCTGTTGCTCGACGAGCCGCTCGGCGCGCTCGACAAGGCGCTGCGCGTCGACATGCAGATCGAGTTGAAGCGCATCCAGCGCGAGATCGGCATCACCACCATCTTCGTCACGCACGACCAGGAAGAGGCGCTGACGATGAGCGACCGCATCGGCATCCTGCGCGATGGCAGGCTGGTGCAGGAGGGGCCGCCGGAGGAGATCTACGACCGGCCGCAAAGCGAGTTCGCTGCGACCTTCCTCGGCGACGCCAACATCTTTCGCGGCGACGCGATCGGCAATGGGATCAGGCTGCCCGACGGCACGACGATCGCCGCTGCCTCTGGGCCTTCGCTGGCAGCCGGCGCCAGGGCGAGCTGCGCGGTGCGGCCGGAGCGGATCCAGATCTCGACCGGCGCGGCGAAGCCCGATGCGGACAATGCCAATACGCTCAAGGGACAGGTGTCCAAGCGTATCTTCGCCGGCAACAACAGCACCTATTTTGTCGACCGCGACGGCCAGACGCTGAAGGTGATCGTGCAGAACACCGGCGCCGAAAGGTTGGCTGAAGGTCAGCCGGTGGTGCTCAGCTGGTCGCCGGACAGTACTGTGCTGATCGCGGCGGGCTAATCGACGCCGTCGGGCGGTCATCTGAAGCGTGTCGCGCTGACGCCGATTCAAGAAACGCGGCTAACTCTTTGTTTTTCAGGCCCGCCAAGAGCCGTCGGCGAGCGCGGCGTAGAGCACGTTGGCGTTGGCTCCGAGCGGCCTGTCCTCCTTGAGTGCCGGGACATGCGTGCGGACAGAAGCGTGGATGACGGCGGTTGCCGGCGCCAGCGTGATCCCTTCACGCAGGTCAACGGCTTGGGCCGCCGCCATCAGTTCCATGGCGATCAGGCGTCGCCACAGCACGATCATGTCGGCGCATTTCGAAACCGCCAGAAGCGTTTGCGTTGCGTGATCCTCCACGCCTTCCGAGACCGGCAGGTAATCGAGCATCACGGGGTTGGCCTTATGGCGGATCGCGGCCAGGATCGCCGTAACGGTCTTCTGCAGAGGCACGAAGCCGGCGGAGGCGCCGCCGAGCGGCGACAGGTATTTGGGCAGGCCGTTGCGGCCGGAGCCGGTGAGCTGGATGAAGCGAGCGGCGCAAGCCCCCGCGCATTGCGCGATTGCCAGGCCAAGCGTCTCGAAGGCGAGCGCGAGTGACGCGGTGTGAAAGTTGCCGGTCGACAGCACCAACGCGTCTTCGACCAGCACCAGCGGATTGTCGGCGGCGGCGTTGAGCTCGATCTCGACCGCCAGCCTGGCATGATCGATCGCCTGGATCAGCGCCCCGTGGATCGAGGGCATGCAGCGGATCGACAGCGGATCCTGCAAGCTCGTCGGCGTCGTTTCATGATCGCGCGCGAGCAGGTCGCGCAGCGTCCTTGCCGCCAGCAATTGGCAGGCCGCGGGCCGCGCGACATGCAGGCGCGGATCGAGAATGGTGCGGTTGGCCGCAAGCGCTTCCATGGTCAGCGCGCCGGCCTGCTGCTGCTGTTCCATCGCCGACAGCGCGTCGACAAGTGCCAGTGCACCGGCCCCGGTGGAGACCGCCGAAGCATTGATCAGCGACAAGCCGTCCTTCGGCGCCAGGCTGACCGGTGGGAGGCGCGCCATCATAAGCGCCTTGGCCGAAGGCATGCGCCGGCTTTGGTAGTCGGCGTCGCCTTCGCCGATCAGCGTGTGGGCGATCGCCGTCATCATCACCAGGTCGCCGGCGCCGATCGAGCCGAGTGCCGGCATCACCGGATGCACGCCCGCGTTCAGCATTTCGACCAGCGCGCTGAACACATGCGGCGACAGGCCCGAGCCGCCGGCTGAAAGCATGGCGATGCGGGCAAACATCGCTGCCCGCACGAGCTGGATGGGCAACGCGTCACCCACGGCGGCGCCGCGCCCATCGAGAAGCTGGCGCTGGAAGGCGCTGGCGTCGCCCTCGACTGCGGTGCCTAGATTGGCGCCGAGCCCGGTGTTCAGGCCGTAGATCTGCTGGCCGGCGGCGGCAGCTTCATCGAGGACTTTGCGCGCCTTGGCCAGGTGTTCCATGACGGAGGGCGTGACCTCCACCTTGGCCGCATTGCGCGCGGCAGCGGCGACATCCTCGATGCTGACGCCGGCGCCGGTGAGGACGAGCGGGGTCATGCGAAACGCAGCCTCTGGCCGACGCCTTGCGTGCCGGCCTTGGCCAGCATCGCCTTGCCGAGCGCGATGTCTGAGAGCGACAGGCCGCGATGCCAGAACAGGATGGTCTCGTCGTCGCCCTGGCGGCCAGGCTTCAGGCCGGCGGCGATCTGGCCGAGTTCGGCATGCAACGTCGCCTCGCTCAGCCGCCCGGTCTCGACATGGGCGCGCAGCGAGCCGAACTTGCCGCTCTTGCACTGGCCCCAATCGTCGACGACGATCTTCCCCATGATATCGGTCAAGGACAGCTCCACCGCGCTCATCGTGCCATAGGGCACCACCAGCGCGCCCGGCTTGATCCATTGGGTCTTGAGCAGCGGCTGCGGTTCGTTGAGCCGCGAGGCCTCGACGACGATGTCGGCTCCGTGGACGCAGCTTTTCCAGTCGGCGACCGCGGTGACTTTCTTGCCGAGGTCGGCCGACAGTTTCGCCGCGAAAGCATCGCGGCTTTCCGGCCGGCGCGAATGGACGCGGATCTCGTCGAAGTCGAAAAGATGGTCGAGCAGGCGGGCGTTCCAGTAGGCGGTGCCGCGCGCGCCGATATGGCCGAGCACCTTGGATGTCTTCTTCGCCAGGTGCTTGGCGCCGATGGCGGTGACGGCGCCGGTGCGCATGTCGGTGATGACGGTGGCGTCGAGGATGGCGCGCGGCGTGCCGGTGCGTGGATCGAATAGATTGAGGATGCCGAATTCCGAAGGCAGGCCGTGCAAATAGTTGTCGACGTAGTCGCCGACGATCTTGACGCCGGCCGCGTCGAGCGGCGCCACATAGCCGCGCAAGACATTGAAATGGCCGTGGAAGGACGGGTCCGGCTCGAGATGGACGCGCGGTTCGATCACCGTCTGGCCCTTGCCTTGCGCGACAAGGCCGGCCTCGACCGCGCCGATGATCTCGGCATCGGTCATCGCCAGCGCTTCGATATCGAGAGCGTTGAGATAGTCGATATAGATGGGCTTCATCCCATTTCCCCTCTTAGGCCCACTTTCCCATAACAGGCGGCGAGGCACCACAAAAGTTTGTTGGATAACCACTGGACTAGGCTGGTCCAATGCTGTTCAAACCAGGTCCGTCATGAGCAGCATCCCCGACAATCCGATGTTGTCCCAGCCGTCGACAGCCATGCCAACGCGCCAGGCACGGCGCGTGGCGCTGATCGTCGCCGTCGCCTTCTTCATGCAGCTCTTGGATTCGACGATCATCTCGACGTCGCTGCCGCAAATGGGCCAGTCCTTCGGCGTGCCGGCGGTGGCGATGAGCATCGGCATCACCGTTTACATGCTGGCCATGGCCGTGTTCGTGCCGCTGTCCGGCTGGCTTGCCGACCGTTTCGGCGCGCGCAACGTCTTCCTGGTCGCCATCGCCCTGTTCACCCTGGCCTCGATGGCCTGTGGCTTCTCACATAACCTTTCCCAATTTGTCGCCGCCCGCGTCGTGCAGGGTCTTGGCAGCGCGCTGATGACGCCGGTTGGCCGCATCCTGGTGCTGCGCAATGCGTCGAAGTCGGAGCTGATCGCCGCCACCGCGCTGATCACCTGGCCGGCGCTGTTCGCGCCGGTGGTCGGACCGGTGCTTGGCGGCTTCATCACCACCTATCTCTCCTGGCACTGGAATTTCTTCATCAACATCCCGCTCGGCCTGGCCGGCCTGCTGCTGGTCGCCCGCTTCGTTCCGGGCGACCGCGAAGCCGAGACCAGGCCGCTCGACTGGCCGGGGTTCGTACTCACCTCGCTCGGGCTCGCCGCGATGCTCTACGGGCTGGAGCGCATCGCGCATCCTGAGGACGGCGTCTTGCCGACCGTGGCGCTGATTGCCGCCGGCGTGCTGGTCGGCTGGCTGGCGGTGCGGCACCTCGCGCGCACGCCGCATCCGCTGCTCGACCTCAAGGCGTTCAAGGTCCTGACCTTCGCCATCTCGACGCTGTCGGCCGGAACGATTTTCCGGGTGTCGATCAATGCCACCCCGTTCCTGCTGCCGCTGCTGTTCCAGGTCGGCTTCGGCTTGCGGCCGGTCGATGCCGGCTTGCTCGTCCTGGCCTATTTCCTCGGCAATCTCGGCATGAAGGCGGTGACGACGCCGACGCTGAGGCGTTTCGGCTTCCGTCGCGTGCTGGTCGTCAACGGCCTGATCGCCTCGCTCGCGGTGATGGCCTGCGCGGCGATCTCGCCTGAAACGCCGCAGGCGCTGGTGGTGGCGCTGATGCTGGTCGCCGGCCTGTCGCGTTCGATGCAGTTCACCGCGCTCAACACGCTGGCTTTCGCCGATATCTCGGGCGCGCAGCGCAGTTCGGCGGCGACGCTGTCCAGCATGCTGCAGCAGATATCGATGCTGTTCGGCGTGGCGGTCGCGGCGGCGGTCCTCAATCTGTCGCAGATCGCGAGGGGCGGGGCAGCACTCGATCTCGTCGATTTCCGCATCGCCTTCCTGGTGGTCGGCGGAATCGGCCTTGCGGCCGCCTTCCGCTTCCTGGTGCTGCCGCCGGCGGCGGGCGCCGAGGTTTCAGGCCATTCGCCGCGGAATTGACATCCGGATTTTGGGCCGATCGCCGAGATAAACTTCGCTCCGCCTTTGGTCGCGCCCTCATCCGTCTCGGGCCGCGCGCCGATCCACCGTCTCCCACAGGGGTGCAGGCTCTCATGCCGGTCGATAAACCCTTTCCGCAGTGATCCAGAAGATATCCGCTTCTGCCGCCGCGCCGTGCCTGGCCACCGCCGCGCGGTGCGCCTTGATCAGCTCGGCGTGGCTGGTCCACAGCTTCTCGATCGGGAAATTCGAGCCGAACATCAGATGGTCCGAGCCGAGGATATCGATCGCGTTGTCGACGATGTAGGCGATCAGCGCCGGATCGTTGCGGTGGACGAAGGTGCCGAGGCCGGACAGCTTGGCGTAGACATTGGGCGCGGCGGAGAGCGTGCGCAGGCCGGTCTTCCATGCCTCGGTGGTTTCCGGTTCCATGCCGGTCAGCATGCCGGCATGGGTGAGGATGAAGTTGGTCTGAGGGTTCTCGCCGACCAGCGTCAGGCCGTCCTTCATCTGCGCCGGGAAAAGCTGGAGGTCGAAGGACAGGCCGTAGTCCTTCAGCCGCGCCACATTCTTCCGCACTGTGGGATCGATGACCTGGTCTGCCGAGGCGGCGAAGCGGAAAGCCGGCGTCTCGTGCCAGTGCAACTGCATGCGCACGCCGCGCAGCAGCTTGTATTTCATCAGCCGGTCGATCTGCGGCCGGACATCGTCGACGGTCATGTCGGCAAAGCCGACGATGGCGTGCGGCCAGCCGGTTTCGTCGGCGGTCTTCTGTAGGAAGGCGACTTCCTTCTCGAAATCCTCCTTGGCCCAGTTGGTCTGGACATAGACGGTCTTTTCGACGCCAGACCCCCTCTGGTCTTCGAGGAATTCCTCGATTGGATAGTCGCGGCGGATCGGCTCGTAGGGGCCGAAGATGCGCGGCACCATCGGTCCCACCAGCCAGGGCTGGTCCTTCTGGCGCCAGATGTGGAAATGCGAGTCGATCGCCTTCTGCATCACGATACCCTTTTCCAGATGGCCTCGGCCGACGGAGCGGGCCGGGCGAGCGACAGGATGAAATCCGTGAGGCTCTTCAGCGACGAGCCGTCGACCAAATCGTCGAGCACCGGCAGGATGGCGCGCAGCGCCGCCGTCGCCGGCCGGAAACGCGGATCGCCGGCGAGCGGCGTCGCCAGCGACAATCGGAAGGCGCGGGCGCTCAGGCGACGCATCGCGGTCTCGAGATCGGCGTGGTCGCCGCGCTCCAGCGCATCCGAAAGGATGACCACCGCCGCGCCGCGGGCGAAGGCGGAAAACCGTGGCACCGAAAGGAAGGCGAGCAGCGTCGGCCCCATGCGAGTGCCGCCGTCCCAGTCGTCGACCAAAGCCGCCGCCCGGGCGAGCGCCTGGTCGCGATCGCGGACCCGCAGCGCCGAGGTGATGCGCGTGAGCCGAGTGCCGAAGGTGAAGACTTCGGCACGGTCGGCGCTCTGCACGGCGGCGTGCGCCAACTTCAGGTAATCGGAGGTGTGGAGCTTCATCGAGCCGGAGACGTCGATGAGCAGGAGCAGCTTGCGCGGCACGGTCTGCCGGCGGCGGAGCTGC
Source organism: Mesorhizobium abyssinicae (assembly GCF_049887195.1). NCBI lineage: Bacteria > Pseudomonadati > Pseudomonadota > Alphaproteobacteria > Hyphomicrobiales > Phyllobacteriaceae > Mesorhizobium > Mesorhizobium abyssinicae. The sequence goes on from NZ_JARAKC010000010.1 coordinate 12,595, forward strand.
GGCGAAGGAATGTCGCCGTCGGCGCTGACGATTTCGCTGAGTGAACGCCTGAGGTCGAGCGTGCCGCGCGAGCGGGTGCGGATGGTGCGGAAGGAGCGGCGGGCGGGCAGGGCGGAGGCGAGCCCGCGGCGGAATGCGCCAAGACCGTCGGCGTCGCGCTGGAAATCGCGGCTGCTCAACTGCTCGCGCGCCGAGGACAGCTCGCCGCCTTTCTCCTGGCGAGCGGCCTGGCTTTCTTCCTCGCGCGTGCCACGATCGTCCTTGATGCGGGTTTCATCCTCTTCGCCCTCGATCGACGGTTTTACGTCGCCATAGAAGTGGCTGCGGAAATGTGCGTCGAATTCGATGCGACGGTCGGGCGAAGGCGCGAGCGTGGCAAGTGCGGCCTCGCGGATGTCGTTCATCGAGCGCGGCCCAAGCAGTGTCACCGCCTGCATGAAGCTGGTGGCCTGTTCCGGCGCGACGGCGAAGGCGTGGCGCCGCAACAGGCGGGCAAAGCCAAGGAAGGGCGCGGCGGCGCGGGGCAAGCTTTCCTCGCCCCGTTCACGGGGAGAGGATGCCGGCAGGCAGGTGAGGGGCAGCGCCATCGTCTGCCCATGTTGGCGCCGCCCCTCATCCGCCCCTTCGGGGCACCTTCTCCCCGTGAACGGGGAGAAGGGATTGTTGAGGTCGCGGCTCACGCCAGTGACTCCTCGACGATCCTCCCAAGTTCCGGCGCGATCGCGGACAGATCCTCCTCGTCCTTGATCAGCAAGCCGATGGCGCGGCGAAAGGCTTCCGGCCACGGGTTGCCGCCCTTTTCGAGAATGGTGGCGGCATTCGCCCATTCCACCGCCTCGGCGATGCCCGGCGGCTTTGCCAGCGGACGGGCGCGGATCTGCTGCACGGCATTGGCCACCGCGCGCGCCGTAGCCTCGGCGACATCGCCCGCGCGCAGCATGATGATCTCGGCTTCGCGCGCGGCGTCGGGATAGCCGATCCAGTGGTAGACGCAGCGCCGGCGCAGCGCCTCGGCCAGCTCGCGGGTGCGGTTGGAGGTCAGGATGACGATCGGCTGCGTTGCGGCGCGGATCGTGCCGCGTTCCGGGATGCTGATCTGGAAATCGGAGAGGAATTCAAGCAGCAGGGCTTCGAATTCGTGGTCGGAGCGATCGATCTCGTCGACCAGAAGCACACGCTGTTCCGGCGCGCGCAGCACCTGCAGCAGCGGCCGCGCGATCAGGAAGCGGTCGTCATAGATGTCGATTTCGTGCTCGCCGGCATGGCGGATGGCGAGCAGCTGGCGCTGGTAGTTCCATTCATAGAGCGCATGCGCGGCGTCGATGCCTTCATAGCATTGCAGCCGCACCAGGTCGCGGCCGAGCAGTTCGGCCACTGCCTTGGCGGCTTCGGTCTTGCCGACGCCCGGCGCGCCTTCGAGCAGCAGCGGTTTTCCCAGCCGGATCGCCAGGAAGATTGCGGTCGCAAGGCTGTCGTCGGCGAGATAGCGCGAGGCGGCAAGGCGTGCCGCCACCGCTTCCGGCGAAGCCGCGATCTGTTCGGCGTCGGCGCGGGTCATTGTCCGCTCAACCCGCGGCTTGCGCCTTTAGCGCGCGCAGGATGCGCTCGGGCGTGATCGGTAAAGTGTCGATGCGCACGCCAACGGCGTCGAAGACAGCATTGGCGACCGCCGGGATCTGCGGGTTGGCGCACATCTCGCCCGGCCCCTTGGCGCCGAACGGACCGTCCGCTGACGGCCGTTCCAGCACGATGATCTCGGTCTCGGCGAGATCGCCGGGACCCGGCATCAGATATTGGTTGAAGTCGGTGCCGCCATGGTCGCGGTTCGGATAGTAGGGCTCGGTCGTCTCGTAGAGCGCGTGGCTGATGCCCATCCAGGAACCACCGACGAGCTGCTGCTCGACCATCTTGGGGTTCAGCGCGCGGCCGATCTCGAAGACGTTCTTGACGTTGAGCACCGTCACCTCGCCGGTTTCGTCGTCGACCTCGACCTCGGCCACCGTACAGGCATGCGCGTAGCAGGTCGACGGCTTCATCGCGCCGGTCTCCTTCTCCGGATAGGAGCGCGGGATCAAAAACATGCCGCGGCCGGAGATCGAGCGGCCGCGCTTGAAATGCGCCGACAGCGCGACGTCGAAGATCGAGATCGATTTCTGCGGCGCGCCCTTCACCAATATGTTGCCCTGGCCGTCGGTCTCGAGGTCCGAGGCGTTGACTTCCAGCTCTTCCGCCGCCACTTCCAGCATCACCTGGCGGGCTTCCCTGGCCGCCTGAATGACGGCGTTGCCGGCGCGGTGCGTGCCGCGCGAGGCAAAGGTGCCCATGCAGTGCGGGCCGGTGTCGGTGTCGGCGGTGTCGACGATGACACGGTCGGTCGGCACGCCGATGGTCTCGGCGCAGATCTGCGCCATGATCTGCTTCATGCCCTGGCCGAGGTCGACGCTGGAGAGCGTGACCATGAAATTGCCGGTCGGGGTCGAATGGACCAGCGCCTGGGTGGGGTCGCCACCGAGGTTCATGCCGGTCGGATAGTTGATCGCGGCGACGCCGCGTCCGCGCCGGATCGCCATCTCAGCCTCCCTTCCTGTAGGACGACATCGCCATGAATTTCTCCGCCACCGGCCAGTTGGCGGCGCGCGAGGCTTCCTGCATGCACTCGATCAGCGCTGCGCCCTCGGTCGGCTGGCGATGCGCCTTCATGTCGCCGTCGCGGTAGGCGTTGATGAAGCGGAACTCGAGCGGGTCCATGGCGATCAGCCGCGCCAGCTTGTCCATCTGCACCTCAAGCGCGAAGTCGCCGATGGTGACGCCGAAGCCGCGCATGGCGGAGGAGGGGGTGCGGTTGGTGTAGACGCAATAAGTGTCGATCCAGACATTGGGGATCGTGTAGGGACCGGGATAGTGCGCCGCACCCTTCTGCGCGCCATAGGGCGAATGGCGCGAATAGGCGCCGGCGTCGGTGTAGCCGGTCACCTTGCGGGCGACGATGCGGCCGTCCTTCATGACGCCGTCCTTGATCACGATCTTTTCGGCCGCGCGGGGCGACGAAATCTGCATCTCCTCCTCGCGGCTGTAGATGAAACAGACCGGTCGCCCGGTTAATTTTGCGCCGAGGATGGCAATCGGTTCGACGATGACGTCGACCTTGCCGCCGAAACCGCCGCCGACCGTGCCGCCGACGAAATGCAGTTTCGAGCCCGGCATTTGCAGGATGATCGAGGCGTTGTCGAGGGTGAAGAACATCGCCTGCGTGTTGGTGTAGCAGGTGAAGCGGTCGTTGCCCTCGGGCGCTACGACACAGCCGGTCGTCTCGGTCGGCGCATGCTCGATCGGCGAGGACTGGTAGGTCTGCTCGAGGATGTGGTCGGCCTCGGCAAAGCCCGCCTCGACATCGCCGAAGCGGACCTTGCGGCACTCGCCGCTGTCATACAGGTAGTGGTTCTGGCCGTGGTATTCGTTGACGAGCGGCGCGCCGGGCTTCAGCGCTTCCTCCATGTCGAAGACGGCGGGCAGCACCTCGTAGTCGACCTTGACCTTGGCCGCTGCCTCCTGCGCCGCACGCTCGGTCTCGGCCAGCACCGCAACCACCGCCTCGCCCTTCCAGCGCACCTTGCCGTCGGCGAGCACGGTTTCGTCCTCCGGCCCGATCTGGATCAGGATCAGGATGGTGTAGACATTGTGCGGCACGTCCTTGGCCGTCAGCACCTTTACCACGCCGGGGTGCTTCTCGGCTTCCGAGGTGTCGATCGCGCGGATGCGGGCGTGATGGTGCGGGCTGCGCACCATCTTCAAATGCAACATGCCCGGAAAATTGCGGTCGGCGAAATAGGCGGTCTTGCCGGTGACATGGCCGGGCGAATCGAGCCGCGGCCTCGGCTGTCCGATCTCGTTGAGCCCGTCCTTGCGCTGATCGGCGAAATAGCTCTTGCGCAGTTCCATTCTCTTGGTCCCCTCAGGCCACGTTCTGCGAATTGGAACGCGCGGCGCTCAGCACCGCCTGGATGATCGGCTCATAGCCGGTGCAGCGGCAGATGTTGCCGGACAGCGCCTCGACCACCTCTTCGCGACTGGGATTGGGCGTGCGGTCGAGCAACACCTTGGCGGCCATGATCATGCCCGGGGTGCAGAAGCCGCATTGGGTGGCGAAGGCATCGAGGAAGGCGCGCTGCAGCGGATGCAGCACGCCGCCCTCGGCGAGACCTGCCGTGGTCCTGATGACGGCGCCGTTGCAGGTCTCGGCCAGCGTCAGGCAGGAGAGCCTCAGCTCACCGTCGACGATGACCGAGCAGGCGCCGCAGGTGCCCTGGTGGCAGCCGCCTTTCGGCGAGGTGTCGCCGATCTTGTCGCGGAGCGCGTGGAGCAGCGTCGTGCCGCTTTCGATGAACTCGGCTTTTTCCGAGCCGTTGAGCGTGAACTGAACCGGGACCTTCGCCATGTGTTTCCTCCCAGCGCGCCTGCCCGGATATCCGGACAGACGCGCGCCCCCGACGTGTGAGACTTCCTGCCTGTCGCAATTCCAAAGCCGCTACGCGCTTTTGGGCGACAGGCATCATGCGAGCAGGAGCCGGCCGAGATGGACCGGCAGCACTTCGGCGCGATACCAGGCGCTGGCGACCGGATCGGTGATCGGTGCTATGCCCTCGTTTGCCACGGCCAGCGCCGGCGCGATCTCCCCGCGCGTCAGCCGGCAGCCGAGCAGCGCCTTCTCGGCCGCCCGGGCGCGCATCGGCCGGTCGGCCATGCAGCCAAGCCCAATGCGCGCGGAAGTGATCGTGCCGTCGTCCGCCCGTTCCAGCAACGCGGCGATGCTGAGGACCGAAATGCCCTTGGGCTTGATCCGCGACACTTTGAGAAAGCGGAAGCTCTCCGGGCGGGGCAAGGCGAAGGTGACGGAGGTGACGATGGAACGGCTGGCGTCGCGTCCGGCCAGGAAGGTCTCGATCGGCACTTCGCCATCCTCGGCGGCGACGCTCGCGTCCAGCGCAAGCAGCGCGACGGCGAAGTCGCCGTAGGGCGCAGGCGCGAAGAGATTGCCGCCGACGCTTGCCATGTTGCGGATCGCCGGACCGCCGACGGCGCGCGCGGCGGGCGCGAGCCATGCGAGCTGCGGGTGGCGGGCGATCGCAGCCATGGTGACGGAGGCGCCGAGGCGAACCTTGCCGCCGGAAACGGCGATCGCCGACAGTGACGGTTCGGTGGCGCGGACGAGGCTGGAGACAGAGACATCGCCTTCATTGGCGGCGCGCACGACCAGCGTGCCGCCGCCGAGATAGCGCGTGCCGGCGGCCTGCAGCGCCGCGTTCGCGTCCTTCACCGTCGGGAATGTCTGGAGGGCAAGCGCCATGGCACGCTCCTTGGCTCAGCTTTGGCCGGCGAAATGGCTCTTCAGCGCGTTGAAGCCGCCCTGGAAGACATTGGCGCCCATGCCTTCGGCGAGCTTGTCGGCTTCCTCGGGAGCGGCGTCGAAGCTCGCGCTCCATTCGGCAAAGGTGCGGTCGCCGTCGGTGACACGCCGCAACTGCAGCGTCGCCTTGTGATTGGTGATCGGCTGCGGGGTCTCGAGGATGGAGTAGCTGACCAGAAACTTCTCGTCGGAGAAGTCGAGCAGCTTTTCGCGCAGGCGGGCGCCGCTGACGAGCTGGAAGTTGCGCACGCAGCCAACCGTGCTTGCGTCCTTGCCGTCCTCGATATGGCTTTCGACCATTCGCGGGTGCCAGCCCGGCAGGCCGTTGAAGTCGCGTATCCGCGCCCAGACCTGTTCGACCGGCGCGTCGATGACGCTGGAGATGGTGACTTTCGCCATGGAGCCGTTCCCTTGCGGATGCGTATGGCGGAAAGGGTAGGGCGCACAGGCAGCCGGCGCTTATCAATGCGTCTTGAGTGCCTATCAATCAGTCTGAAAATAGAGCCGCTGCAGCCAGGGCCGCTCAAGCCATCGCTCGCGCGGCCTCGCGATAGAGCGTCGGCGGCACGCCGACATGGTCGCGGAAGAAGCGCGAGAAATTGCCCTGGGTGGTGAAGCCGAGATTGCAGGCGACCGAGATCAGCGGTTCCTGCGACCATTGCAGCTGGCGCACGGCTTCCTCCATCCGCAGCGTGTTCCAATAGACGTTCGGCGTCAGATTGGTCTGCTCCTTGAACAGGGCGAAGAAATGCGGCCTCGACAGGCCGACGCTGCGGGCCACGTCGTCGAAGGAGATGCGTTCGCAGACATTGGCCTTCATCAGCTGGATCGCCTTGCGGACGCGGAAATCCTGCATGGTGTTGACGCGGCCGCGCGCCACATGCGGCGCCGAGGCGTCGGCGGCGTCGAGCACGCTGTCGATGAAGCGCTCGATCTCGTAATTGGCGATGTCGTCGATGCTCTCATTGTCGCTGAGATGATCAAGCAGGTGCGCCGCCGCCTGGTGCAGCCACGGCTCCAGCGTGATCGCCGCCTGCGCGAACAGCGGCGCCGACGAGGGCAGGTCACGGCGCCGGCGAGCCCAGTCGGGATCGATGTAAAAGGCGAGGAACAGGCCCGGCCTGCCATCGTGCGACAAGGCATGGCTGTGCGGCTGGAAGGAGTTGATGCCGGCGGCGGTGTCTGGTCCGAGCCGCACCGTCTCGCGGCCGATGGTCATCTCGCCGGCCGTGCCGTCCAGCCAGATGATCAGATGCGCCTCGACATGGGCATGGGTGACGAAGTCGTTGGCGACATTCAGGACAGAAACATGTCCGAACCGGCCCCAGTAGAGCCTGATCGCTTCCGTCATGGGTATATCCTCCCGCGGGCGACTGGCCTCCCTTCGCCCGCCCAGCGATTGTGCGGCGGGCGTCGGGCGCTCGTCAAGGCGCGTGCGCCAGGCCTCACAGGCGCCTTGCGCCGCACGGGCGGATTTTCAGACTGAGCGATAGGAGCCGGATCCGGTCCGGCCTAGTCGCTGCGCCGGAAGTTGCGGATACGGTCGAACAGCACTGCGAGCAGGATGGCGCCGCCGATGAAGGTGCCTTGCCAGAAGGCGTTGATGCCGAGCAGGCCGAGGCTGTTGCGGATCACCTCGATCAGCGCCGCACCGACGATGGCGCCGAAAGCGGTGCCGACGCCGCCGGCGAGGTTGGCGCCGCCGATGACGGTGGCGGCAATCACCTGCAATTCCATGCCGGTGCCGATGTTGGTGGTGACGGCGCCCAGCCAGCCGGTCTCGATGATGCCGGCAATGCCGGCGGAGAGCGCCGAGATCATGTAGACCGCGACCTTGATCTGCTTGACGGGAACACCGGTGAGCGTCGCCGCATGCTCGTTGCCACCGATGGCGAAGATGTGCCGGCCGAACTTGGTCCAGCGCAGCGTGAAGCCGGTGATCAGCGCCAGAAGGATCATGTAGAGCACCGGATTGGCGATGCCGAACACCCAGGCGCCGCCGCCCAGCGCCAGCAGCTTGTCGTGGTCCGGACCGAACTGGAAGACGACGGTGTTGTTGGAGGCGACCATGGCGAGGCTGCGCGCGATGGACAGCATGCCGAGCGTCACCACGAATGGCGGAAAGCCGAGATATGCGATCAGAATGCCGTTGAAAGCACCGATGACGAGCGCTGTCAGGATGGTGGCGAGGATGCCGACTTCGATGCCGTAGCCGGCATGCATGGTCACGGCCAGCACCATCGAGCACAGGCAAAGCACCGAGCCGACCGACAGGTCGATGCCGCCGGTGATGATGACGAAGGTCATGCCGAGCGCGACGATGGCGACGAAGGTGATGTTGCGGGTGATGTTGTAGAGGTTCTTCTGCGTGGCGAAGGCGTCGGTGGCGAAGGACAGGAACAGGCAGGCGAGGATCACCGCGATCACCACCCAGAAAGTCTGGCTGCCAAGCAGCCGCGACATGAAGGTGTGCTGCTTCTGCGCGATCGTCTGGTCAAGGGTGACTGCCATTATCGACCTTTCCTGCCGGGCCGCGCCAGCACCGTAAATTCCGGGGTTGCCGTGCTCATGCGACCTGCTCGATAGCGCCGGTGATCAGACCGGTTACCTCCTCGGGCGAGCTGGACGCGATGGTCTTGTCGGCCACTTTCCTGCCGCGCCGCATGACGATGACGCGGTCGGCGACGTCGAAGACGTCGGGCATGCGGTGGCTGATCAGCACCACCGCGATGCCCTGGTCGCGCAAATGGCGGATCAGGTTCAGGACTTCCGCGACCTGGCGTACGGAGATCGCCGCGGTCGGCTCGTCCATCAGCACGATCTTGGCCTGCGACAGCATGGTGCGGGCGATCGCCACCGCCTGGCGCTGGCCGCCCGACATCTGCTTGACGAGATCGCGCGGGCGGGTCTCGGACTTCAGTTCGGCAAAGAGTTGGCCGGCACGCTTGTACATGGCGGCATAGTCGAGGATGCGGAACGGACCGACGCCCCTGCGCAGCTCACGGCCGAGATAGACATTGGCGGCGGCGGTCAGGTTGTTGCACAGCGCCAGGTCCTGATGGACGATCTCGATGCCGTGCTGGCGGGCCTCCGCCGGCTTGTGCAGGACAAGCTCCCTGCCGTCCAGCTGCATGTTGCCATGGCTCGGGCGGAAATTGCCGGCGATCATCTTGACCAGCGTCGACTTGCCGGCGCCGTTGTCGCCCATCAGGCCGACGACCTGGCCAGGCTCGATCGACAACGACACGTCGTTGACCGCCTGGATGGCGCCGAAATGCTTCGAGATGTTGGTGAGTTCGAGAACCGCCACCAGCCTAATGCCTCCCTGTTGCGGCCTGCGGTTTTGCCGCGGCCCCGCTCTCCCCGGCTCCCCCCGGGAACGGCGATTTGGCGCATTTACGCAAATGCTCATGCAGGCGTCAATCAATTGTCGGACGAATTGAAGGAATGTTTTTGCAAAAATCCGTTTTGTAGGACAAATAGCAATTGACGTTGGCCGCAAGCCGATATTACCTAAGCATCGGAGGAAGATTATGCCGATCTTTCGACCCGGCTGGGCGGGCGGAATCGGCGGGCGCGATACCGGTCCGGGACTTGGCGGCAGTTCTCGTCAGCGCGGTTCGGCATTGCATCTGGAAATGCTTATCGGCCTGGACTGGCGGGGCACGAGCGCTCGTGAAACGATGCTCTGTTTTCGCGCACCGGGTTGATCTGCGTGGCGGGCACGCCGTGCCCGTCTGTTTCAAGGGAGGACTGATATGAGGAAATCACTTTTGCTCGCCGCTGCCGCCGTCATGGCGTTGGGCGCCGGGCCGGCACTGGCCAAGAAACAGCTCGTCATTGTGGTGAAGGGGCTCGACAACCCATTCTTCGAAGCCATTCACCAGGGCTGCGAGAAGTGGAACAAGGAAAACGCCAGCTCGGAATATGAATGCTTCTACACCGGCCCGGCATCGACTTCGGACGAGGCCGGCGAGGCCCAGATCGTGCAGGACATGCTGAGCAAGCCCGACACGGTGGCGATGGCGATTTCGCCTTCCAATGCGCCGCTGATCGCGCAGACGATCAAGACCGCCAATCCCTCGATCCCGATCATGACGGTCGATGCCGACCTTGCCAAGGAAGATGCGGGCCTTCGCAAGACCTATCTCGGCACCGACAACTATCTGATGGGCAAGAAGATCGGTGAATACATCAAGAAGGCCAAGCCCAATGGCGGCAAGATCTGCACCATCGAGGGCAATCCGGCGGCCGACAACATCCTGCGCCGCGCGCAAGGCATGCGTGACGCGCTGTCGGGCAAGGACGGTCTCGCCGCGCTTGCCGGCGAAGGCGGCTGGACGGAAGTCGCCGGCTGCCCGGTGTTCACCAATGACGACGGCGCCAAGGGCGTGCAGGCGATGACCGACATCCTCGCCGCAAATCCCGACCTCGACGCCTTCGGCATCATGGGCGGCTGGCCGCTGTTCGGCGCGCCGCAGCCCTATCGCGACCTGTTCAAGCCGATGGCCGACAAGATCGCCAGCAACGCCTTCGTCATCGGCGCCGCCGACACGATCGGCGACGAGGTGGCGATCGCCAGGGATGGTCTGGTGACCGCGCTGGTCGGCCAGCGGCCGTTCGAAATGGGCTACAAGGCGCCGTCGGTGATGATCGACCTCATCGAAGGCAAGAAGGTCGACGATCCGGTCTTCACCGGCCTCGACGAATGCACCAAGGATACGGTCGACACCTGCATCCAGAAGTAGTCCGCGATAGCGGGGCGTCCTTTCGAGGCGCCCCGTCACTTCCCTCAGGGACAAGGACAGGCAGCATTGTCGGGGCGGCAGGCTCCGGCTTTGACGCGCCCATGCGTCTTGCTTTCGACGAGACATTGGCTTTTCGACGAAGACATCGGCGGGTGCGGACAATCCCGGACAGTTTCCCAACGACAGCGCGCCGACGCCGGAACGCCGATGCCGGACGACAGATCAAGAAAGCGCGCCGCCAGTACCGGGACGATAGCCGGCCCTGCCGTTACCGCTCGACGGCCCGAGATGGCCTGGACCCCGGGGTCCAGCGTGCATGCCTCCCTGGCCAGCGAGATCGGCCTCAGGATCGTGCGCGGCGACTATCCGCCCGGCACCATCCTGCCGAACGAAGCCAAATGGTCGGAGACCTTCAACGTCAGCCGCTCGGCGGTGCGCGAAGCGATCAAGATGCTGATGGCGAAGAGCCTTTTGGCGTCGCGCCCCAAGATCGGCAGTTGGGTCGAACCGAAAGAGCGCTGGAACCTGCTCGATCGCGATGTGCTTGCCTGGTACGCGACGGCGCCGGATCGCGAGCTGTTCCTGAAGACGGTGCAGGAGTTCCGCCACATCATCGAACCGGAAGCCAGCGCCTTCGCCGCCATGCGCAGGAGCGAGGAGCAGATGGCGGAGATCAGCCAGGCCTGCCGCGAGATGGGGGCTGCCACCAACCTGCAGGAGCGCACGCGCGCCGACACGCGCTTCCACCTCGCCATCCTGCGCGCCTCCGGCAACGAGCTTCTGGTGCCGCTCGGCGTGCTGATCGAATCGGCGCTCGACCATCTGTTCGTCTTCGTCACGCGCGAGCACAGCGACCAGCGGCGGGCGCAGTCGCTGCACGAGGCCATCGAGAAGAGTATCCGCCTCAAACGCCCGGCCGCCGCCAGAAACGCCGTGCACAGGCTGCTCGCCAACACCGACGAGGTCATCCAGCGGTCGCGGCGGTGAAGCGACGTCCGTCTTCCATGGCCCGGAGCCGTTCAGCTCCAGAATCAGCGTTCCGCTCTAAGCATTTATTTTACCGAAGCCGGACGGACGACCGGTACCGCTTTTCCTGGGTCGCGCTCAGATCTTTTGCTTCACGCGGTCCTTCGACGGCATCAGGTCGACGCCGTTGACCTTGCCGATATGGGTCGCCAGCATCGGCACGAACTGCTCGGCCGGGCCGGCGGCAAAGGCGCCGGCGAAGGAGTTCTTGGTGGCGTTGCCGAGCGGGTTGGCGATGCCGGCGGCGCCCGCCATGGACTCCAGATAGGTGAGGTCCTTGAAAGCGTTGGCGATGGAGAATTTATGCGCGTCGCGGTCGCCCTCCAGCGTCCAGCGCATGAAGGTCTGATAGAAGGGGCAGTCCATGCGGCCGTTGCGGATGACGCTGTCGAAGCGCGACGGCGAGATGCCGACCTTCTCGGCCAGCGCCAGTGCCTCGGAATAAATCGCGGCGTAGCCCAGCGAGATGAAATTGTTGAGCAATTTCATGCGGTGGCCGTCGCCGGTGTCGCCGATATGGACGATACGGCCGGCCCAGGTCTCGATCACCGGCTTCACCCTGTTGAAAACCGGGTCGGGCGCGCCGACCATGGCGTCCAGCGTGCCTTCCCAGGCCTCCTTCGGCGTGCGGCTGAGCGGCGCGTCGACATAGTCGACGCCAAGCGCCTTGAGTTCGGCCGCCAGCGCCACCGTCGAGACCGGGTCGGAGGTCGAGCAATCGACGACCACGGCGCCTTGCTTCAGCCCTTCCTTCAGGCCGCCGGGGCCGCGAATGATGGCTTCGACCTCGCGCGAGCCGGTGACGCAGATGAAGACGATGTCGGATGATGCCGCCACCTCGCGTGACGTCGCCGCTTCGGTGGCGCCGCGGCCAGCCAGGTCCTCCGCCGGTTTGCGGTCCTTGCGACCGAGGAAGGTCAGCGGATAGCCCTTGTCGACGATGTTCTTGGCGATGCCGTGCCCCATCAGGCCCAGGCCGATGAAGCCGATTTTTTCGCGTGCGGCGGTGGTGGTCATGTCGTTCCGTCCTGTCTGGGGATTATCGATAATTTCGCCGTTGTTCTTGCCGCATATGGTTGCGGAATGCAATATTGTCTGACAATACACGGCAATATCGAGCGATGTGGAGAGCGAAATGACGAAGCGGATCATGTTCACCGGCGGCAGCGGCAAGGCAGGGCGGCACGTCGTGCAGTATCTGGTCGATCATGGCTGCCAGGTGCTCAACATCGACACCAAGCCGCTCGACAATCCGAAAGTGCGCACGTTGATCACCGACATCACCGACAGCGGCCAGGTGTTCAACGCGCTGTCGAGCTATATGGGCCTGCACGAGTTCGATCCGTCGCTGCGTCCGCAGCCGGTCGACGCGGTTGTGCATTTCGCCGCCATCCCGCGCATCATGATCACGCCCGACAACGAGGTGTTCCGTATCAACGCGATGGGCACCTACAATGTCATCGAGGCGGCGGTGAAACTCGGCATCCGCAAGGTGGTGGTTGCGTCCAGCGAGACGACCTACGGCCTGGTCTTCGCCAACGAGCCGCGCGATCCCAAATATTTCCCGCTCGACGAGGAGTACGACGTCGATCCAATGGACAGCTACGCGCTGTCCAAGATCGTCAACGAAAAGACGGCGCGCGCCTTCGCGCAGCGCAACGGCACCGACATCTACGCCTTGCGCATCGGCAACGTCATCGAGCCGCATGAGTATTCGCTGTTCCCGAAATGGTTCGCCGATCCGGGCTTCCGCAAGCGGATCGCCTGGAGCTATGTCGACGCCCGCGACCTTGGCCAGATCACGCTCCGCGCCATCGAGAAGGACGGGCTCGGCTACCAGGTGTTCAACGCCGCCAACGACGACACCTCGTCCGACCTGCCGACAGCGGAACTCCTGAAGCGGTTCTATCCGAACGTGCCGGTCAAGGTGGAGCTCGGCGAATACGAGACGCTGCTCTCCAACCGCAAGGCGCGCGACCTGCTCGGCTTCCGTCCGGAGCACAGCTGGCGCAAATACGTCAAAACGGCCTGATGGGGCGCAAAGCCGTGGCTGATCTGTGCACAGCCGCCGGCTTTGCGCTCCATCAGCCTTGCCGTGCTTGACAGGGTCCGAAATCCGGACTTTCTGGGGCAGATGCGGAACGGGAAGCCGAACAAAGAAAAATCACCGGAGCAGGCGGCGTCCGCCGAGCGCCAGGCCGCCATTCGCCGAGCCGATGCGCCGCGCATTCCGGGATCGAGCGTGCATGCTTCGCTGGCCAGCGAGATCGGCCTTCGGATTGTGCGCGGCGACTATCCGCCGGGCACCATCCTGCCCAACGAGGCCAAATGGTCGGAGACCTTCGACGTCAGCCGTTCGGCCGTGCGCGAGGCAATCAAGATGCTGATGGCCAAGAGCCTTTTGGCATCACGCCCGAAGATCGGCAGCTGGGTGGAGCCGAAAGAGCGCTGGAACCTGCTCGACCGCGACGTGCTTGCCTGGTACGCGACCTCGCCCGACCGCGAGGTGTTCCTGAAGACGGTGCAGGAATTCCGCCATATCATCGAGCCGGAGGCGACGGCTTTTGCCGCGATGCGGCGTACCGAAGAACAGATGGCCGAGATAAGCCAGGCCTGCCGCGAGATGGGCGAGGCGCCGACGCTGCAGGAGCGGACGCGCGCCGACACGCGCTTCCATCTCGCGATCCTGAGGGCCTCGGGCAACGACTTGCTGGTGCCGCTCGGCGTGCTGATCGAATCCGCGTTCGATCACCTGTTCAGCTACACGACGCGAGAGGTCGACGACCTGCAGCATGCGCAGAAACTGCATGAGGCGATCGAGAAGAACATCCGGCTGCAGCGGCCGGACGCGGCGCGCGCCGCGGTGCGCAAGCTGCTCGCCAACACCGATGACGTCATTAAATCGAGATAGGCCACGCGACCCGAGCGAAATCAATCGTCTCGCTCGCGGCCGAAAGCGGCACGCAGCTCGTCCTTGGCCTTCTCCAGCACTCGCTTGCGTTCCGCCGGCAGGTTGCTGCCGGCACGGTTGATGTAGAAGTTCAGCATCGACATGGCGGACTGGAACGGCTCGGCCTTGCGCCGGTCGCTGTGCTCGGCCGATCGCTTGAGCGAGGCGGCGATCTTCCTGGCATCGTCGGATTCGAAGACATGCTCCTCGAGATCCATCGCGTTGCTGTGCCCGGTCACTTCGGCCGACCATTTTCGTTTCGCGGTCATGGCAGCACTCCTTTCATGACGGAAACTCAGCGCGGAGATGTCTGTTCCCGCGGGATCCTTGCTTCTGGAGCGACGGATTTGCCTGTCGTGGCGCTGCTCGATGCCCGTCGATGCGCCGAATAGTGGGGCCGAACCGCTCGATCCCGAAAACACCGCGGACAGGAAACGCCTTGGCCACCACCTTCTCCAGCAGCGCCCAGGGCCCAGGCATCGACAGCGCCTATGCCTGGATCCGGCTCGCCATCTCGGTGGTTCTGGCGACGATCGGCGGTGTCGGCATGTGGGCGGTGGTCGTGGTGCTGCCGGCGGTGCAGGCGGAGTTCGGCGTCGATCGTGCCGCGGCCTCGATGCCTTATACCGCGACCATGGTCGGCTTTGCCGCCGGCAATGTGCTGGTCGGCCGCGCCATCGACCGGGTGGGCTACCGGATCCCGGCGCTGGTTTCCGCGACGGCGCTCGGCACCGGTTTCCTGCTCGCCTCGCTCACCAGTTCGATCCTCGGCTTCACCCTGGTCCAGGGACTTCTGATCGGCGTCGGGACGTCGGCAATCTTCGGCCCGCTGATCGCCGACATCTCGCATTGGTTCAACCGGCGCCGCGGCGTCGCGGTGACGGTTGCGGCATCGGGCAATTACCTCGCCGGGGCGGTCTGGCCCTTCGTCATGCCGACGATCATGCGGGCGGAAGGCTGGCGCTTCACCTATGCGGCGATCGGCGTCGTCTGCCTGCTCACAATGGTGCCGCTGGTGCTGATGCTGCGGCGCGGCGCTCCGCATGAAGCGATGGCCGGCACTGCCGGCGGCCGTCCGGTGCGGCCGATCTCGCTTTCGCCGTCGGCGCTGCAGCTTCTGCTGGTCGTCGCCGGCTTCGGCTGCTGCATGGCCATGTCGATGCCGCAGGTGCACATCGTCGCCTATTGCATGGACCTCGGCTATGGCATGGCGCATGGCGCCGACATGCTGTCGATCATGCTGGCGGCGGGCGTCGCCAGCCGCATCGGCTCGGGCTTCCTTGCCGATCGCATCGGCGCGGTGAGGACGCTGCTGATCGGCTCGGTGCTGCAATGCCTGTCGCTGCTGTTCTACATCCCCTTCGACGGGCTTGCCTCGCTCTATGTCGTGTCGCTGGTCTTCGGCCTGTCGCAAGGCGGCATCGTGCCCTGCTATGCGATCATCATACGCGACTACATGCCGGCAAGGGAGGCCGGCCAGCGCGTCGGCATCGTCATGATGGCCACCATCTTCGGCATGGCGGTCGGCGGCTGGATGTCGGGCTGGATCTATGATCTCACCGGCTCCTATGCCGCCGCCTTCCTCAACGGCATCGCCTGGAACCTGGTGAATCTGGCGGCCATCCTCCTGCTGATGTGGAAGGCGCGGCGCAGCGCCATGGCGATGGCCTGACGGCGGGCCGCGGGGTCCCGCCTGCTTGACAAGGGCGGCAGGCTGCGCGACGCCAGAATGGCGCGGCGAGGGATTGGCATGGCGATACCGACAAAGACCATCGTTTCGCGGCCCAGCCTGGGAGATGGCGGGGCGTCGAGGGCAGGGCGGTGACCAAGCCGCGCTCGCGCCGCGGCGGCGGCCGTCCGACCATCGCCGACGTGGCGCGCAAGGCCGGCGTCGGCGCGATCACCGTATCGCGGGCGCTGCGCGAACCGGGGCGGGTTTCGGAAGAGCTGCGCCGCCAGATCCAGGCCGCCGTCGACGAGCTCGGCTACGTTCCCGATCCGAACGCAAGGGCGCTGGCCTCGGCCCGCGCCGAGGTGTTCGGCGTACTGGTGCCGTCGCTCACCAACAACGTCTTCGCCGAGGTCGTGCGCGGCATCTATGACAGCCTGTCGGACAGTCCCTTCCGCATCCAGCTCGGCAACACCCATTATTCCGGCCTCGAAGAGGAGCGCCTCCTGCAGGTGTTCGCGCCGCAACGTCCGGCGGCTTTGATCGTGGCCGGCATCGACCAGACGCCAACCTCGCGCCGCCTGCTGGAGACGGCCGGCTGCCCGGTGGTTCAGGTCATGGAGACCGGTCCCGATCCGGTCGACATGCTGGTCGGCTTTTCGCATTTCGACGGCGGCCGGGCGGCGACCGAGCACCTGATCGAGGCGGGCTACCGGCGGGTCGGCTTCATCGGCGCCCGCATGGACCCGCGCTCGCAGCGGCGCCTGGCCGGCTATCGCGCCGCCATGGAAGCGGCGGGCCTGTTCGACCCGCGGCTGGTGACCACCACGCCACTGCTGTCCAGCGTGACGCTCGGTCGCGAGCTTCTTCGCGATGCGTTGGCCAAGATGCCGTCGCTCGACGCGGTTTTCTGCAACAATGACGATATCGCGCTTGGCGTCCTGTTCGAATGCCATCGCGCCGCTATCGAAGTTCCCAAGACCATCGGCATCGTCGGCTTCAACGATCTCGACATGATGCAGGCGGCGTTTCCGTCGGTCACCAGCATCCGCACCCATCGCTATGAAATCGGCCGCCAGGCAGTCGCCATGGCGCTGGCGGCGATCGCGGGGGAGAGGCCGCGACAGCGTGTTGTCGACCTCGGCTTCGAGCTGATGCGGCGCGAGAGCACAGCACGGTGAAACACGCAGAAGCGACTGTGCAAATGCCGGTTTACACTGCGCAATGGTAGCGCTACCAGTTGTTTCGCGCGAAAATTCAAAGCAAGATCGAGGTCTGTTTATTATATATAAGCGACAGCTCATGCTTGTTTATTATATATAATATGCTAGCTTTGTTTTCTCCTTGAGGGAGATGGAGGAGGGGCATCGGGTGGCAAACCGCCACCCTGAAAGGCGTCATGGGCAAGGCTGGAGGGCCTTCCCAGATGTGGATAGGCGCCAGAACCACGCAGCATCAAGCAGAACTGCAACCGGGAGGAATATCAATGATCAAGTCACTTGTTGGTGGCATCGTTGCCGCCACTGCATTCGTCATGCTGAGCTCATCG
This sequence comes from Mesorhizobium abyssinicae, assembly GCF_049887195.1. NCBI lineage: Bacteria > Pseudomonadati > Pseudomonadota > Alphaproteobacteria > Hyphomicrobiales > Phyllobacteriaceae > Mesorhizobium > Mesorhizobium abyssinicae. The sequence continues at coordinate 29,941 of NZ_JARAKC010000010.1, forward strand.
GCGATCGCCGAGCCGGAAGTCGTCAAGGGGCCGGCAGCCGAGCCGGATTGCTTCGCGCCGTGGGCGGCCGACACCCAGTTCTTCAAATTCCCCAAGAAGGATGGCCCGTACCGCATCGCGCTCGCCAACGGCTATATCGCCAACACCTGGCGCATCCAGATGATCCAGACGGCCAAGGCCTATGCCGCGCAGAAGGACGTCGCGGCAAAGCTGAAGGAATTCAAGGTCGTATCGACCGGCGAGGATGTCCCGGCGCAGATTTCGGCGATCAACAACTTCATCGATTCCGGCTTTGATGCGATCGTCGTCAATGCCCAGAACCCGACGGCCTTCGGGCCGGTGATCAAGCGCGCCAAGGAAGCCGGCGTCGTCCTTGTCGCCTTCGACAACATCCTCGACACCAAGGATGCCATCAACGTCAATGTCGACCAGAAGGGCCTCGGAGAACTGTGGGCCAAGTGGCTGATCAGCCATATACCCGATGGCGGCAAGATCCTTGAAGTACGCGGTGTTGCCGGTACCTCGGTCGACACCGATCGCCACAATGGCATCCATGAGGTCCTGGACGCTTCGGGCAAGAAGTGGGACGTCACCGAAGTCGCCGGCAAATGGGATGATCCGACAGCGCAGAAGGTCACCGCCGACGCCATCGCCACCAACGGTCCGTTCGTCGGCATCACCGGCCAGGGCGGCGACACCGGCATCGTGCAGGCGATGATCGATGCAAAGCATGCTTTCGTGCCGTTCGGCGGCGAGACCGAAAATGGCTTCCGCAAGTTCTGCGCGGCGCACGCCGCCGATGGCCTGAAGTGCTCGTCTGCCGGCACCGGCCCCGCCCAGGTGGCGGTCGCGATCAAGACGGCGATCTCGGCGCTCGAGGGCAACGTCGTGCCGCAATCGGTGAAACTGCCGCTGGCGATCGTCGAGGATCCGAACTTCAAGGAAGGCCAGGACTACTTCCCCGATCAGTCCGACAATTTCTTCGTCGGCAATTCCTTCCCGACCTGCGGGATCAATTTCACCGCGCAGGAAATCATGGGCCAGACCAAGGAAAACAAGTAGTCTGACCGGCCGGAGCGGCGGGCATCTCCCGCGGCTCCGGCTGCTTGCCACCTGTCGACAGCAAATTGCCTCGGAGGGCTGATGGACGGCGCGGTTCCGCTCTTTAGCATGCAAGGCATATCCAAACGCTATGGCGGCGTGCGGGCTCTGGAAAAGGCGGAGCTGTCCGTCACGGCGGGCAGCATCCATGCCATTCTCGGCGAAAACGGCGCCGGCAAGTCGACACTGATCAAGGTGATGGCCGGCGTCGTGGCGCCCGATGAGGGCCGTATGCTGCTCGACGGAAGCGAGGTGAGTTTCGCCTCGCCGGCGGCGGCCAACCGGGCGGGGATCGTCTGCATTTTCCAGGAGCTGTCGCTGATCCCCGAGCTCAGCGTCGCCGACAACATCGTCATTTCCGATCCGCCGAAGCGTTTCGGCCTGATCGACCGCAAGGCGCAGCGCCGTATCGCCGAAGAGGCGCTCGCCCGCGCCGGTGCTTCCGACATCCACCCGCTGGCGCTGGTGAAGGACCTTCCACTTTCAAGAAGGCAGATGGTCGAGATCGCCAAGGCGTTGGCCCGCAAGCCGCGCATCCTGATCCTCGACGAGGCGACCTCGGCGCTGACCGCGACCGACGTCGCCAAGATCTTCGGCGTGCTGAAGCGGCTGCGGGAAGAGGGGCTGGCGCTGCTCTACATCTCGCACCGGATGAACGAGATCGCCGAGCTTGCCGACCAGTGCACCGTCTTCCGCAACGGCCGCAACGTCGCCAGCTACGCGGCCGGCTCGAAGAGTGACAGCGAGGTCGTCGAACTGATGATCGGACGCGAATACAGCCACATCTTCCCGCCGAAGCCGGCGCGGCACGGTGCCGCCGTCCCGGTGCTGGAGGCGCGCAACCTGTGCTGGACCGACCGGCTGGACAATGTCTCGCTCACCGTCGGGGCGGGCGAGGTCGTCGGCCTCGGCGGCCTCGACGGCCAGGGCCAGCGGGAGTTGCTGCTTGCCTTCTTCGGCGTGCTGCGCGGCCTTGCCGGCGAGATACTGGTCGATGGCAAGGCGGTTTCCATCGCCAGTCCCTCAGCCGCGCGCGACGGCCGCATCGGCATGGCGCTCATCCCCGAGGACCGCAAGACCGAGGGGCTCATGCTGCCGATGACGGTGCGCGAGAACCTTTCCTTCGCGGCGCTCGACCGGCTGTCGAAGGCCGGCGTCATCGACCGCGCGACCGAGCAGCGGCTGATCGACGACATGGTGGAGCTGCTCGCGATCAAGACCGCCGGCCTCGACATTCCGGTCGGCGCGCTGTCGGGCGGCAACCAGCAGAAGGTCGTCATCGCCAAATGGCTGATGCGGCAGCCGCGCATCGTCTTGCTCAACGACCCGACACGCGGCATCGATGTCGGCACCAAGCAGGAACTCTACCAACTGATGCGCAAGCTCGCCGACGCCGGGGCCGCGATCCTGTTCTATTCGACCGACTATGACGAACTGATCGGCTGCTGCAACCGGGTGCTGGTGCTCTATGACGGGGCGGTCAAGCGCGAGCTGGTCGGTGCCGAGATCACCGAGCATGCGCTGATCGCCAGCGCGCTCAACATCCACGGCGAGGGCGCCGGTCCGCTGCAGGGAGAGGGCGCATGAAGGGGATCGTAGCGTGAAGGATTGGCGTTACTGGCTGGCCGAGCAACGCGGAACGTTGCTCGCACTCGGTATCTTCGTCGCCATGTTCGCGATCTACAGCGCGAACCATCCGGCCGGCTTTACCGCCAATGTCGTGCAGACGGCCGCCAACAAAGGCGTGCTGCTTGCCTTCGTCGCCATGGCGCAGACACTGGTGGTGATCACCGCCGGCATCGACCTTTCGGTCGGCATGATCTTCACGCTGACCAATTGCCTGGCTTCCTGGCTGGTGATCGGCACCGGCCTCGAGACCGCCTTCGGCGTCATCGCCGTGCTCGGCACCGGGCTCGTCTGCGGCGCCATCAACGGCGCCATCGTCATCTATGGACGGCTGCAGCCGATCGTCGCCACCATCGCCACCGGTGCCGTCTATTTCGGCCTCGCGCTGCTGCTGCGGCCGTTTCCCGGCGGTTCGGTCAATGAGGATCTTGCCGACGCCCTCACCGGGCGGCTGTTCGGCCTGGTCCCGGCGAGCCTGGTCGCGCTGGCGGTCGTTGTGCTGATCGTGTGGGTGCCGTTCAGCCGCTCGGAGCTTGGCCGCGCGGCCTACGCCGCCGGCTCCTCGGAAACCGCCGCCTACATGTCGGGCGTGCCGATCCGGCGCGGAAAATTCGTCGCCTACACGCTTGCCGGGCTGCTGGCCGCGATCGGCGGGCTGTTCCTGACCTTCTTCACCTATACGGGCGACGCCGCCTATGCCAGCGGCAACGCCTACACGCTGTTTTCGATCGCCGCCGTGGTGCTCGGCGGCGTCTCGCTGTTCGGCGGCAAGGGCAGCGCGCTCGGCGCGATCTTCGGCGCGCTGGCCTTCCGCACCATCGGCGACCTGCTCTTCGTCTTCGACCTCGACCCGCTCTGGCAGCCGCTGTTCCAGGGCGTTATCCTGCTGATCGCGGTCAGCCTCGGCGCCTTCGCCCTGTTCAGGGTCCGCAACCGGCTGGAGTGGTTCCTGTGAGCGATACGACCCTCATCGGCGGCATTGCCGGGCGCATGCCGAAATTCCTTCGCCGCGCCGATCCGGCCGTCGTCACCGCCTTCGCCTGCATCGTGCTGCTCCTGCTTGTCGGCAGCCTCTATTCGCGCAGCTTCCTGTCGCCGGAATATCTGCTGCAGCAGCTCAAGGTGGCATCGTTCCTCGGCGTCATCGCCACCGGCATGATGCTGGTCATCCTGCTCGGCCAGATCGACCTGTCGGTGCCATGGTCGGTGGCGGTCGGCGCCATGATGGCGTGCGCGGCCGCGGCTTACGGGCCGCTCGGGTCGGTGCTCGCCATCCCGTTCGGCATTGTCTGCGGCATCGCGATCGGCGTCGTCAACGGCATCGGCGTCGCGTACCTGCGCATCCCCTCGATGATCATCACGCTGGCCACCAATGCCGTCGCGCAAGGGCTGATGGTGGTCTACACGGGAGGCTTCTCGCCGCAGGATTCGGCAACGCCGGCGATGCGCTATCTGGCGACCGGCTTTGCCATTCCGGCGGTGCCCAACGCCGTCATCATCTGGGCGCTGATCGGAGCGGCCATGGTCTTCCTGCTGACCCGCACCGGATTCGGCCGCGCCGTCTACGGCATCGGTAACCGGGAGCGCGCCGCCTATCTTTCGGGCATCGACACACGCCGCGTGGTGATGGTCGCCTTCGCGGTTTCTGGCGGGCTCTCGGCCTTTGGCGGCGTGCTTTTGGCCGGTTACGCTTCGAAGGCGGCGCAGTCGATGGGCGATGCCTATCTGTTGCCGTCGATCGCTGCTGTTGTGCTCGGCGGCACCTCGATCCTTGGCGGACGCGGTTCCTATCTGGGCACCGTCGCAGGCGTCATCCTGATCACGCTTCTGCAGTCCATCCTCTCGGTCATGCAGATGCCGGAGGCAGGGCGGCAGATCGTCTACGGCGTGGTCATCGTCGTCATGCTCCTGCTCTACGGCCGGGCGCCGGCGAGCCGCTGACCGTGACCGAAAAAGCTGGACCGCTGCCGAGCGAGGCACGGACGAGCGACGCCCGACCGCCACTGGCCATCGTGGCGATGGGGGTGGCCGGCTGTGGCAAGTCCGCAGTCGGCGAGTCGCTGGCGGCGGCGCTGGGTGCGGCATTCGTCGAGGGCGACAGGCTGCATCCGCCCGAGAACGTGGCGCGCATGGCAAGCGGTGAGCCGCTCACCGACGAATTGCGCGCCGGCTGGCTGGATGCGATCGGGGGGCGTATCGCGGCCGCGATCGCCGACGGGCAGAGCGTGGTCGCCGCCTGCTCGGCGCTGAAGCGCGGCTACCGCGCGCGACTGCTCGGCTTTTGCCCGGAGCTGCGCTTCGTCTATCTGGAAATCGATGCGGAAACCGCCAGGCGCCGTGTCGGCAGCCGCAAGGGGCATTTCATGCCGGCGAGCCTGGTCGACAGCCAGTTCGCCACGCTCGAAGCGCCGACGGCGGATGAACCGGCGTTGACCGTGGACGGCACCGGCCCGATCTCCGACATCGTCGCCGGCGTGCTTGACGAACTCAGGACAAAGACCTCATGAGGATATGTCGGCGCCCGCGTCCGTCGTGTCGCCCGACCGCTCGGTGAACCTCTGGGCGCCTGCCCATACCATCATCTGTTCCGGGTACAATTTCATCGCCTCCAGGAGGCGATCGCGCTTGAGCAGGATGTAGCGCGCCTGCGTTTCGAGGTTCTTCGCCGCCATGTCCCTTGTCGCGGCGGATGCCGGCCTTGCCGGCGGCGCCAGTTCGGGGCTGATGACCGCGCGGTATTCGCGAAAGGGCACGGTCTCGAAGGTCGACATGGCAAACAGCGCCGTTCCGCCTCGCGCGGCGAAGTTTGCCGGAGCCGAGGCCAGTTGGGTCCAGCCGCTTTCCCCGATGCCGACTTCTGTGAAGGTGGTGCCCGCGTGGGTCGTGTTGGTCATCAGGACGATGCCGTTTTCCCTCAGCATGCGTTGCATGCGCACCGTCACCTGGTAGGCATCGCCGCGCTCGAAGACGACCCGGCTTTTGAGGTAGCGGTTCTCCACCGCGATCAGCGGCCGGTTGAGGAAACGCAGGCCGAAAACCGAGTCTGAAAAGCCGTGGAAGTTGACGCTGACCTGGTGCGTTTCGAGGCCGGCGGCATGCAGGGCCCGCTTGCCGATGATGGTCTGGGCGGTGAACTGATCGCACCAGATGATGGCGCCGCGGCCGCGCCGCAGCGCCGCGCGCAGGCCCTCAAGCCCTTCCAGCCGGATTTCCGGCGACCAGCCGTGGCCGGTGAGGTGCGCGGCAAGCAGCAATTGCCGGCGATGAACAGCGGCAAGCAATTGCCTGAACAGCGCTTGCGCATCGACGCGGTCGCCAAGGACGGTGCGGACCGCTGCGGCGTAGCGTGGAAAATCCTTGCGGAGATGGCGCTTCAGCCGAAGCTTCGAACTCCAGGCGCAGATCGGCGCCCACCAGACGACCGGCAGTGTCGCGGCGACGACGAGAAGGAAAGAAAAGAGCAGGCTTTCGCGAAGATCGCGGTTCGAGAAGCGGCGCAGCCGGCCGGGCCCGACCAGCCTGCGGCTGAAGAAGCGCACCGCTTCGCCACGCTCCGGCACCGGCACGTCGGCGATGATCTCGGTGTGATGGACGGGGGACGATCTCCTGCGGTCGGCCCTGCGGGATTTTCCGAACCACGGCAGCCTCATCGGATCGGTGTCCCGCCTGTTCCTGGTTGCGTCCGAAAGGCCGCTCTACTGCGTCCATGGCCGCTGCGCAATCGGGCACGAGCATTCGAGCGCCCAGGGGACGGGCGCAGGCCTTGATGCGGAGCTTCAGGTCCGGGCTAATTATTTGTTTCTACGCAATTCCGGACGGAAGGCTACGGCGAAGTCGCCGAGCCTAACCGTTACATGCTTTTCCTGGAATTGCTCTAGATCTGCGACGTCAGCTCGACGGGGAAATCGTCATTGTCGGCGTCGCGCATGGCGGCGAGGCTGCGGTTGTCGAGCACTTCGGCGATCGCCTGGCGCACTTCCAGCATCATGTGCCGGACCTGGCAGGTCGCCTCGTCGCAATCCTCGCAGCGCTGGTACTGCGTGCGGCTGGCGCAGGGGATCGGCGCCAGCGGACCGTCGAGGACACGCACGACATGGCCGATCTTGATCTCGGAGGCCGGGCGGGCAAGGCGATAGCCGCCTTCCTTGCCCTTGCGGCTCTGGACGAAGCCGGCATTGCGCAACTCGCCCAGAATGGCGTCGAGGAATTTCTTCGGAATGTTGTTGGCGACGGCGATATCGTTGACGAATGCAAGCTGGCCGGCCGGCAGGCCGGAAAGATGCACGAGGGCCTTGAGGCCGTATTTGCCTTTTTTGGTAAGCATGCCCGATTCAGTTCATGAAAAACCCCAACCGCCTGCATCTGGCGGTTGTTTGTGTGCAAATCATGACGTCTCGGATCGCGTATTGCCGTTTCGCGCAAAACAAGCCGCCCGACGGCACGTTAGGCACAAACGCGTTGATTCTTTGTAACGTTTCTCACAGATGAGGTCGGGATTTTGCCAGGAATCGGCCTGCTGGCGCATGAAATGAGGAAAGCCGGCGAAGCCGGCTTTCCTGTTCAGGTCGACGCCGAGGCGCTGGAGCCGTCAGCGGCTGCCATAGGCCTGGTCGAGCAGGCCGCCAGCGGCGAAATGCTCGGCCTGCACCTTGGGCCAGCCGCCGAAGACGTCGTCCACCGTCAGCAGGCGGACATCGGGGAACTGGTCCTTGTACTTCGCCGCGACCGCCGTATCGCGGATGCGGTTGCCGTTGCGGGCAAGGATGTCCTGGCCTTCGGAAGTATAGAGGAAGTCGAGATAGGTCCTGGCGAGATCGCGCGTGCCATGCTCGTCGGCAACCTTGCCGACGATGGCGACGGGGAATTCCGCCAGCAAGCTGACCGAGGGCGTGACCTGCTCGAACTTGTCGTCGCCATACTCCTTGCGGATGCCGCGCGTCTCCGATTCGAAGGTGATCAGCACGTCGCCGATCTCGCGCTGCACGAAGGTCGTTGTGGCGGCACGGCCGCCGGTGTCGAAGACCGGCACGTTGTTGAACAGTTTGGTGATGAACTCCTTCACCTTGGCGTCGTCGCCCTTGAAGGCCTCCTTGGCGTAAGCGGTGGCGGCGAGATAGGTGTAGCGCGCATTGCCCGATGTCTTGGGGTTGGGGAAGATCACCTGCACGTCGTCGCGCACCAGATCGTTCCAGTCCTTGATGTGCTTGGGGTTGCCGGCGCGCACCAGGAAGGACGGCAGCGAATAGAAGGGCGAGGCGTTGTCTGGGAAATCCTTCTGCCAGTCGGCGGAAACGAGCCCCTTCTTGACCAGGAAATCGACATCGGTGACCTGGTTCAAGGTGACGACATCGGCGCCGAGCCCTTCGGCGATGGCGCGCGCCTGAGCGGAGGACCCGGCATGCGACTGGTCGATCGTCACGCCCGGATGTTCGGCGACGAAGGCCTTGTTGACTTCGGCGAACAGCTCGCGGCCGACGTCGTAGGACGCGTTAAGCAACCTGTCGGCCGACCAGGCCTCGGAGGATGCGAGGAAGAGGGTGGCCAGTGCCGCCGCGCCAAGCAAAAATCGCTTCATGAAAACCGGCTCCTTGAGAGTTGCAACAAGGGCGCAGGATAATAGCACAAGGCCGGCCAGCGCCAGACATGCGAGCCGGCGCTATCGTGTCGTCGTCGGAAAAGATTCCGCCGAAACAAATGCTTGTTAGGATTTTCTTTCAGGCTGATTCAGCTGGCTTTTCCGGGCTCGGACGCCGGGAAAAGTTTCCAGCGCCGCGGCCTGAATGCCACCCGGCTCTTCTGCGCCGCCGGATGATCGACGGGCAGCTCGACCTCGACCCGCTGGCGCTCGCCGCCGATCTCGAGCTCCACCCGCCTGGTGCCGGCGACGCGGCGGCTGGCGGCAACGGTGCCGGCGATGCAGCCGCTGCAGCCGTCGAGCAGTTCGACGTCATGGGGGCGGAAATACAGCAGCGCGTCGCCCGAGGCCGCATGCGGGGCGGACAGGCCGATCGACCGGTCGGCGATCCAGACCTCGCCGCTCTCGACCTTGACCGGCAGGCAGCTCGATTCGCCGATGAAGCTATAGACGAAGGGCGAGTTCGGGGTGTCGTAGATTTCATCGGCGGAACCGACCTGCTCGATGCGGCCCTGGCTCATCACCACGACGCGGTCGGCGAGCTCCAGCGCCTCTTCCTGGTCGTGGGTGACGAAGACCGTGGTGTGGCCGGTGCGGTCGTGGATCTCGCGCAACCAGCGGCGAAGCTCACGGCGCACCTGGGCGTCGAGCGCGCCGAACGGCTCGTCGAGCAACAGCACCTTCGGTTCGATCGCCATGGCGCGGGCAAGCGCGACGCGCTGGCGCTGGCCGCCCGAGAGCTGCGCCGGGTAGCGCTTCTCCAGGCCCGAGAGCTGGACGAGGTCGAGAAGCTCCGAGGCGCGGCGACGGATCTCCTGCGCCGGCGGGCGTGCCGCGCCGTGGCGGACCTTGAGGCCGAAGCCGATATTGTCGGCGACGGTCATGTGGCGGAACAGCGCGTAGTGCTGGAAGACAAAGCCGACATTGCGCTCCTGTATCGACTTCTGCGAGGCGTCATCGTCGCCGAAGAAGATCGTGCCCTTGGTCGGCCGCTCCAGCCCGGCGATCAGGCGCAGAAGCGTCGTCTTGCCGGAGCCGGACGGGCCCAGCAGCGCGATCAGCTCGCCCGACTTGATGTCGAGCGAGACGTCGTGGAGGGCAGGAAACCGCTCAAACTCCTTGCGCACGTTGGCAACGCGAACTTCCATAAACCGTCCCTTTTGTCGGTGCCTGCCGTTATCCCAAAACCGGTTCGCGCTTTTGGGCGATATGCATTCAGTGTCCGCGCGTGGCGGCGATCTCGGCGCCGTAGCGCATCTCGAGAAGTGTTTTCAAGACCAACGTCACCAGCGCCAGGCCGGCAAGCAGCGAAGCGACGGCGAAGGCGCCGACGGCATTGTACTCGTTGTAGAGGATTTCGACATGCAGCGGCATGGTGTTGGTGAGGCCCCGTATGTGCCCCGACACCACCGACACCGCGCCGAACTCGCCCATGGCGCGGGCGTTGCAGAGCAGGACGCCGTAGAGCAGGCCCCATTTGATGTTCGGCAGCGTCACGTACCAGAAGGTCTGCCAGCCATTGGCGCCGAGCGAAAGCGCGGCCTCCTCGTCGCCATTGCCCTGTTCCTGCATCAGCGGGATCAGTTCGCGGGCAACGAAGGGGAAGGTGACGAAGACGGTGGCGAGCACGATGCCCGGCACGGCGAACAGGATGACGACGCCATGCGCCTTCAACCAGGCGCCGAGCACGCCCTGGGCGCCGAACAGCAGCACGTAGACCAGGCCGGAAATCACCGGCGAGACCGAGAACGGCAGGTCGATGAGGGTGGTCAGGAAGGCCTTGCCCTTGAACTCGAACTTGGCGATCGCCCAGGCGGCGGAAATGCCGAAGACGAGGTTGAGCGGCACCGAGATCGCCGCCACCAGCAGTGTCAGCCGGATGGCCGAGCGCGTGTCGGAACTGGCCAGCGCCTCCGAATAGGCACCGACGCCCTTTGCCAGCGCCTCGTGGAAGACGACGATCAGCGGCATGAGCAGGAAGACGGCGAGGAAGGCGAAGGCCACGGCCATCGCCACGATGCGCACCGGCCGGCTTTCGGTGACCGCCGCCGACTGGCTTTCGTGATGCGGTTCGTAGGATTTGATTTCGGGGTCAGCCATAGCGTTTGCGGCTCCATGACTGTGCCAGGTTGACGACCAGCAGCATCAGGAACGACAGCGCCAGCATGATGGCTGCGATAGCGGTGGCGGCCGGATAATTGTACTCCTCCAGCCTGATCACGATCAGCAGCGGTGCGATCTCCGACTTGAACGGCAGGTTGCCGGCGATGAAGATGACCGAGCCGTACTCGCCGACACCGCGCGCGAAGGCGAGCGAGAAGCCGGTGATGATCGCCGGCGCCAGGCCCGGGAACAGGATGCGGGTGATGATCTGGAAACGGTTGGCGCCGAGCGTGGCGGCCGCTTCCTCGACCTCCTTGTCGAGCTCTTCCATGATCGGCTGCACGGTGCGCACGACGAAGGGCAAGCCGATGAACACCAGCGCGATGACGATGCCGAGCGGCGTATAGGCGACCTTGATGCCCAGCGGCATCAGCAATTTGCCGATCCAGCCGTTCGGCGCGTAAAGCGTGGTGAGCGCGATGCCGGCGACGGCGGTCGGGAGCGCGAAAGGCAGGTCGACCATGGCATCGACGATGCGACGGCCGGGAAAGCGGTAGCGCACCAGCACCCAGGCGACGATGGTGCCGAAGACGACATTGACGCCGGCGGCGATGAAGGCGGTGCCGAAACTGATTTCAAGCGCGTTGATGGTGCGGCGGTCGGCAGCGATCGCCCAGAAATCGGTCCAGCCGAGTGCCGCCGAGCGCCAGACCAGCCCGGAGAGCGGGATGAGGATGATGAGCGTGAGGTAGGCAAGCGAGAAGCCGAGCGTCAGTCCGAAACCTGGAATGACACTCGGCTGCTTGAATCGCCACCCCGCCGGAGCGGGTGCTGTGGTCATGGAATTCTGGTTCGTCCCTTCTTATTCAGACCAGACTGCCGTCGATGAATGTCCCGGCCGCGAGGCCGTCGCGCTTCACTGGGCGGGCTTGTAGATCTGGTCGAATATACCACCATCGCCGAAATGATAAGGCTGTGCCTTCTTCCAGCCGCCGAAAAGCGGATCGTCGATGGTGATCAGCTTGATCTCGGGCAGTTTGGCGAGGTCCTCGGCGGGAACCAGATCGGGCTTTGCCGGACGATAGTGGTTCTTGGCGATCAGCGTCTGGCCCTCCTTGGAATAGAGGTAGCCGAGATATGCCTCGGCGACCTTGCGCGTGCCCTTGGCGTCGACATTGGCGTCGACCACCGCGACAGGCGGTTCGGCCAGGATCGAGGTCGGCGGATAGACGATGTCGAAATTGTCGGCGCCGAATTCGTCGAGCGCGAGATAGGCCTCGTTTTCCCAGGCCAGAAGCACGTCGCCCAGACCCTTTTGCGCGAAGGTCACGGTCGAGCCGCGCGCGCCGGTGTCGAGGACCGGCACTTGGGAGTAGAGCTTGGCGATGAATTCCTTGGTCTTGGCCTCGTCGCCGCCGTCATTGGCGTTGGCATAGGCCCAGGCGGCGAGATAGTTCCAGCGCGCGCCGCCGGAGGTCTTCGGGTTGGGCGTGATCACCTGGACGCCGTCCTTGATCAGATCGTTCCAGTCATGGATGCCCTTCGGGTTGCCCTTGCGGACCAGGAAGATGATGGTCGAGGTGTAAGGGGCCGAATTGTTCTCGAACTTTTTGCGCCAGTCCGGATTGATCTTCTTCGCCTTCGAGACGATTGCGTTGATGTCGCCTTCGAGCGCCAGCGTCACGACATCGGCGTCGAGGCCGTCGATCACGGCGCGAGCCTGCGCGCCCGATCCGCCATGCGACTGCTGGATGGTCACGGTCTCGCCGGTCTCGGCCTTCCAGTGCGCGGCGAAGGCCTCGTCATAGGCCTTGTAGAGTTCACGCGTCGGATCGTAGGACACGTTGAGAAGGGTCGTATCGGCGAACGCCAAACCGAGCGTGCCGAACTGGACAGATGAGGCGACCAGCGCGCCAAGCAGTTTCTTGAAATGAGGTTTGGTCATTTCCGCCTCCGTTGATGACGGCCGAACTCTAGCGAATTGATAGAATTTAGATGCATTCAATGTTGCCTTTTTTGGCCTATCGGAGAAATTTTTCGCCGATCGCCTGCCCCTTGGGGAAATGGTTTCCTCATATTAGATAGACCGCCTCCTCGCCGGCCCGACGCTATCTAGAAGTGGGGCGCGTCCAGGCAAGGCTGCGCGGCGACAGGTCGGCCTTCGCGACCGGACCTCTAAGGCGCGGTGACGGGAAAGTCGAAGCGTTGCTTCGGGAACGGCTCGTCTGTCAGCGTGAAGTGCCACCATTCGCGGGCGTAGTTGCGGAAACCGGCGGCGCGCATGGCCTCGACCAGTCGCTTGCGGTTTGCCGCCGGGTTGCCGGGGAGCGGAAGGTGGTCGGTTTCGCTGGCTTGGTCGAAACAGTCGAAGCCGGTGCCGAAATCGAGCGTTTCGGCATCGGGCGCGCCGCAGGCAGGGCGGGGTGCGGCCGCGCCAGCAACGGGCGCAATGGCGAGATCCACGGTCGAGCCGCGCGAATGGTTGGAGAGCTCGCCGATATAACCCTTGGCGATGAGGTCGCCGCGTTTCACGGAGGGGTACCATTGCGGGTCCGGAGGTCCGCCCGATCGCGTCCACCCGACCATGTCGGCGACGGCCCGCGCCGGGCGATAGCAGTCGAAGACGACCAGAGTCTGGCCCTTTGCTGAAAGAGCTTTCTGGACGATGGACAGCGCCTTTGCCGCCTGCCTAGTCAGGATGCATACCGGCGCCTCATAGCCGTCGACCTGGCGGCGCAGGAAGTTTTTGTTCCCGGCATAGCGGATGTCCTGGCGAATGGTCGCATCGACATCGGCGAGCCTGACGAAGCCGAAGGGCGGGGCATCTGCGTAAGCCGAGAGAGGGCTCGCGATTGCTAGCGCCAGCGCTGCGAAGAATGCTCCCCACAGAGGTCGGCGCGAGGCCCCCCTCTCAGCCCTGCCGGGCATCTCCCCCTCAGGGGGGGAGATTGGCATTTTCGGCGCGGCTCCCGCCTTTCCAAGGTCGAAAATTGGCGAAGGTGGCGAAGCGAATAATCTCCCCCCTTGAGGGGGAGATGGCCGGCAGGCCAGAGAGGGGGGCCTCGCGCCATACATCAGGCGAAGAAGCGCAATCCCATGAATCGCTTGGCGCTGTCTATTCAACGAAAACCTTCACGCTTGCCGCGCGGCCGGCGGCGTCGATCACGGTGAGCGTCGAATAGCCGGCGCCGTCGGGCAGCCAGGTGGCGGTGCGGCGCCGGTCGATGCCGGACAGCGGCTTGCCGTTGGCCAGCCAGCGGAAGGGCGCGCGGCCGCCCTGCAGCTTCAGCACCAGCGGCGAGGCGTCGGCCGAATTGGCGGCGAGGTCAACGCGCGCGCCGTCGGGCGGAAAGACGATCGTCGGCGCGGGCTCGGCCGGCGTTGCCTGCACCAGTCCGTCCGATCCGGCGCCAAAGCGCGCCAGCGTCACCGGCAACTCGTCGCGTTTCGGGCGGTGGACGCCGGCCGGCTGGCTGGGAAGCGGAACGGTGGCGAGGCCGGAGCGGACAAAGCCCTCGAACAGGATCGGCGCGGCCGAGACGTATCCGGAAAGACCAGGCACGGCGCCGGCATCGGCGCGGCCGACCCAGACGCCCAGCACATAGCGGCCGTCGAAACCGACCGACCAGGCGTCGCGGTAGCCATAGGAGGTGCCGGTCTTGTAGGCGATGCCGCGCTGCAAGGCGCCCTCGGGCGGCTTCACGCCCGACAATATGTCGGTGATCTGCCAGTTGGCCTGGTCGTCGAGGATGGTGGCGGTGGTGCGTTCGGCGTTGGCCGGCTCGGTGCCGTCATGCAGCGTGTTCGCCTTGCCGCCATTGGCGAGGCCCGTATAGAGCTGGACGAGATCGCGCAAGGTCACGCCGACGCCGCCGAGGCCGATCGCCAGGCCCGGCGCCTCGTTGACCGGCAGCACCGGGTTGACGCCGGCCTGGCGGAAGCGCGCCGTCAGCCTGGCCGGTCCGACCGCGTCGAGGACTCGGATCGCCGGCACGTTGAGCGAGAGCTGCAGCGCCTGGCGGATGCTGACGTCGCCCTGATAGCCCATGTCGAAATTCTTCGGCCGGTAGCCGGCGAAATCCGCCGGGCTGTCCTCGATGATGGTCTCCTGTGCGACCAGGCCCTGCTCGAAGGCGAGCCCGTAGATGAACGGTTTCAGCGTCGACCCCGGCGAGCGGACGATCCTGGTCATGTCGATCCAGCCGGAGCGGCTGGCGTCGAAGAAATCGGCCGAACCGACCTCGCCGAGGATGTCGCCGGTGCGGGCATCGGCCAGCACCATGGCGACGGAAAGTTTCGGGCCGAGCCTGGCGGCGGCTTCCTTCGCCACCTGTTCCAGTCCTTGCTGGACGCTCCTGCGGATGGTGAGTTGCAGCGGCTTGCTCGGCTCGGCCTTGGGCAGCATGGCATAGGCGGCATGCGCGGCCAGCGCCGGCAGTTTGCGGCGCAGGCCGGAGACATCGTCCAGCGCAGCGCGCGCGGCTTCCCGGTCGCCGAGCAGGCCGGCCGAGACCATGCGCGTCAGCACGCGGTCGCGCGCGGCATGCGCGATGTCGAGGTTGCGGTCGGGCCGCCGCTTCTCCGGCAGTTGCGGCAGGGCGACGAGCAAAGCGGCTTCCGAGACCGTCAGCCGCTTCGGCTCCTTGCCGAAATAGGCGAGAGAGGCGGCGCGAACGCCTTCGAGATTGCCACCGTAGGGGGCCAGCGTCAGATAGCGTTCGAGGATCTCGCGTTTGGAAAGTCGCCGCTCGATCTGGATGGCGCGCAGCATCTGCTTGATCTTGGAGCCGAGGCTGCGGCTGTCGCGCGGCTCGATCAGCCGGGCAAGCTGCATCGACAGGGTCGAGCCGCCGGAGACGATGTGGCCGTTGCTGACGAACTGGCCGGCGGCCCGGCAAAGGGCCAGCACATCGACACCGTCATGGTCCCAGAAGCGCTTGTCCTCATAGGCGACCAGCATGTCGACGAACTGTTTGTCGACCTGGTCGAGACGGGTTTCGAGCCGCCAGTAGCCGTCGGGCGTGGCGAAGGCGCGTAGCAACTGGCCGTCGCGGTCCTGCACCTCGGTGGAGACTGCCAGTTTTTCTGGCAGTGGCGGCGGATAGGCGCGGTCGAGCTGCCAGAGGATGGCTGTGGAAAGGGCAACAACGCCGACGCAACAAGCCGCAGCTACGGCGCTGCGTCGCAGGAATTTTCTGGAGAGCATGGCGCCGCCCCTCATTGTCCTGCCGGACATTTCTCCCCGTATAGAGACGGGGAGAAAGGGGCTGTTGCCGATGGTTTCGCCAATCGCCAACGGTGCGGAATAGGCGGAGAAATTCGCGACAGCCCCCTTCTCCCCGTCTCTATACGGGGAGAAGGTGCCGGCAGGACAATGAGGGGCAGCGCCATCGCCACGTCTATCAAGGCGCTTACGGCGCCTTGACCTCCATCATGCCGCTGGCGGTGCGGGCCGAGTATTGCGGCCGGTACATATCCTCCACCGTTGCCGCCGGATGGGCATAGGTGCCGGGCGTCACCGCGCGCACGACGTAGGCCAGCGTGATGTTGCGGTCGCCGTCGCCATCGTTCGGGTTGAAGGCCGCGACGAAGCGGTCGTCGCGGAACTCGAGATGAGCGGCGTCGGTCTGCGCCAGCCAGGAGAAGTTCGACAGCTGGGCGCTGGACACCAGGCCCGGATTGTCGATCTCGAAGCCGGCCGGCAGCAGGTCGGTGATCAGCAGCCGCGAGGGCCAGCTGTTCTGCTCGTAGACCTTGAGCACGACGACATAGCGTTCGTTCTGCTTGACCTCGGTGACGTTGGCCTCGGTGCCATCGAGCCTGTAGTAGGTGCGATCGATGGTGAAGCCGTCGCCGTCGGCCGGCAGCGTCTCGACCGGCGAGGCCACCGTGGTGACCACCGCCTGCAGCGGCGTCTTGCCGGTGTTGGCGATGGTGAGCGGGCTGTCGGCGATGTCGCTGCCGCTGAAGCGGTCGGAATAGCCGCCGGCATGCGGCGCGCCGTTGACGGAGAGCGTGATGGAATCATTGCCCTCCTTCAGCGCCCGCGCCGCCAGGAGCATCCAGGACTCGTCCTGCGTGCTCGTCCAGCGGGCATCGGCGCGCGCCCTGGCCACCAGCTTGATCAACGCCGGCACAATGGTCGGCACCGGCTTCGATTCGGCGGCCAGCGCCAGGATCGCCGCGCCGTCGCGGAGCGGCGATCCATAGTCGGAGCGGTAGTAATCGTACTCGGTGGCCCCCTTCGCCAGCCGCAGCGCGGTCTGGAAGGTGGCTTCCGAGCGCTGCGCGTCGCCATAGAGCGCAAGGCTCGCCGCAAGCTGTGCGACGGCCATCGGGCTGGTGAAGGCTTCGAGTTGGGTGTCGGCGTAATAGCGCAGATCGCCGATCGAAGCCTTCTTGTTGCGGGCCAGCACATAGAGCGCGTAGGCGATCTCGCTGCCGCGGTCCTGGACGTCCTGGTCATAGCCGAGCGAGTTCTGCAGGTTGCTCAGCGCCTGGTTCATCGCCAGCGCCGGCACGTCGTATTTCTGCTCGCGCGCCCGGGTCAGGAAGTCGCTGACATAGGCGTCGAGCCAGAGGTCGCCGGAGCCGGGACCCCACAGGCCGAAGCTGCCGGCCGAGGCCTGGTAGCTCAGCACCTTGTAGATGGCATCCTGGATGCGGCCATGCAGGTCCGGATCGCTGGCCATGCCGATGCCCGAGGCCAACTCATTGACATAGAGCAGCGGCAGGGCGCGGCTGGTGGTCTGCTCGGCGCAGCCATAGGGGTAGCGGTCGAGCGTCATAAGCAGCGACGGCACGTCGAAGGCGGCCGCCTGCGAAACGCCGACGCTGACCGAAGCGCCGTCGAGCAAGCTTGCCGCCAGGAGTTCCTTGTCGACGCGCAAGGCGCCGACATTGGGCTTGAGGTCGACCACCAGCCGGGTGGTGACCGGCAGCTGCGCCGGCCGCACCGGCACATAGAGCGTCTGCTCGACCTCGGTGCCGTCGGCATGAGCGAGCTTGACGGTGATCGAGGCGTTGCCGGCGGTTTTGGCAACCAGCGGCACGGTCAGCGTCTGGCGCTTGCCCTGGGCGAGCGTCAGTTTCGCCGGCAGCGGCTTGTCGCCCGTCGACAGGTCGCCTGTCGTGTCGATCGACAGGGCATAGTCGCCGGCCGGGCCGTCGGTATCGGCGACGTCGAGGCGCATGACGGCGTTGTCGCCGGGTGCCAGGAAGCGCGGCAGGCCGGCGGTGATCACCACCGGATCGCGCACGATGACATCGGCCTGCGCGTGGCCGACCGCTTCTCTGGTCCAGGCAACAGTCATGACACGCACGGTGCCATTGAACTGCGGGATGTCGAAGTCGATCCTGGCCTTGCCGTCGGCGTCGAGCTGGACCGGACCGGAGAAGAAGGCAACCAGCTTTTCGGTCGGCGGATTGCCTTGCGCCTGCAAGGCGGCGCCGTCGCCGCCGGTGCGCAGCTTGCCGGTGGTGCCGAGCGAGCCGTCGATCAGGCGGCCGTAGAGGTCGCGGATCTCAAGCCCCAGCATGCGCTGGCCGAAGAACCAGTTTTCCGGATCGGGCGCCTTGTAGTTGGTCAGGTTGAGGATGCCGACATCGACGGCGGCAACCATCACATAGGCATTGCTGCCAGGCTGGACGCCCGCCACCGCGACCGGGATCGACAGTTGCTGGCGCGGCATTGCCTTCTCGGGCGGCGTCAAGGTGACGGCGAGCTTCTTCGAGCCCGGGTCGACCGTCAGCCATTTGACGCCGATGGCGCGGGCCGGCATGCGCGTCTCCTGCGCGTCGCCCGGCCGGAACAGCGTCGCCGTGACATAGGCGCCGGCGCCCCAGTCGTCGCCGACCGGGATGTCGACGGTGCCGCCGCCGGCCGGTACGCTGGCGGTGATGGTCTTCAGCAATTTGTCGGCGCCGATGGTGACCAGCAGTTCGCCGGCAAAATGCGGCGAGACCTTGAGCTTGGCCACTTCGCCGGCGGCGTAGGTGTCCTTGTCGAGGGCGACCTCGAGGCCGTCGGGGGTTTCGGTGGTGGTGGAGCTGACATACCAGCCGCCATCGAATTCGTAGCTGGTCGCCGGACCCTCGGGATCAGCCGTCTCGACCTCGAGCCGGTAGCGGCCCCAGTCGACCGGCAGCGACACGGTCGCCTCGCCATCGGCGGCAAGATCGACCTGACCGTTGGCCACCGATTTGGTGAAGGTGACCGGCTCGTAATTCCATGAGTTGTTTGAGCGGTACCACTGGTAATTGCGCTCGACCTTTACAAGCGACCACAGCGCGCCCTTCAGCGCCTCGCGCTTGCCGTCGGGGTCGACGGCGATCAGGCTGAACTTCGCCGTGCCGCCCTGCGGCACCTCGTCGTTCTCGAAATCCGGACGGATGCCGATCATGTGGCCCTGCGGGCGGATGCCGATGTTGAGCGAGCGCTCGACGGCGCGGCCGCCGGTTTCGCGCATGCGGACGGTGACCTTGGCGTCGACGAGCTTGGTGGTCGAGGGCAACTGGTCGACGGCGACCGGGAAGGTCGCCTTGCCATCGTCGCCGACCACGGGCAGGCCGGTGAGCGGCGTCACCGAAGGTTCGGCCGACTGCTCGTCGGCGAGGCCGAAGGAATAACCCTTGAAGCGGTCCCAGTCGCGGGCGGTCGACAGCGTCAATTCGCCTTCGAGTGCCAGTCCGGCGGCCGGCGCGCCATAAAGGAAGCGGCCGTCGACGGTGACGTTGGCGGTTTCGCCCTGCGCGATCTCCTTCTTGTCGGCGGAGAGGTCGAACTCGATGCGATCCGGCACGAAGTCTTCGACCAGGAACATCTGGCTGGCGACGGCCGCCTGCTTGGGATCGGTATGGATCGACACCGTCCAGGTGCCGCGCATGGCGTTGGGCTCGAGCGGCAGGTCGACGGCATGGCCGCCGGCGGAGGCGCCGTCGCTGACGATGCGGCGGTCCTCGACGCCGTCGGGGCGGGTGAAGATGAAGGTCAGCGGCAGGTTCTCGACCGCCTTGGCGGCGCCGTCGCGGGCAAGGGCCGCGACATGCACGTCCTCGCCGACGCGGTAGATGCCGCGCTCGGTCCAGGCATAGACGTCGAGCGCGCCGGGCGCCGGACGTCCGGTGACGCCACGGTCGGACAGGTCGAAGCCGGCCCGGCCCATGTCGAGGAAGACGAAGTCGTTGTCGCCCTGCTTGGCCATCAGCACGGCCGGCACCATGCCGCCTTCGCCGCGCGTGAGGCCGGGATTGAAGACGGCGCGGCCCTCGGCGTCGGTGGTGGCGGTGCCGAGGATCTCGTTGTTGCGCGCGAGCAGCGTCAGTTCGGCGCCGGCGATCGACTTGGCGCTTCCAAGCGAGCGGGCAAAGACGTTCAGCCCGTCCTGGCCGGTATAGGTGGAGAGCCCAATGTCGGAGACGACGAACCACTGCGTCGCACGCGAATCATACTCGTCGCTGTGGTCGTCGACAGCCTGGGCGGTCAGCACATAGACGCCGGGCTTGCGCTGCGGCAGCGCTTCGTCGACCGGGAAGGAGGTGGTGACCTCCTTGTTGAGGTCGTTGGCGATGTCGAGCTGGCCTTCCCAGACCGGCGAACCCATCTGGTCGGAAATGTTGGAAAGGTCGTAGCCGTCGAGCTGCTTCAGGAACTGGTAGCCGGACAGAAGCTGCGCCAGCGAACGGTCGCCGATGCGGTAAAGCTTCATCTTGGCGGCGTTCATGTTGACGGTGACGACCGGTATGCCGCGGCGCGCGCCCGCCGGCAGCACGAAGCTGTCGCCGGTGAAGCGGGCGGAAGGCGCGCGATCCTGGACATAGATCGACAGCACCACAGGCGCGCTGGTCACCTCGCCGATAGCGGCCGGCAGGCCGGCGCGGAAGGTCACCTCATAGTGCTGGCCATGCTCCAGCCCTTCGACGCAGATCTGCTTGTCCTTGGCTTCGACGCCCTTGGGGGCGGCGTTGTCGACGGTGACGAACTGCGAATAGTCGACCCCGGTCTTGACCAGATCCTCGGAGTATTGCGCGCAGATGCGCGGCGCGCTGGTGTCGGCATCGACCGTGTGATCGATGACGCGGAAGCCCTTGCGGGCCTTGAGGTCGGCATAGTCGGCCTGCACCGAAGGTGAACTGACCAGCGCGAGGCTCGCTTCATAAGCCTGCAGCGACGGCCGGTAGAGATCGCGGCGGTCGAGACCGGCGCCGAGCAGCGCGAGCGCTTCGGCGCGCGTCTTGGTGGTGCGCAGCAGCTTGTAGGCGTTGAAGGCGGCGGACGTGCCGTTTGTCGGCAAGGTCGACGATTCGGAGGTGTTGGAGGCCGGCTGCACGGCAAGCGTCTCGCGCGCCAGCTCGAGCCAGAGATGGCCGTCATCGGGCAGCACCGTAGCCGCGGCCTCGTATTTCTGCATGGCCAGGCGATGGTCGCCGGTAAGCTGCGCCTGCTCGGCCGCGGCCTGCAGCGCCGCCAGCCCTTCGGTCGGCTTGTCATAGGCCGGATCGGTCAGCTTGTTGCGGTACTGCTGCGCCTGGTCGGCCATCCAGCTGGGGAAAAAGGCCAGTTCCGGCGGTGCGCCGATATCGGGATCGCCATCGACATTGGCGACCTTGCCGGCAATGGCGCCGTTGAAGGGTTTAAGCTGGTTATAGTCGGATTTGAGAAAGCACCATTTGGCCTTGGTGTTGTAGGTGAAGGCGCGGCAGGCGGGGTCGCCGAGGCATGTCGTCTTGCATTGGTCGAGGCTGACATTCTGGTCGGACCTGAGGTCGAACCCGAAATAGTCGGAATTGTCCGTCGTCACGATCCGCCGGGCTTCGGCCGCTTGCGCGACGCCGCTGAAGGCGAAAAAGAGAAGGACCAGGAACGAGATACCACGAGCCGCGCGCATTGCCACATCACCCTCCAGACATCGCCAGCGTTCCGGCATGATCAAGCTTCAGTCGAGCTTGTCAACGCCGGAGCTCGGCAGGTTCGCACCCGCCAACGGTTTCCATGCCGGCCAAAGGCCGGTATTTCGACAGAACCTCCATAGGACAAGGGATCACGCAATCTTGCGAAGACGCAAAAGGTGTGAATTCCAAGCCCTGTCTATTTCAGACAATTGGATTGTGGCCCCTTTACGAGCGTTTCAGAACTTCATTCCAATTTTAGTTTTGTCGACTAGGTTGTCTTAATGCCGGCGCATGAAAAGCAGATGTCAGGGGGGATCGCGCCAGGGCGCGGGCTTTCGCGCGCCCTGCTTCTGGCCGCGCTTTGCTCTGCTGTTTTCATTGCCGAATCGCGGCCGGCGACGGCTTTCGAGATATTCGGCATCAAGCTCTGGGGCTCCTCAAGCGACGAAGACGCCGATATTGTCGATCCGCTGCGCTATTCCGTGACCCTCGAGGCGCCCGATGCGGACAAGGACCTGGTCAAGAATCTGGAAAATGCCTCGACGCTGAAGGCGGACGAGGAGCGCCCGGTCTCCGGCTCGCTCGGCCTGCTGGCCAAGGCGCGGGCCGACCGCGAGGGGCTGGTCGCCGCCCTCTATGCCGACGCCCGCTACGAAGGCGTCGTCACCATAACCATCGAAGGCAAGCCGCTCGACGACTTGCCGCCCGACGCCGAGTTCAAGGGGCCGCAACCGATCCCGGTGGCCATATCCATCGCCGCCGGGCCGAAATTCACGCTCGGCAACATCAGGCTCGAAGGTGACGCCGCGGGGCTCGCCAGCGCCGATTTCGGCCTGATCGCTGGCGGCGATGCCGGGTCGGGCGCCGTGCTCAAGGCCGAAGCGCTGATCGTGCGGGCACTCAAGCAGGAGGGGCGGCCGCTGGCGACGATCACGGACCGCCAGATCGTCGCCGAGCACGCCACCTCGACGCTCGACGTGACGCTGACGGTCGCGGCCGGCCCGGTCGCCGGCTATGGCGACACCACGGTCGAGGGCACCGAGAAGGTCGATCGCAACTTCACCGAATACATGACCGGGCTGAAGCGCGGCCGCCAATATTCGCCCGACGAGATCGACGACGCGCGCGACCGGCTGCTCGGGCTGGAAGTGTTCAACAGCGTGACGATGAAGGAAGGCGAAAGCCTCGACGCCGACGGCAATATCCCGATCAACGTCCAGGTCAGCGAGCGTAAACCGCGTTATTTCGGGCTTGGCGGCACCGTCTCCAACACGGAAGGGCTTGGGTTGGAGGGCTATTGGGGCCACCGCAACCTGTTTGGCCGCGCCGAAAAGCTGCGCATCGAGGGCGCCATCAGCGGCATCGGCAGCAACGATCTCGGCGAGCTCAACTACAATGCCGGCATCATGTTCGAGAAACCGGGCGTGCTCGGGCCGTCATCGAAATTCTTCACTGGCGTGAAGACGGTGTTCGAGCATCCCGACGCCTACGACCATTTCTCGGTCAAGGGCAACATGGGCGTCTCCTACGATCTGGACAAGAAGCAGAGGGTTTCGGCGGAATTCGCCCTCGACTATTCCCGGATCACCGACACCTTCGGCAAGCACACCTATCTGATCGCCAGCGTTCCCTTGCAGTATGTCTATGACGGCAGGGACAACCGGCTCAACCCGACCAGCGGCTTCCGCGTGCTGGCCTATGCCGAGCCCAGCTACGACCTATTGAACGGCGCGACGTTCCTCAAACTGAAGGGCGAAGGGTCGGCCTATCAGTCGCTCGACACGGCGAGCAAATTCGTTCTCGCCGAACGCGCCACCATCGGTTCCATCGTCGGCACCGGCCTGCAAAACGTTCCGGCCGACCGGCGCTTCTATTCCGGAGGCGGCGGTTCGGTGCGCGGCTATGCCTATCAGGGCATCGGCCCCAAGGACATCGACGGACAGCCGATCGGCGGGCTGTCGTTCTTCGAGACTTCGGTCGAGATGCGCATCGCCGTCACCGACACGATCGGCATCGTGCCATTCGTCGACGCCGGCACCGTGTCGACGAAGTCGTTTCCGGACTTTTCCGACATGAAGGTCGGCGCCGGCGTCGGCGTGCGCTATCTTACACCGTTCGGGCCGCTGCGTGTCGATGCGGCGGTGCCGCTCAACCGCGGTCCGGGCGACCCGCATTTCGGCATTTATGCCGGCATCGGTCAGGCCTTCTGATGAAGACGTTCCGGCGCATCCTTCGCATTGTTCTCTACACGCTGCTCGTCGTGGTGGCGGCGGTGGTCGGCGCGCTGGTCGTGCTGACCAAGACCGAGCGCGGGCGCGACAATCTCGCCGGCATGATCTCGAATCTGGCGTCGAGCGACGAGCGCAAGGTCACCGTCAGCGGCATAGACGGCATCTGGTCCGGCGCGCTCAGGCTCGACCATGTCGTGGTCGAAGACCGCGGCGGGCCCTGGCTGGTGGCGCGCAAGGTGGCGCTCGACTGGTCGCCGCTGGCGCTGCTGTCGAAGAATTTCAGCGCCGAGCGCCTCGCTGCCGAGCGGATCGAGCTGGCGCGGCTGCCAGTGGCAAGCAATCAGCCGGCGGAGAGCGGCACGACATCGCTGCCGGTTTCGATCGACGTGAAGCAGATAGACCTGCCGGAGATCGCGCTGGGCGAGGCGCTGGCCGGCAGCGGCATCGCCGAACTTGCCGCCAAGGGATCCGTCAAGGCCGAAGCCGCGCCGCTCTCGGTCGATACGGTTCTCAACGTCATCCGCCACGACGGCAAGCAAGGCAATGTCGACGCCAAGCTGCATTTCGCTCCTGCCGACAACAAGCTCGACCTCGATCTCAAGGCATCGGAGCCGGCCGGCGGTATCATCGCCAATCTGCTCCAGCTGCCGGGCCAACCGCCGGTCGAGATCGTCGTCTCCGGCACAGGACCGCTGGCCAACTGGAGCGGCATCGGCACGTTCGTCGTCGACGGCCAGATCGTCACCCAGCTCACCGGACGCCACCAGCTCACCGACAAGGGACATATGGTGGAGGCCAAGGGCGACGGCGATTTCGAGCGCTTCCTGCCCGAAAAGCTGAAGCCGTTGTTTGCCGGCAAGACCAGCTTTGATCTTGCCGGCATCGCGACCCCCAGCGGCGGCGTCGACATCGAGCGGGCGGTGGTCGAGAGCGGCTCCGTGCACAGCGCCGCCGCCGGTTCCGTCGATCCCAAGGGCGCCAGCGACCTGTCGGTCGAATTCGCCGCCAAGGGCGAGCCCGTGGTGCTCGACGTCGGCACCAAGGCGCAGCCGGTCACGGTGGCGGTCAGGAACGCCACCGTCCGCGCCTTCGGCGACGGCAAGGCGCCGATGGTCGATATCGGCGCTTCGCTGGTGTCGGTGGCGGCGGGCGGCACACAGCTCAACGATCTCACAGCCGCGATCCATTCCGACGGCTTCGACATAGAGGACCGCAGCGGCCCGATATCCATCAAACTCGCGGCCGGCGGCCTCAAGACCGACGTGGCGACACTGGAGCCGCTGGTGACCGGCAAGCTCGTCGCCGATCTCGCCGGCAAGATCAGCAAGCAGGAGATTTCCCTCGACGAGGGCACATTGCGCAGCGATGCGCTGAATGCATCGCTGACGGCCACGGTTTCGCTCACCGACCTGGCGATGAAGCTGAAGATGAATGCCGACGCGGTGTCGAGCGCGCTGCCGCCGCAGATCCGCTCGGTGCTGGGCGAGCGCGTCACGTTCTCGGCGGCCGCCACCCGCGATCCGCAAGGGGCGTTTGCCGCCAATTCGCTGTCGTTGACCTCCGGCTCGCTCAGCGCCAGCGGCACCGCCAGCGCGCAAGGCTCGGACATCCAGGCCGACGTCAAGGGAACGCTGGGCGACGTCTCGACACTGTCGTCGCTGGCCGGCACGCCGCTCGCCGGCGGAATCAATTTCACCCTGACCGCGAGCGGCCCGCGCTTCGCCCCGGACTTTTCGGTCTCGGCCGACAGCGCCAGCCTGACGGCGGCCGGGCGCACGGTGAAGGACGTCAAGCTTTCGGCGAAGGGCAAGGCCGACATCGCCAGCCCCCAGGCCGACATCGCGCTTACCGGCGCCGTCGAGGAGCAGGCGCTGGACATAAGGGCGTCGCTGGTGACCAGCGAGGGCAAACGCTCGATCAAGGGGCTCAGCCTGGCGCTCGGCGACAACAAGATCTCCGGCGACCTTGCGCTGGATGATCATTTGCTGCCGCAAGGAACGCTGACGCTGGCGGTGCAAGACATTGCGCCGCTGGCGGCGCTTGGCGGTCAAACGGTGACCGGCGACATCAATGGCACCATCGTCCTCGCCAAGGAAGGCGAGGCGCCGACCGTCACCATCAATGCCGCCAGTGGCTCGATCGCGCGCGGCGACGTGGCGGCGAAGACGATTACGGTCAACGCGCTGATCGCCAACTATCTCAAGAGCCCGGCGATCTCGGGTACGATCAAGGCCGACAGCGTGACATCGGGGACCACCGTCGTCAGCGGCATCGGCGTCGACCTGAAGCGCGACGGCGACTGGACCAATTTCAGCGGCGGCGCCACGATTGCCGGCATTCCGGCCACCGCCGCCGGCCGGGTCAAGATCGCGAACGGCACCACCAATGTCGAGGTCGCCTCGGGCGAAGCCACCGTTCGAGGCATCAAGGCGGCGATCGCCGGGCCGTCGAACCTCACCATCGCCAATGGCGTGACCAGCATCGAAAGGCTGGTGCTCGATCTTGGCGGCGGTTCGGTGACGCTTTCCGGCAAGGCTGGCCAGACGCTCGACCTCGCGGCCACGGTCTCGGCGCTGCCGGCCGCCCTTGCCAACGATTTCTCGCCCGGCCTCGACGCCGCGGGCACGCTCGACGGCACGGCCGAAGTCACCGGCCCGGCGGCAAATCCGGACGTCCGCTTCAATGCCAAGTTGACCGGCGGCGAGACCAGCCAGACCCGCCAGGCGGGGCTTGGGCCGCTCAGCCTCAATGCGATGGGAAGCTTCACCACCGCGGGCGGTATCGTCCTCGATCAGGCGATGCTTTCGGGCGAGAAGATTTCCGGCAAGGCTTCCGGCACCATCAATCCGAACGGCGCCAGCGATTTCGCCCTCGACCTTGTCTCGACGGGTCCCAGCCTGCCGCTGTCGTTCGGCAGTGCGGAAAGCCCGATCAAGCTTGGATTGCAGGCGCTGTCGGTGAAGGCGGCCGGGCAGGGCACCCAGCCGAAGCTCGACATCTCGGCCGTGCTGCCTTCGGTCACGACGAATTTCACCAAGTCGGAAGGCATCACGCTGGCGCTGCATTCCGATGCCTTCGATGTTAAGAGCCGCACGGGACCGATTTCCGGCACAGTGACGGTGGAGACGATCGGGCTCGACAATCCGACGATCGCGCCGCTGATCGCGGGCAAGATCACCGCCAAGGTCGCCGGCACCCTTGCCACCGACGCGATCACGATCGATAGCGGCTCGGTGCAGGGCGCGGCGCTGGACAGCGCCTTCAACGGCCGCGTGTCGTTCGCCGATGGCGCCATCGACCTCAACCTCAAGGCGGACGCCCTCTCGGCGGCTTTGCCGGCGGCGGCGCGCGGCGTGCTGGCCGAGCGGACGCAGCTCAGCGCCACGCTGAAGCGGGATACCCATGGCGGCGTCACCATCAATCCGGTCAAGCTTGCCTCCGGCGCGTTGACGGCCGACGGGCAAGCCAGCCTCGCCGACAACAAGCTCAGCGCCGACATCAAGGGCGCGCTGGCCGATATCTCGCTGCTGTCGAAGGACGCCAAGGGCGCGATTGCCTTCGCGCTCAATGCGCAAGGGCCAAGCCTGGCGCCGGACCTGTCGTTGACGGTGGACAGCGACCGGCTTTCGGTAGCGGCGCGCGAGATCACCAGGCTGAAGCTGACCGCCACCGGCAAGGCCGATGCCGCCAACCCGGCCGCGAATGTGCAACTGACCGGCAATGTCGCCGGACAGGCACTGCAAGGCAGCGCGGTGCTGGCGACAACCGATGGCAAGAGCGCGATCAACGGGCTGCTCCTGTCGCTCGGCAAGAACAGGATCTCCGGCGACCTCGCGCTTGACGAGGCCTTCGTGCCCGCCGGCACCATCGCGCTCGACCTGCCCGATATCGGCCCGCTGGCGGCGCTGGCGCTGGAAAAGGCCGAAGGCGACGTGCGCGGCACCATCGCCTTCACCAAGACGGCCAACGGCCCCAACGTCACCGTCAAGGCGACGACCGCCGCAATTTCGCGTGGCGATCTCTCCGCCCGCAACGTCGCGATCGACGCGCTGGTCGCCAACTACCTGGCCGCCCCGGTGATCTCCGGCAAGGTCCGCGCCGACAGCGTCACCTCGGGCGGCACCGTGGTCAGCGGCATCAATGTCGACCTGAAGCGCGACGGCGACTGGACCGGCTTTTCCGGCGGCGCCACCGTCAAGGACATTCCGGCCAAGGCCGCCGGGCGGGTGATGGTGGCGAATGGCACCACGACCATCGAACTCGCCTCCGGTCAGGCGACCGTGCAAGGCATCAAGGCGGCGATCGCGCAGGCCTCGACGGTCAGTATCGCCAACGGCACGACGAGCCTGGACAGGCTGGTGCTCAATCTCGGCGGCGGCACCGCGACTGTGACCGGCAAGGTCGGACAGGCGCTCGATATCAATGCCGCGCTGGCCAAGGTGCCGGCTTCGCTCGCCAACAGTTTTTCGCGCGGCCTCGATGCTGCAGGTTCCATCTCCGGTACGGTCAAGGTGACCGGCGCGCCGGCCAATCCGTCGGTTGCCTTCAAGATCGACGCCGGCGGCGTGCAGACCGCGCAGACGCGGAGCGCCGGCCTCGGCGGCATGAACATTTCCTCGTCGGGAACGTTCGCCGGCAAGAAACTCACCTTCGACGCCAACATCAGCGACGGCGCAGGGCTTGGCCTGAAGGGCGGCGGCTCGGTGACGACGGCGGGAACGCCGGCGCTGGTGCTCGACTTCTCCGGCAAGGTGCCGTTCTCCTTCCTTGCCGCCAAGCTCGCCGCGCAGGGCCTGTCGCTGAGCGGCACCGCCAACGTCAATGTCCAGGTGCGCGGCCCGGCGACTTCGCCGGTCATCGGCGGCACGGTCAGCACGTCGGGCGCCCGGCTGGTCGACGCGCGCTCCGGCCTTGCCGTCAACGATATCGCCGCCGACGTCTCGATCGGCTCCGGCGTGGCCAGGATCAATCGCCTGACCGGCACGCTGTCGACGCGCGGCAGCCTGTCGGCCAGCGGCACGGTCGGCATCAATCCGGCGCAAGGGTTCCCGGCCGATCTTTCGGTCAAGCTCACCGACGGCCGCTACACGGACGGCCGGGTGGTGACCGCCAATCTCGGCGGCGACCTGACCATCAAGGGGCCGCTCGTCTCGGCGCCGGTGGTCGCGGGCACCATCAACCTGGCCAAGACCGTCATCACCGTTCCCGAGAAGCTGCCGGGCTCGCTGGCGGCGCTCAACGTCAAGCACAAGGGCGCGCCGGCCGCGGTGCGCGCGCAGGACAAGGCGCTGCGCCCGGCGACGACGAGCGGCGGCGGAGGCGGCAGCGGCCTCACCCTGGACGTCACCGTCAACGCGCCGAACCAGATCTTCATCCAGGGGCGGGGCGTCGACGCCGAGCTTGGCGGCTCGCTCAAGCTGACCGGTCCGGCATCCTCGCCGCATGCGGTCGGCACCTTCACCTTGCAGCGCGGGCGGCTGTCGATCCTCGCCAAGCGGCTGACCTTCACCGAAGGCACGGTCGGCTTCTCCGGTTCGCTGGTGCCTTATCTCAACCTGACGGCGACCACGACGACGAGCAGCGCCACCGTCACCATCGTCGTGTCGGGCGAGGCGACCAACCCGAAATTCACCTTCTCCTCGGTTCCGGCGCTGCCGGAGGACGAGGTGCTGGCGCAGCTGATCTTCGGCCGCTCGATGTCGAACCTGTCGCCGCTGCAGATCGCGCAGTTGGCGGAGGCCGCCGCGCAACTGGCCGGCGTCGGCGGCTCGACCTCGCTGCTCGAAAACCTGCGCAGCGCGATCGGCGTCGACGACCTCGACGTGACCACCGACGAGAAGGGCGGCACCGCCGTCTCGGCGGGCAAATACCTCAACGACCGTACCTATGTGACGATCCAGAAGGGCGACAAGCCGGGTTCCGGCAAGGCGGCGATCGACCTCAATGTCGGGCGCGGCGTCAAGCTGCGTGGCGAGGCCACCGATGCCGGCGAAGCCAAGGGCGGCATCTTCTACGAGCGCGAATACTGAAGCCGGTCGCAGGAAGGGCAGGCTTTGGCGCTATCGCAACCGGCGGGCTGGCGCTGTCCTATGCCGCTTGAATGTCTCAGTTTATTCGTTTGCGCATATTCGAATGAAATCTGCGACGCAGTAGCAAATTTGCGTCAAGACTGTCGCTATCGCGCGAACCGGCCTCCTTCCAAAGTTGCACATTCGCCAACATGTTCCAGTCCAGACCGTCTTTGACATCACGGTCTGGATGCGGAATGTTACAAGGCGGAAAGCCAACAATGGGAGTTAATCATGGCAATCTACAAATCTAACGGTGACCGCGTTCCGGATCACATCCGGGCCATGGCCGAAGAAGCCAAGGCGGGCAAGGTGGACCGCCGCGAATTCCTGGCGCTCGCCAGCGTCTTCGGCGCGTCCACGGCGATGGCCTACGGCATGCTCGGTCTCGCCGATCCGACCCCGGCAAGGGCCGAGGACGTGCAGGGCAAGAAGGGCGGCACGCTGAAGGTCGCGCAGTGGGTCAAGGACCCGAAGGATCCGCGCAAGTCCGACTGGTCGGAAATCGCCAATGCCGAGCGCCAGGCGCTCGAGCCGCTGGTCAAGTACACCACCGAATATACGTTCCGTCCGTATCTGCTGGAAAGCTGGGACGTGAACGACGACGCCACCGAATACACGCTGCATGTGCGCAAGGGCGTGACCTGGTCGAACGGCGATGCCTTCACGGCGGACGACGTCATCTTCAACCTGAAGCGCTGGGCCGACAAGAAGGCCGAAGGCAATTCGATGCCTGGCCGTCTCGGCACCCTGGTCAAGGACGACAAGCTCGACGAGAGCGCCGTGACCAAGGTCGACGACATGACCGTCAAGCTGAAGCTCGGCAAGCCGGACATCGCGCTGATCCCGAACGTGTGCGACTATCCGAGTCTGCTGGTGCACAAGAGCTTCGACGAGAAGGGCGGCGACTTCAAGGCCTGCCCGATCGGCACCGGTCCGTTCGAGCTCGTCTCCTACGATGTCGGCCAGAAGGTGGTCTACAAGCGCCGCGAAGACAACAAGTGGTGGGACGGCGAGGTGTTCCTCGACGGCGTCGAGTTCATCGACTACGGCACCGACCCCGCCGCCATGGTCAGCGCCTTCGAGGCGGGTGAAGTGCACACCAATTTCGAGACCACGGCCGACTATGTGTCGATTCTCGACGGCATGGACCTGGTGAAGTCGGAGATCGTGACGGCGTCGACCATCGTGTGCCGCACCAACATCAACAACAAGCCTTACGACAACCAGAAGGTCCGCAACGCACTGCAGCTCGCGGTCGACAACAATGTCGTTCTCCAGCTTGGCTACGGCAATGCCGGCACGGTCGCCGAGAACCACCATGTCTGCCAGATCCATCCGGAATACTACGAACTGGCGAAGGTGGCTCGCGATCCAGCCAAGGCCAAGGCCCTGATGGCCGAAGCCGGCCAGGCCGACTTCGAACATGAGCTGATCACGGTCGACGAGGACTGGCACAAGAACACCGGCGATGCGATCGCCGCGCAGATGCGCGACGCCGGCATCAAGGTGAAGCGCACGGTGCTGCCGGGCTCGACCTTCTGGAACGACTGGACCAAATACCCTCTGTCCACGACGAACTGGAACATGCGTCCGCTGGGCGTCCAGGTGCTCGCGATCGGCTACCGCTCCGGCGAGGCCTGGAACGAGACGGGCTTTGCGAACGCCGACTGGGATGCCAAGCTCAATGCCGCGCTCGCCGTCGCCGACGCCGCCAAGCGCAAGGAGATGATGAAGGACATCGAGCAGATCCTGCAGGATTCCGGCGTCATCATCCAGCCGTACTGGCGCAAGCTCTACAGCCACTCGGTCAAGGCGGTGCAGAACTACAAGATGCACCCGACCTTCGAACGCGACTATGGCAAGGTCTGGCTCGACCAGGCGTGATCGGACCGATTGGGGAAGGGGCTTGCCCCTTCCCCTCACTCCCCGCACAATGCAGGAACCGGAAGCCGGCGCCTTGAGAAGGCGTGGATTCTTCCGGCAACGGCGTGCAACGAAAAACAGGGTTGATCGCATCCGAGGGTCCGTTTGAAAGGCAGCCCGGCCGCTAGTGGCCGATCTGGTTCGCAGACAGGCTCCAACCCCAACCAGACCGGCAGGGGGCCGCCATGCTTTCTTTCATCCTCAGGCGTCTTGGCACGATGGCATTGACGATGCTGTGCCTGACACTGATCGTCTTCTTCCTGATCAATCTCAACCCGAACCTGAAGAAGCTGGCGATCAGCCAGACCGAAATGCACACATCTGCCGAGCAGCTCGAGGACTGGCTGGTCAACCACGGCTACCGGCAGAATTTCTTCGCCCGCTATGGCCAGTGGCTGGGCCTGCTGCCCAAGCAGCCGGTGACCGACCCGGCGACGGGCAAGCCGACGCAGCGTTTCGCCTTCTGCAACGATCCGGTCGAGCCGACATTCTCCGGCGTGCTGCAGGGCGATTTCGGCTGTTCGACCAAGTTCAAGACGACCGTGGCCTCGAAGCTGTTCCCGGCGCTCAGCGCCACCGGCATCCTCATGTTATGCGTGCTTGCGGTGATGGTGCCGATCTCGCTCTTGATCGGCATCCTGGCTGGCATGCGCGAGGGCTCGCGCACCGACCGCACGCTGTCGGTCGCCTCGATCGCGTCGACGGCGACGCCGGAATATGTTTCCGGCGTCATCTTCACCGTCATCTTCGCGTCCTGGCTCGGCTGGCTGAACGGCTCCGCCGCTTCGGCGAGCCAGGGCATCACCTTCTATAATTTCACGCTGCCTGTGATGACGCTGGCGATCTACGGCATCGGTTACATTGCCCGCATGACCCGCGCCTCGATGGTCGAGGTGATGACGCAGCAATATATCCGCACGGCCCGCCTCAAGGGCCTCTCCTTCGGCAGCGTGGTGGTCAAGCACGCGCTGCGCAACGCGCTGATCGCGCCGTTCACCGTCATCATGCTGCAATTCCCCTGGCTGCTCACCGGCGTCGTCATCGTCGAGGTGATGTTCCGCTACCAGGGCTTCGGCTACACGCTGGTCGAGGCTGCCGGCAACAACGACATCGACCTTCTGCTCGGCTGTTCGCTGGTCTCGGTGTTCATCGTCTTGATCACGCAGCTCATCTCCGATGTCGGCTACGCGTTTCTCAATCCGCGCATCAGAGTTCAGTAGGGGGCGAAGCGGATGCAGCTCGAATATATCAGTGCCTTCAATGTCGTGCTCGGCGTCATCTCGCGGTTCTGGCCGGTCTGGATAGCGCTCGCCATCGTCCTGGGGGCGAGCTTCGTCTACAAGAAGAAGCTCGGCCTCTACGGCCAGCTCTTCGACAGCGGCGTCGGCATCGTGGGCGTCGGCATCTGCCTGTTCTGGCTGTTCACGGCGATCTTCGCTTCGACCATCTCGCCCTTCGATCCGCTGGCGCAGGTGCCGGTGATGAAGGACGCGCTGCCTGGCGCGATCGAGCCGACCTCGAAACTCATCTACTATTTCGGCGGCGACAAGCTCGCCCGCGACGTGTTCTCGCGCATGGTGTTCGGCAGCCAGATCGTGCTGATCATCGCGCCGGCGGCCACCGGCTTCGCGCTGATGGTCGGCATCACGCTCGGCCTGCCGGCCGGGTACTACGGCGGCAGGATCGACACATTCCTGTCCTTCCTCGCCAATCTGGTGCTCGCCTTCCCAGTGATCCTGCTGTTCTACCTGCTGGTGACGCCCGGCATCATGGACACGCCGATCCCCTATGCGATGGCCGGGCTGTTCTTCCTGTTCCCGATCATCTTCTTCAGCGTGCTGTTCTGGACCCGCTACAAGAACCGCCCCGATCGCCTCTATATCCTGCTCGGGCTGACGCTCGTCATCGGCGGCTGGATCTATGCCGGCCTTGTCTTCGACGCCGATCCGCTGAAGATCGTGCATATCGATCCCAACCAGCTCAACATCTTCGTGGCGGTGGTGTTCGCCTCCAGCCCCGGCGTGTTCCGCATCGTGCGCGGACTGACCATGGACATCAAGACGCGCGACTATGTGGCGGCGGCTCAGACGCGCGGTGAATCGCCGTGGTACATCATGCTGTGGGAAATCCTGCCCAATGCCCGCGGGCCGCTGATCGTCGATGCCTGCCTGCGCATCGGCTACACCACGATCCTGCTCGGCACGCTCGGCTATTTCGGCCTCGGGTTGGCGCCAGAGAGCCCGGACTGGGGCACGGCGATCAAGGACGCCAGCCGGCTGCTGCGATCCTTCATCCACCCGGCGCTGCCGCCGACGATCGCGCTGATGTCGTTCGTGCTGGGGCTGAACCTTCTGGCCGATTCCCTGCGCGAACAGTCGATGAAGGATTGATGGCGGGGTCGAAGGCCCCCAAGCATGATCCCGAAAAGTGGTACCCGGTTTTCGGATATGATCATGCTCAACTAGAGACCAAGGA
This sequence comes from Mesorhizobium abyssinicae, assembly GCF_049887195.1. Lineage (NCBI taxonomy): Bacteria > Pseudomonadati > Pseudomonadota > Alphaproteobacteria > Hyphomicrobiales > Phyllobacteriaceae > Mesorhizobium > Mesorhizobium abyssinicae. The sequence goes on from NZ_JARAKC010000010.1 coordinate 63,996, forward strand.
TTGGAGCGACCCATGAACGAGGCAGTTCGAAATCCCGGCAAGCCGACCCCTGGGCCGATCATCGAGATCGAGAACCTGTCGATCTCCTTCTTCACCCGCAAGGGCGAGATACCGGCCGTCATGGACTTTTCCTGCACGGTCATGCCCGGCGAGGCGATGGGCATCGTCGGCGAGTCCGGTTGCGGCAAGTCGACCGTGTCGCTCGGCATCATGCGCGACCTCTCCAACATCGGAAAGATCGTCGGCGGCAAGATCAAGTTCCAGGGCAAGGACATGGGCGAGTTGTCCGAGGATGAGCTGCGCGCCATCCGCGGCAACAAGATCGCCATGATCTACCAGGAGCCGATGGCGAGCCTTAACCCGGCGATGAAGATCGGCCAGCAGCTGATGGAAGTGCCGCTGATCCACGACAAGGTGTCGAAGGAGGAGGCCTACAGCAGAGCGCTGGAAATGGTGCGCGCGGTGAAGCTGCCGGATCCCGAGCGCATGATGCGCTCCTACCCGCACCAGCTCTCGGGCGGCCAGCAGCAGCGCATCGTCATTGCCATGGCGCTGTTGTCGAAGCCGGCGCTGCTTCTGCTCGACGAGCCGACCACGGCGCTCGACGTGACGGTGGAGGCGGGCATCGTCGACCTGGTCAAGGGGCTGGGCGAGAAGTTCGGCACCTCGATGATCTTCGTGTCGCACAATCTTGGCCTCATCCTGGAGACCTGCGACAAGATCACGGTGATGTATTCGGGCGAGGCGGTGGAGACCGGCAAGATCAAGGACGTGTTCGACCGGATGCGCCACCCCTATACGCAAGGCCTGTTCCGCTCGATCCCGCTGCCCGGTGCCGACAAGAATTCCCGGCCGCTGATCTCGATCCCCGGCCAGTTGCCGTTGCCGCACGAGCGGCCGAAGGGCTGCAACTTCGGCCCGCGCTGCCACCATTTCGTCGAGGGCGTCTGCAACGCCGCCGAAATCCCGATGATCGCAGTCGATGGCCATGAGGGCCATTTCTCGCGCTGCGTGCGCTTCAACGAGATCGACTGGGAGGCGCTGCCGCCGGGCGCCAAGAAGGTCAATGAGAAGGTCGAGCCCGGCGCGCCCGTGCTCAAGATCCAGGACCTCAAGAAATACTACAGGGTCGGCGGCAGCGAAGTGTTCGGCTCCAGCGAGGGCCGCGTCGTCAAGGCCAACGAGACGATCTCCTTCGAGGCGCGCGAATCCGAGACGGTGGCCATCGTCGGCGAATCCGGCTGCGGAAAGTCGACGCTGGCCAAGGTGCTGCTCGGCCTGGAGACCGCGAGCTCCGGCAGCGTGACGCTCGGCAACAAGGAGATCCAGTCGACCGGCATCGAGAGCCGCAACGTCGAGACGGTGTCGTCGATCCAGATGGTGTTCCAGAACCCGTTCGATACGCTGAACCCCAGCCACTCGGTCGGCTCGCAGATCATCCGCACGCTGGAAAAATTCAATGTCGGCAAGACGGTGGCCGAGCGCCGCAAGCGAATGCTGGAGCTGCTCGACCTGGTGAAGCTGCCGAGGGCCTTCGAGACCCGCAAGCCGCGCCAGCTTTCGGGCGGCCAAAAACAGCGCATCGGCGTGGCGCGCGCCTTTGCCGGTGACGCCAAGGTGGTGGTGGCCGACGAGCCGGTTTCGGCGCTCGACGTCTCGGTGCAGGCGGCGGTGACAGAGCTGCTGATGGACATCCAGCGCAAGAACAAGACGACGATGCTGTTCATCAGCCACGATCTGTCGGTGGTGCGCTACATCGCCGACCGCGTCGTCGTCATGTATCTCGGCTATATCGTCGAGCAGGGGACGACCGACCAGATCTTCTCGCCGCCCTACCATCCCTATACCGAGGCGCTGCTATCGGCGATCCCGATCGCCGATACCAGCGTGGTCAAGAAGCACATCGTGCTCGAGGGCGACATTCCGTCGGCGATGAACCCGCCGACCGGATGTCCGTTCCAGACGCGCTGCGGCTACAAGAAGCTGGTGCCGGACAATCTGTGCGAGACCAAGGTGCCGCCGGTGAAGAACCTCGGCGACGGCCATATGAGCCTGTGCTGGCTTGCCGATGACGTGCTGGCGAAGATGGATCAGGTGATCAAGTTCGACAAGGAGCACGCCGCGCATGAGGGCGTGCCGGAAGATGTGCACGGCGCGGGGCCGGGTTTGACAGGAACGGCTCCCAACCGGCCGCGTGGCAAATCGTCGACTCCCGAAGCGGACCAGATCGGCGAGGCCGTGGAGCAGGACCAGGCTGGAATGCGAGCCCGTCGCAACAAAGTGCGCGACGAGACTTCCGAAACCGGTGCCAAAAAGCCGAAAGATACGACAAGGCGGCACTAATACCGGAAGGGGCTAGTTTCCACATTGCCGTAGCTGCGCCGCATAGTCCCGCGCCATCTTCTCGGTGGCGCGGGCGTAGTTTTGCACGCCGGCATCGCCGCGATTGCCGCGACCGTACGCCGTCCAGCCAAGATAATAGGCGAGATAAAGATTGTAGGTGTCGGTGCGGGCGACGCCGTAGGTGTCGGCGGTCTTGGAATGATACCAGCCGACGAAGTCGACCGCGTCGGCAAAGCGGGTGCGGCGCGCCGCCCAGTTGCCGGTCTCGCTCTGGTACTGCGACCAGGTGCCGTCGAGCGCCTGCGAGAAGCCCGTGGCCGACGAGACGTGTTTCCACGGAATGAAGCCGAGCAGCTTGGTGCGTGGCGGCCTGGCGTTGCTCTTGAAGCCGGATTCCTTGCGCACCGTCGCCATCAGCACCGGCAACGGCACGCCATATTTCTGCTCGGCGCGCTCGGCCGCCGCCTGCCAGTTGTCGAACCAGCCGTCATTCTGGTCGAAGACGGCGCAGACGTCGTTGATATGGCTCGGCGGCGTCGCGCAGGCCGAAAGCGCCAACGCCAGCAGCACGGTGACGGCTACAATTTTACTAAAACTCGACCTACGCATCGGCAGACGAATAGGCCGAAAACATAAAGGGATTCTTGCGGCGTTTCTTAACGGCTGGCGAGCCACCGTCGCCGCTCCGCCCCGGTATTATGATTTCGACTCTCGATGTCGCTTTTGTCGCAATGGAATATCAGAAATGCCGCCTTGGCTAAAATCACGCCCGCAAATGGCGGATTTCTGACAGCCACGCTTTCGTGCCGGCGCTCTGATGTGCGGCATGACCGAACCAAGACGCAAGCGCGGCACTGAGCGAACCAGCAACCGGGGGCCGTCCGTCATCCCGCAATTGCCGGCAAGGCGGGTGACCAACCCCTATCCGCCGATGGCGCTGCTCTCGGCCGACCAGATCGAGGCGATCCATGAAGCCTCGATGCACATCCTTGAAAATTTCGGCATCGAGGTGATGAGCCCGCGGGCGCTGGCGCTGTTCGAAAAGGCGGGTGCCAGCGTCGATCAGGCGTCGATGAATGTCCGCATCGATCGCGGCATGGTCGCCGAGGCACTGAAGACGACGCGTGCCAGCTACGCGCTTACCCCACGCAACTCGGCCCACGCCATCCATCTCGGCGGCAACACGATCAATTTCACGCTCGTCGCCGGGCCGCCCAACGTGCACGACATGGAGCGTGGCCGCCGCGCCGGCAATTTGCGCGACTATCAGGACCTCGTGCGGCTGGCGCAGCATTTCAACTGCGTCCACATGCTCGGCAACCAGGTTTGCGCGCCGATCGAACTGCCGGCCAATTCGCGCCATCTCGACACCTACTTCACCAACCTGACGCTGACCGACAAATGCTTCCATGTCTCGGCGATCGGCCGAGGCAGGGCGCTCGACGGCATCGAGATGATGGCGATCGCGCGCGGGCTGACGCTTGATCAGATGCGCGACGACCCGGGCATCGCCACCATCATCTCGGTCAACTCGCCGCGCCGCTTCGACGAGATGATGGCCGAGGGTCTGATGACCATGGCCGAGTTCGGCCAGTCGGTGGCGGTGACGCCGTTCACGCTGATGGGGGCGATGAGCCCGGTGACGCTGGCCGGCGCGCTGGCGCAGCAGAACGCCGAGGCGCTGTTCGGCGTTGTGCTGACGCAGCTCGTCCGGCCCGGCGCGCCGGTCATGTATGGCGCCTTCACCTCCAATGTCGACATGAAGTCGGGGGCGCCGGCCTTCGGCACGCCGGAAAACACCAAGGCCAATATCGCCTCCGGGCAATTGGCGCGGCGCTATGATTTGCCGTACCGGACGACGCCGGGTTCGGCCTCCAATGCCGCCGACGCGCAAGGCGCCTACGAGACGCTGATGGCGCTATGGGGCGCGGTGCTCGGCCACGGCAACCTCGTCTACCACGCCGCCGGCTGGCAGGAGGGCGGGCTGACCGCATCGTTCGAGAAATTCATCATCGACGTCGAGATGATCCAGCACATGATGGAGTTTCTGCGCCCGATCGTTGTCGACGAAGGGGAGCTCGCGGTCGAGGCATTGGGCGCGGTGCCGACCGGCGGCCATTTCTTCGGCGAGCCGCACACGCTGGAGCGCTACGCCACCGCCTTCTACCAGCCGATGCTTTCCAACTGGCAGAATTACGAAGCCTGGCAGGAAGCCGGTGGCCTCGACGCGACCGCGCGCGCAACGCGGCTGTGGAAGAAGGCGCTGGAGGAGTATGCCGAGCCGGCGATGGATCCTGCCGTGCGCGAGGCGCTCGAAGCCTATATGGCGCGCCGCAAGGAAGCGATCGGGCAGGGCGAGCCGTGAGTTCCTTGGCGTCGGCGCGAGGCGCTGCCTTTCCGATTCGTCTTATCTTCCCAACTCACTGAAATAACGAGAAAACCCCATGAAATCGCATGCAAAGGTCGTGGTCATTGGCGGCGGTGTCGTCGGATGCTCGGTGCTGTTCCATCTGGCCCGGCACGGCTGGACCGATGTCGTGCTGCTGGAGCGCGACGAGCTGACCTCCGGCTCGACCTGGCACGCGGCCGGCGGCATGCACACCATCAATGGCGATCCCAACGTCGCCAAGCTGCAGAAATATACGATCTCGCTCTACAAGGAGATCGAGGAACTGTCCGGCCAGGCGACCGGCGTGCACCTGACCGGCGGCGTGCTCTTGGCTGCGACCGAGGCGCGGCTCGACTGGCTGCGCGGCGTGGTCGCCAAGGGCCGCTATCTCGGCATCGACCTTGAGGAGATCTCGCCCAATGAGGCGGCGGAACTGATGCCGCTGCTCGATCCAAAGCAGTTCGTCGGCGCGGTGCGCAACAAGGAGGATGGCCATCTCGATCCGTCCGGCGTGACGCATGCCTATGCCAAGGCGGCCCGGAAACTGGGTGCGGAGGTCGAGCGCTTCACCAAGGTCGAGGACATCGTGCGCCGGCCCGACGGCTCATGGCGCGTCATCACCAACAAGGGCGAGGTGGTAGCCGAGCATGTCGTCAATGCCGGCGGCCTGTGGGCGCGCGAGGTCGGCCGCATGGTCGGCCTCGAATTGCCGGTGCTCGCCATGGAGCACATGTACCTGATCACCGAGGACATGCCCGAGGTCGCCGCCTGGAACCAGAAGACCGGCACCGAGATCATCCATGCGGTCGATTTCGACGGCGAGCTCTATCTGCGCCAGGAGCGCGGCGGCATGCTGATGGGCACCTACGAGAAGGCCAACAAGCCGTGGTCCGAGTTCCAGACCCCGTGGAATTTCGGCCATGAACTGCTGGAGCCGGACATCGATCGCATCGCGCCGTCGCTGGAAGTCGGCTTTCGGCATTTCCCCGCCTTCCAGAACACCGGCATCAAGCAGATCATCAACGGCCCCTTCACCTTCGCGCCGGATGGCAATCCGCTGGTCGGGCCTGTGCGCGGCCTGCCGGGCTTCTGGGTCGCCTGCGGCGTCATGGCTGGTTTCTCGCAGGGTGGCGGCGTGGGACTGGCGCTGTCCAACTGGATGATCGAAGGCGATCCCGGCGCCGACATCTGGGCCATGGATGTCGCGCGCTACGGCGACTGGGCGACGATGGCCTACACCAATGCCAAGGTGCGCGAGAATTATTCGCGGCGCTTCTCGATCCGCTTCCCCAACGAGGAACTGCCGGCCGGACGGCCGCTGAAGACGACGCCGGTTTATGACGCCCTCTCGGCCAAGGGCGCGCAATGGGGCGTGTCCTACGGGCTGGAGGTGCCGCTCTGGTATGCCCCTGACGGCGTCAGGGACGAGTTCTCGTGGCGGCGCTCGAGCGATTTCGACCATGTCGCGAAGGAAGTGGCGGCGGTGCGCGGCGGCGTCGGCCTGGCGGAGATTTCCAACTTCGCCAAATATGCGGTGACGGGCGAGGGCGCAGCTGGCTGGCTCGACCGCATGCTGGCCTGCAAGCTGCCGAAGCGCGGCCGCATGACGCTGGCGCCGATGCTGAAGGATGACGGCAGGCTGATCGGCGATTTCACGCTGGCCAACATCGACGACGGCGAGTGGTTCATCGCCGGCTCCGGCATCGCCGAGCAATACCATATGCGCTGGTTCGAGGCGCATCTGCCGAAGAACGGTTCGGTGCGCATCGAGGCGCTGGGACAGAAGCTGGCCGGGCTGGCGATCGCCGGACCGAAGGCGCGGGATGTTCTGGCGAAAGTGACGCGCGCGGATGTCTCCAACGCCGCATTCCCCTTCATGGCGGTGGCCAGGATGGACATCGGCATGGCGCCGTGCCTGGTCGGCCGCGTCAGCTATACGGGCGATCTCGGCTACGAGATCTGGGTGGCGCCGGAGTATCAGCGCGCCGCCTTCGGGGCGTTGATGGCGGCGGGCGAGGAATTCGGCATCGGCCTGTTCGGGTCGCGCGCGCTCAATGCGCTGCGGCTGGAGAAAAACTATGGCTCATGGGCGCGCGAGTACCGGCCGACCTACGGGCCGCTGGAGGCCGGCCTCGACCGCTTCGTGGCCTACGGCAAGGAGGCGGACTTCATTGGCAAGGCGGCGGCACTGGCCGAACGCAAGCAGGGCGGCAAGCTACGACTGCGCGCCTTCATCGTCGAGGCGGATGATGCCGACGTCATCGGCGACGAGCCGATCTGGTTCGACGGCGCCGTGCGCGGCTGGGTCACCTCGGGCGGCTACGCGCATCACGCGAAAAGGTCGGTCGCCATGGGCTATGTGCCGAAGGAGATCGCCGACGAGGCCGACGGCTTCGAGATCGAGATTCTGGGCAAGCGCCATGGCGCGCGCATCCAATCGGCGCCGCTGTTCGACGCCAATTTCGAGCGGATGCGCGCCTGAAACCGTGTGGCAGGCTCACGCGTTGCGGCGGTTGTCCAGCGCGAAGGCGCCGGCGCCGGCAAACACCAGATAGAGGAAGATGAAGCAGAACGAGATCGCCGAGTCGCCGCCATTGTTGACCGGGAAGAAGTCGCGCGGCGCATGCGCCATGAAATAGGCGATCGCCATCTCGCCAGCCAGAAGGAACGCCACCGGCCTGGTGAACAACCCCAGGGCCAGAAGGATGCCGCCGGCGAATTCAAGGATGCCGGCAGCCAGAGGCAACCCGCTCAAGGCGCCGGCGTGCTCGCCGACGGGGAAATTGAACAGTTTCTGGGTGCCATGCTCGATGAATTGCAGCGCAGTCACGATGCGCAGCACGCCGAGCGCCTGTGGCCGGTACTGGGAAAGACCTTCGAAAAGCTTCATCTAAAACTCCATTTTGCCTCCCCGCCTGGCCATAAAATATCGCCCGGCAATGGACCACTCACTTCCGATGCCCTGCCTTCAACAATCGGTGAGTGAAAATGGTTTCATCTCCCAAAAATGTTTCCCTTCATGGTTGCATAAGTATCGCTATGGTTGTATTGATGCGGGTATGCCAACCATCCGAGTTCCCTTTGCCATGAAAACAATCGTCATCAGCCTGTTCGCAATCCTTGCAGGCACCAGCTTCGCCATGGCCGCCGACGGCGGCTGTGATGCCTTCAAATGGCCGGTGGCACGCGAGCAGGCATTGTTTGCGGCAGCGCCGGCCGCGCAGTCCGGCGCTGCCCTGACGGTCGGCCAGGCGATGGATTTCACGCTCGCAGCGGTCGACACGGTCAGCTTTGAAGTGCCACCGGACCGTGCCCCGGCAGCCGGCACGTTCGGCGCGACCGCAAGCATCGTCGTGCCGCCTGAAGGAGAGCTCCAGGTCAGCCTGTCGGATGAGGCCTGGATCGATATCGTGCAGGACGGCCATGCCGTGAAGTCGGCTGGGTTCAGCGGCGTGAAGACCTGCCCGGGCATTCGCAAGAGCGTGCGCTTCAAGCTGTCGGCCGGCCCGGCCACCGTTCAGCTCAGCGGCAGCAAGAAGGCCGACCTCAAAGTCGCCGTTCTGACGCCGGAGTAACGCACTAGGGTGAGGTCGGCGGGACGGCGCCCTCTCTGTCTTGCCCGTCCTCCGCAGTAGTTGCGGAGGAGGGCCGGACAATCCGCCCAAGCGGGAGATCGGCTGTTGCTGCCGCTTTCACCAATCGCAATGCGGTGGTTTTACCGCATCGGCGCGATGAGCGCGAAATGCGCGCCTTGCGGATCCGTGCATTGCACGATCCAATCGCCGCCGGGCACCTCCATTGGACCCATGATAGCCTTGCCGCCATTGTCGGTCACGCGCTTGGCCGCCGCGTCGATGGCGGCGACGTTGAAGTAGAACTGCCAGACCGGCACCGGGATCTGTTCGGGCTTGTTCATCATGCCGCCGACGGGCTCGCCGCCAAAAGCGAAGACCTGGTAGGTGCCCATCGCCGGACCCATGTCGAAGTCGCCGGCCTTTGTCCAGCCGAACTGCTCGGCATAGAAATCGAAGGCTGCCGTCCAGTCCGTCGTGTAGAGCTCATGCCAGCCGATGTGGCCTGGCGTTCGCGCCGGCACCGGCGGCTGATCGGGCTGGTTCGGCTGCAGGAACATGAAGGTCGCGCCTTGCGGATCGGCAACGACGGCGAAGCGCCCGACGCCCGGAATGTCGTCGGGTGCGCGGTGCACGGTGCCGCCCGCGTCCTTGAGCGACGCGGTCGCGCCATCGGCATCCTTGCTATGGATATAGCCGAGCCAGGCGGGCGGCATGCCCATCTTGGCGGCATCCTCGGGCAGCGTCATCAAGCCTGCGACGCCGCGCTCGCCGACATTCATGACGATGTAGCGCGGCATGCCGGGCGAGGTATCGAAGGGTTGCCCCTTCCAGCCGACAATGGCTGTGTAGAAGGCCTCGGCGGCGTCGAGGTCGGTGGTCATCAACTCGTACCAGAAGAACGGCATCGGGGATTTCGGCATCGTCATGCTCCTTCGGTTTCCTCGGTTGATCGTCTCGTGACCGATCTTAGGATGATCCGGCGACAGGAATCCGACATGGGCCGGAAATCGACGGCGGCAAGGCGCTGTGCCTGCAATCTTGCGCGCCATGCGGTTTTCGCCTTTGCTTGTCCGTCAATGAGGGGATCACCATCCATGCGGCAGATGTCGCTCACGCCGGAGCTTGTGGCGCTCTGTCATCGGGAGGAAGCCGATCCAGGTCCGGACGGCAGCTGGACGCAATTGAACGACGATGATTTCCGCGCGCTTGCCGAGCGTCTATCAGGCGAAGCCGACGAAGGGCCGCTGTGGGTGTTCGCCTATGGCTCGCTGATCTGGAAGCCGGCCTTCGATTCCGTCGAGCAGCAGCGCGCCTCGGCCCATGGCTGGCATCGGTCGTTCTGCCTCGACATGGTTCGCTGGCGCGGCAGCGCCGCGCAGCCCGGGCTGATGATGGCGCTGGAACGGGGCGGCCGCTGCGACGGCGTCATCTATCGCCTGCCGGACGGCGACAAGCCGGCCCAGATCGAAAGGCTGCTGCGGCGCGAGATCGATGATCACGAAAGCGTCGCCTCGGTCCGATGGGTGCCGGTGCGCACCGCGCAAGGGCCGCGCAAGGCGCTGGGCTTCTGGGTCGGGGTGACCGGCAGGGGTACCTCGCTCGGCCAGCCGCTGGAGAAGGTGGCGCATGTGCTGGCCCGTGCCTGCGGCCATGTCGGCTCCGGCGCCGAATATCTCTACAACACCGTCAGTCATCTCGAGACGTTCGGCATCCACGACCGCAATCTGTGGCGGCTCCAGGAACTGGTCGCGGAGGAGATCAGGTCGATCCATGGCCCGGGCAGCGAAAGCGCCGGGTCATTCGAGCCCTCCGTGCTTGCCATAACATGAGTATAATTATCATGTTTTTATAGAGCCTTTTCAGCGACTTGGCCGAAAATTGACCAATTGATAAAAAAATAAAACGTGCTAGCCTTCCCCAAAACAAAACAAGGGGAACCGGAATGGCGACTGGTCATTTCAAAGAGGGCATAGCCGGCGGCCGGCTGTCGTCCGAACAGTATGCCGACAATTTTTCCGATCTGCATCCACCGCTCGACCATCACGAGGCGCTGGTCGAAAGCGATCGCTGCTATTTCTGCTACGACGCGCCGTGCATGAATGCGTGCCCGACCTCGATCGACATCCCGCTGTTCATCCGCCAGATCTCGACCGGCAATCCCCTCGGCTCGGCCAAGACCATTTTCGACCAGAACATCCTTGGCGGCATGTGCGCCCGCGTCTGCCCGACCGAGACGCTGTGCGAGGAAGTCTGCGTGCGCGAGGTGGCCGAGGGCAAGCCGGTGCAGATCGGCCGGCTGCAGCGCTACGCCACCGATGTCGCAATGAGCGAGGACAAGCAGTTCTATGCGCGCGCCGAACCGACCGGAAAATCCGTCGCGGTGGTCGGCGCCGGGCCGGCCGGGCTTGCCGCCGCCCATCGGCTTGCCCGCCATGGCCATGACGTGACCATCCTTGAGGCGCGGCCGAAGGCCGGGGGCCTCAACGAATACGGCATCGCCGCCTACAAGAGCGTCGACAATTTCGCCCAGGCCGAGGTCGACTACGTCACCTCGATCGGCGGCATCGACATCCAGAACGGCAAGGCGCTCGGCCGCGACTACCAGCTCTCCGACCTGATCCGGAATTACGATGCCGTGTTCCTCGGCATGGGGCTCGGCGGCGTCAACGCGCTGCGCGCCGACGGCGAGGGCAGCGATGGCGTCACCAACGCGGTGGAGTTCATCGCGGAACTGCGTCAGGCCAGCGATCTTTCCGGCCTGCCGGTCGGCCGGCGCGTCGTCGTCATCGGCGGCGGCATGACGGCGATCGACGCCGCGGTGCAGTCGAAGCTGCTCGGCGCCGAGGAGGTGACGATCTGCTACCGGCGCGGCCAGGAGCACATGAATGCCTCCGGCTTCGAGCAGGATCTGGCCGCCGCCAACGGCGTCACCATCCGCCACTGGCTGCAGCCCAAGCGGGTCATCGCCGAGAACGGCAAGGTGTCGGCGATCGAGCTCGAATATACGGCGATGGACGGCGACAAGCTGGCCGGCACCGGCGAGCGGCTCACGCTCGCGGCCGACCAGGTGTTCAAGGCGATCGGCCAGAGCTTTGTTACGGCCGCGCTGAACGGCAGCGGCGCCGAGATCGAACTCGAAGGCGGCCGCATCAAGGTCGATGCCGAGGGCCGCACCTCGCTGGCCAAGGTTTGGGCCGGCGGCGACTGCATCTTCGGCGGCGACGACCTAACCGTTTCGGCGGTGGCGCAAGGCCGCGACGCGGCCGAAAGCATCAACCGGGCACTGACCTCTAACGGGAGGGCATGAGCATGGCAGATATCAGGAACAATTTCGTCGGCATCAAGTCGCCAAATCCGTTCTGGCTGGCCTCGGCGCCGCCGACCGACAAGGCCTACAACGTCATCCGCGCCTTCCAGGCGGGCTGGGGCGGCGTGGTCTGGAAGACGCTCGGCGAGGAGGGGCCGCCGGTGGTCAACGTCAACGGCCCGCGCTACGGCGCGATCTGGGGCGCCGACCGCCGCCTGCTCGGCCTCAACAACATCGAGCTGATCACCGACCGCGAGCTGCAGACCAATCTGCGCGAGATCAAGCAGGTCAAGCAGGACTGGCCGGACCGCGCCGTCGTCGTCTCGCTGATGGTGCCCTGCGTCGAGGAAAGCTGGAAGGCGATCCTGCCGGTGGTCGAGGAGACCGGAGCCGATGGTATCGAGCTCAATTTCGGCTGCCCGCACGGTATGTCGGAACGCGGCATGGGCTCGGCGGTCGGCCAGGTGCCGGAATATATCGAAATGGTGGTGCGCTGGTGCAAGGCAAACACCCGCATGCCGGTCATCACCAAGCTGACGCCCAACATCACCGACATCCGCAAGCCGGCGCGCGCGGCACATGCCGGCGGCACCGACGCGGTGTCGCTGATCAACACCATCAATTCGATCACGGGCGTCGATCTCGACAGTTTCGCGCCGCAGCCGACCATCGACGGCAAGGGCTCGCATGGCGGCTATTGCGGCCCGGCGGTGAAGCCGATCGCCATGAACATGGTGGCCGAGATCGCGCGCGATGCCGAGACACGCGGCCTGCCGATCTCCGGCATCGGCGGCATCACCACATGGCGCGACGCGGCGGAATTCATGGCGCTCGGCGCCGGCAATGTGCAGGTCTGCACGGCGGCGATGACCTACGGCTTCAAGATCGTGCAGGAGATGATCGCGGGCCTCGAGAACTGGATGGACGAGAAGGGCCACGCCTCGCTCGCCGACATCGTCGGCCGCGCCACGCCCAACGTCACCGACTGGCAGTATCTCAACCTCAACTATGTGGCCAAGGCGCATATCGACCAGGACGCCTGTATCAAATGCGGCCGCTGCCACATTGCCTGCGAGGACACCTCGCACCAGGCGATCACTGCCATGGTCGACGGCGTCAGGCATTTCGAGGTGATCGAGGCCGAGTGCGTCGGCTGCAATCTGTGCGTCAATGTCTGCCCGGTCGAGGGCTGCATCACCATGGAGCCGCTGGCCGTCGGCGCAATGGACGAGCGCACCGGCAAGCCGGTGTCGCCGGTCTATGCCAACTGGACGACGCACCCGAACAATCCGATGGCCAAGGCGGCTGCGGAATAGGGAAGGTACGCGACGAAAAGCGGCGTCTTCGGACGCCGTTTTTCATTTTGGTATTGCAGATAAAAAATATCCACGATAAAAGATATCCATGAACTGGAGCGTGGCATCATGAAACTGGGAGAAGGCATCGAGGCGGCGATCCACTGCGCCGCGATGCTCGCCGGGGTGGATGGCGCCGCGACCATGCCGGGCGCCGCCCTGGCGGAGGCCTTCGGTGTGTCGCCGAGCTATTTGCTCAAGCATCTCAACATGCTGACGGCCGCGGGCATTCTGGAATCGGTGCCGGGACCGGCCGGCGGCTACCGTCTGGCGAAGCCGTGCGAGCGCATCACGCTGCTCGACATCGTGCTCGCCGTCGAGGGCAGGGAACCTGCCTTCCGCTGCGGCGAGATCCGCCAGCGCGGCCCTGTGCGGCTCGATGCTTCGGCCTATGTGAAGCCATGCGGCATCAATGCCGCGATGCTCAAGGCCGAGCGCGCCTACCGGGCGGCTCTCGCCGAGGTCAGGCTGTCGGCGATCGTGGCTGACTATGTCAGCGAGGCCGATCCGCGCTCGGTCGCGGCGGGATGCGCCTTCGTTGCCCGCTATCAGCGGCCGCAGAAAGTTCATCCAAACCAAGTTCCCCCAAGCAAGAGTGAAAGGTAAGAACCATGAAACAGAGGCTGCAATTCTTCGCCAAGGCGCCCGAGATCATGAAGGCGGTGTCGGCGCTCAACAAGGCGGTCGACGAATGCGGGCTGGAGGTGAGCCTGCTGCATCTGATCAAGCTCAGGGCCTCGCAGATCAACGGCTGCTCCTTCTGCGTCGACATGCACAGCCGCGAAGCGCGGCAGGACGGCGAGAGCGAGCAGCGGCTCTATCTTGTCGCCGCCTGGAAGGAATCGCCGCTGTTTTCCGAACGCGAGCGTGCCGCGCTCGCCTGGACCGAAGCGGTGACGAAGATTTCCGAGAACGGCGTCTCGGAAGAACTCTATGCCCGTACGCTCGCGCATTTCTCGGAGGAGGAACTGGTCAAGCTGTCGGTCGCGATCGGCATGATCAACACCTGGAACCGGCTTTGCGTCCCGTTCCAGGCCATTCATCCGACGCAGGCGGCGAAAGCCGCTTGATCGGAAGGAGGACCGCGCGGGTCCGAGAGCGGACCCGCGCCTTTTTGTTTTAGGATCAATCACATGTTTGCAAATTTTCAGAACGAGATTCTGCTTGCCGCACGACTGCTGCTCGGTGGCGCCTTTGTCTTTGCCGGCTTGCGCAACATCCGGAACAGGGCGTTCCTGACCCAATTGATGACCGAACGCGGCGTGCCGCAGGCGGGGCTGGCGCTGTGGCTCGGCATCCTCCTGCAGGTCGTCGCCGGCGGCCTGATCGTGGCGGGCGTCTGGGCGGCACTTGGCGCTGCTTGCCTTATCCTGTTTCTGGTCGTCGCAACGATCATGTTCGACAATTTCTGGGATCATCAGGGGCCGGAGCGAGCGGCGCGGATCAACGGCTTTGTCGCCAATGTTGCGCTGGCCGGAGGGTTCCTGGCGCTGATGGCGCAGCCGCTTTGAGCGCGGCTGCGATTGTCTCCGTCACGCGGCGTATCGCAGGCCACCGTCGCAGGTCAGCACCTGGCCGGTCATGAAGCCGTTGGAGACCAGGAAAGCGATCGCGTCGGCGACGTCCTCGGCGCGGCCGATACGGCCGACGGGCGTCTTGCCGGCATATTCGGCAAAGACCGCTTGCCGCTGGTCCTCCGGCAGGAAATCCCACCACGGCGTGTCGATGACACCCGGAGCGACGACATTGACGCGCAGCGGCTTCAGCTCCACGGCGAGGATCGGCGCAACGGTCAGAAGCATGCCGTTGATGGCGCCGATGCCGGCGATGCCGGGCGCGGCGAGCTGCGCCGAAACGGCCGAAATGAAGGTCACTGATCCGTGTTTGCTCAACGTCGGCAGGGCCGCCTGCAGGCAGGAGAGCTGCGGCCGGATCTTTTCGTCGACGCCGCTGCCTATGTCGGCGAGGTCGAGGGTCGCGAACGGTCCAAGCCCCTTGCCGCCGCTGGCGGCCAGGACGAGGTGATCGAAATGCCCGAGGCCGTCGAAGAAATGCCGGACCTCATCGGGCCTGGTCGCGTCGAAGGCGGCCTTGCCGACGCTGCCGCCAAGGGTCCTCCAGGCGTCCTTGAGCTTGTCCTCGTTGCGGCCGGTGATCGTGACTTTCATGGCGGGACCGACCAGCCGCCTGGCCGTGGCCAAGCCGATGCCGGATGAGCCGCCGATAATGACGCAATGCTCGATTTTCTCACTCATGACTGTCTTTCCCTGGTTGTGGCTGAGGCGCGCTCGATCAGTCCGAGGCTCAATGAGTGCAACTGCCGGCGGACCTTTTCGTCGTAGGCCTGGGCGTCGGCGCGGGATTCGCGCTGGCCGTCGAAATAGAGGCCACTGCGGCCCTCGAGCGCCGGCGACGTCGCAAGATTGAGGATGGCCTCGGCGCCGGTCTCGACCGAGCTCCACGGCGTGACGCCCGCCTGCCGGACCATGGTCGTGTCCATGTAGCTTGCCGGATGCAGCGCGTTGACGGTGACGCCGCTGCCTTTCAGCTCTCCGGCCAGATCGACGCTGAACAGGATCTGCGCCAGCTTGCTCTGGCAGTAGGCGCGCACGCCGCTGTAGCCTTGGGTCAGCATGACGTCGTCGAAATCGATCGCCTGCTGGCCGGCCGAGGCGACATTGACGATGCGCGCCGGCGCGCTCGCCCTGAGCAGCGGCAGCAGCTCAGAGGTCAGCAGGAAGCCGGCGAGATAATTGACGGCGAAGCGCAGCTCGTAGCCGTCGGCGCTGACCTGCCTTTTCGACGCTTCGCCGGCAGTGCCGATACCGGCATTGTTGATCAAAATGTCGAGCCGGTTTGTTCTGGCGCGCACGGCTTCGGCGAGGCGCCTGACCTCGGCAAGCGACGAGAGATCGGCGACGACAAGCTCGGCCTTGCCGCCCGCGGCCTCGATGGCGGAAGCGACTGTCTTGCCTCGGCCTTCATCGCGGCCGTGCACCAGCACGCGGGCGCCGCTTGCGCCGAGCCTCTCCGCGACGACGCGGCCGACGCCGTCGGTCGATCCGGTGATGAGGACGGTCTTGTCTTTCAAATCCATGTTCAGAGCCTCCATCTTTTGCCCTGAACGCAAGATGGGGCGCGGCGCGCATCCCAAACAGTTCAAACTTTATCCTGGTATCAATACTGCTATAATAAGCCCCATGGATACGATCTCCCATTCGCCGGAAGACAGCCGCCGGCGTGAGCTTGGCGCCTTCCTGCGCTCGCGCCGTGAAAGGCTTTCACCCGGGACCGCCGGCATCGCCTGCGGCGCGCGCCGGCGCACGCCGGGGCTGCGGCGCGAGGAGGTAGCGATGATCGCGGGCGTCGGCACGACCTGGTACACCTGGCTTGAACAGGGCAGGGACGTCCGCCCCTCGGTGGAAGTGCTGACGGCGCTGTCGGAGGCGTTGCGCCTCGATGCAGTCGAGAAGCGTCATCTGTTCATCCTTGCCGGCCGCCAGCAGCCGGAGCGGCGCATTGTGGTGCCGGAAAAGATCGACGGCGCGCTTCTGCACATGCTGCAAAGCCTCGTCCTGCAGCCGGCCTATGTCGTCGGCCGGCGCTGGGACGTGCTGGCCTGGAACCCGGCGGCGGTGGCCGTGTTCGGTGATTATGGCCTGCTGGAGGGCGATGCCCGCAACATCGTCCACATGGTGTTCACCAGCCCGCATCATCGCCGCCTGTTGGTCGACTGGGAGGAACTCGCACGCGTGGTGCTGGCTTCGTTTCGGGCGGAGAGCGCCAAATATGTCGGCGATCCGGATTTCGACCGGCTGATCGCGTTGATGATGCGCTCAAGCCCCGAGTTCCGCGACTGGTGGCCGCGGCGCGACGTGGCGCGAAAGCTGACCGGCGTGAAGCACGTCCGGCATCCGACCGCGGGCGCGATGGTGTTCGAGCATATGAGCCTGTCGATCGATGACGGTTCCGACATGCGGCTGATCGTCTACACGCCGCTTGCCGAGCAGAACTCGATCGCCAAGCTGCAAGAGCTGCTCGACGCACTCCCGGCCGAACGGCGCAGCGCCTGACGCCATCCGACGTTCAGCCCTTCGGCTTCAGCCCATCGATGAACAATTGCTCGAGGAACCGGGCGGCATCTTCGAAGCGGCCGTCGCCGCCGCGGTCGGGGCCGAGCACGGCGCGCACCTGGACGTCGAAATCGGCATAGTGCTGCGTCGTCGCCCAGATCGAGAAGATCAGGTGCCAGGGGTCGGTGCGGGCGATCTTGCCGGCGCGCATCCAGCCCTTGATGACGGCGGCCTTCTCGTCGACCAGCGTTTTCAGCTCGCCTTCCAGCAGGGGCATGATGCGCGGCGCGCCCTGCAGGATCTCGTTGGCGAAGAGCCGGCTTTCGCGCGGGAAATCGCGCGCCATTTCGAGCTTGCGCCTGATGTAGCTGCGCAGCTCGGTGAGAGGGTCGCCGATGTCGTCGAGTTCCCTGAGCGGCGCCAGCCACGTCTCGAGCAGCCGCTCCATCAGCGTTTCGTGAATGTCTTCCTTGCGGCGGAAGTAGTAGAGCAGGTTCGGCTTCGACATGCCGGCCGCTTCGGCGATCTGGTCGATGGTCGAGCCGCGAAAGCCGTTGGTGGAGAAGACCTCGAGCGCTGCTTCCAGGATCAGCTCGCGCTTTTCCTGCTGGATGCGGGTGCGGCGGGGGGCGGAACCTTCCATGGCGGCCGTCACCCCTGCAAACCTTCGCCGCGAGCGCCATCTGGACCAATTCTCTGGACCAGTTTTTCCTTGGCCTGTGGAGCGCGCTTCGGATGCGGCATTTCCGTTAGTAATCCCTTGACCGCCGACATGGCGGTGCTAACGTTTGTCCAATCGGTCAAAATTTGCGTAGCACGAAAACGCAGCTGAGACCAAGTGCTGGGAAGACCAAGCGTTAGCCGCACCGAAACAGGTTACAAGGGGAAGTCTTGGTCATGTCCAACCGGCTGAAAGTCACGCCGAACGATCTCAGCGCATTCTGGATGCCGTTCACGGCGAACCGGCAGTTCAAGCAAGCGCCTCGCATGTTCGTGTCCGCCAAGGACATGCATTACACGACCAGCGACGGCCGCAAGGTGCTCGACGGCACCGCCGGTCTCTGGTGCGTCAATGCCGGCCACTGCCGGCCGAAGATCACCGAAGCGATCCAGCACCAGGCGGCCGAGCTCGACTATGCGCCGGCCTTCCAGATGGGCCACCCGATCGTCTTCGAACTGGCGAACCGCCTGGTCGACATCGCACCGAAGGGCATGGACCATGTCTTCTTCACCAATTCGGGTTCGGAATCGGTCGATACCGCGCTGAAGATGGCGATCGCCTACCACCGCGCCAGGGGCGAAGGCTCGCGCACCCGCCTGATCGGCCGCGAGCGCGGCTATCACGGCGTCAATTTCGGCGGCATCTCGGTCGGCGGCATCGTCAACAACCGCAAGATGTTCGGCACGCTGCTCGGCGGCGTCGACCATATGCCGCACACGCATCTGCCGGAAAAGAACGCCTTCTCGAAGGGCGTGCCGGAACACGGCGCGGAACTCGCCAACGAGTTGGAGCGCATCGTCGCGCTGCACGACGCCTCGACCATCGCGGCCGTCATCGTCGAGCCGGTGGCCGGCTCGACCGGCGTCATCCTGCCGCCGAAGGGCTATCTGCAGAAGCTGCGCGAGATCTGCACCAAGCACGGCATCCTGTTGATCTTCGACGAGGTCATCACCGGCTTCGGACGCCTCGGCACGCCGTTCGCCGCCGACTATTTCGGTGTGACGCCTGACATCATGACGACCGCCAAGGGCGTCTCCAACGGCGTCATCCCGATGGGCGCGGTATTCGTGACGAAGGAGATTCACGACGCCTTCATGACCGGACCCGATCACATGATCGAGTTCTTCCACGGCTACACCTATTCGGGCAATCCGATCGCCTGTGCCGCCGCGCTCGGCACGCTCGACACCTACAAGGAAGAGGGCCTGTTGACCCGCGGCGAAGAACTGGCGCCTTACTGGGAAGACGCGCTGCATTCGCTGAAGGGCGAGCCGAACGTGATCGACGTCAGGAACATCGGCCTGATCGGTGCGATCGAGCTGGCGCCGATCGCCGGGCAGCCGACGAAGCGGGCCTTCTCGGCCTTCGTCAAGGCGTTCGAGCACGGCTTGCTGATCCGCACCACCGGCGACATCATCGCACTGTCGCCGCCGCTGATCATCACCAAGGGCCAGATCAACGAATTGATCGACCATCTGCGGGATGTGCTGAGGTCGATCGACTAGACCTGCTTTGTCCGGTGTGGCGGCGTCGGGAACCGCCGCCCCACCGGGTAGTGAAATGAGAGGACTTTGAATGGCCGCCCCCGGCGAGAATCTGCGAATCAATTCAGACCGTTTGTGGGATTCCATCATGGAGATGGCGAAGATCGGCCCCGGCATTGCCGGCGGCAACAATCGCCAGACCGTGACCGACGAGGATGGCGAGGGCCGGCATCTGTTCAAGCGCTGGTGCGAGGCCGCCGGCCTCGAAATGGGGCTCGACGAGATGGGCACCATGTTTGCCCGCCGTGAGGGCACCGATCCCAGTCTGCCGCCAGTCTATGTGGGCAGCCATCTCGACACCCAGCCGACCGGCGGCAAGTATGACGGCGTGCTCGGCGTGCTCGGCGGGCTGGAAGTCGTGCGCTCGCTCAACGATCTCGGCATCAAGACCAAACACCCGATCGTCGTCACCAACTGGACGAACGAGGAAGGCGCGCGCTTCGCGCCGGCGATGATGGCGTCCGGCGTCTTTGCCGGCGTGCTCGACCAGGCCGATGTCTACGAACATGTCGACAAGGACGGCAAGAAGTTCGGCGAGGAATTGGAGCGCATCGGCTGGAAAGGCGCCGAGAAGATCGGCGAGCGCAAGATCCACGCCTTCTTCGAACTGCATATCGAGCAGGGGCCCATTCTTGAAGATGAAGGCATCGACATCGGGGTTGTCACCCACGGCCAGGGCCTGAAGTGGCTGCAGGTGACGCTGACCGGCAAGGAGGCGCATACCGGTTCGACGCCGATGCCGAAGCGACGCAATGCCGGCCTCGGCATGGCGCGGGTGATCGAGCTGGTACACGAGATCGCCATGGACTACCAGCCGGACGCGGTCGGCGCGGTCGGCCACATGCAGGCCTATCCGAACTCGCGCAACATCATTGCCGGGCGCACCGTCTTCACCATCGACATCCGCTCACCGGAAAAGGAGGTGCTCGACGCCATGGACGCGCGCGTGCGCGAAGGCATCGACACGATCTGCGATGCGCTCGACATCAAATACCAGATCGAGCAGGTCGGCCATTTCGATCCGGTGACCTTCGACAAGAACTGCGTCAAGGCGATCCGCGATGCCGCCGAACGGTTGGGCTACACGCATCGCAACATCGTCTCGGGTGCCGGCCACGACGCCTGCTGGATCAACCGCGTTGCCCCTACGGCGATGGTGATGTGCCCCTGCGTCGACGGGCTCAGCCACAACGAGGCTGAGGAGATATCCAAGGAATGGGCGGGCGCCGGCGCCGACGTTTTGTTCCATGCGGTGGTGGAGACGGCTGTCATCGTCGAGTGAGGTCCGGAATCTAGAATTCAACGCTGCTCGCAAAGAAGCGCGATTAGAACAGGGGAACATGAAAATGACCAAAGTCATCAGGAACGGCACGATCGTCACGGCCGACCGCACCTGGAAGGCCGACGTGCTGATGCAGCACGGCAAGATCGTCGCCATCGGCTCGAACCTGCACGGCGACCATGAGTTCGACGCCACCGGCTGCTACGTCATGCCGGGCGGCATCGATCCGCACACCCATCTCGAAATGCCGTTCATGGGCACCTATTCGGCCGACGATTTCGAATCCGGCACCCGCGCGGCACTTTCCGGCGGAACGACGATGGTGGTCGATTTCTGCCTGCCGGCGCCGAAACAGTCGCTGCTCGAAGCGTTGCAGATGTGGGACAACAAGACCTCGAAGGCGGCCTGCGACTATTCATTCCACATGGCGGTCACCTGGTGGGGAAAGCAGGTGTTCGACGAGATGGCGACCGTCGTCGACAGGGGCATCACCTCGTTCAAGCACTTCATGGCCTACAAGGGCGCCCTGATGGTCGACGACGACGAGATGTACGCGTCGTTCCAGCGCTGCGCCGATCTCGGCGCTCTGCCGCTGGTGCATGCCGAGAATGGCGACGTGGTTGCAGCCCTTTCTCAGAAGCTGCTCGCCGCCGGCAACAACGGCCCCGAGGGGCATGCCTATTCGCGGCCGCCGGAAGTGGAAGGCGAGGCGACCAACCGCGCCATCATGATCGCCGACATGGCCGGCGTGCCGCTCTATGTCGTGCATGTCTCCTGCGAGCAGGCGCATGAGGCCATCCGCCGCGCGCGCCAGAAGGGCATGCGGGTGTTCGGCGAGCCGCTGATCCAGCATTTGACGCTCGACGAGAGCGAATATTTCAACAAGGACTGGGACCACGCCGCGCGCCGCGTGATGAGCCCGCCCTTCCGCAACAAGCTGCACCAGGATTCGCTGTGGGCGGGCCTGCAGGCGGGATCGCTGCAAGTGGTGGCGACCGACCATTGCTCGTTCACCACCCAGCAAAAGCGCAACGGCGTCGGCGACTTCACCAAGATTCCGAACGGCACGGGCGGGCTCGAGGACCGGCTGCCGGTGCTGTGGACGACCGGCGTCAACACCGGACGGCTGACGATGAACGAATTCGTCGCGGTGACCTCGACCAACATCGCCAAGATCCTCAACATGTACCCGAAGAAGGGCGCCATCGTCGAAGGCGCGGACGCCGACATCCTGGTCTGGGATCCGAAGCGCAAGAAGACGATCACCTCGAAGAAGCAGCAGTCGGTGATCGACTACAATGTGTTCGAAGGCTTCGAGGTGACCGGCCTGCCGCGCTTCGTCTTCTCGCGCGGCGAATTGTCGATCGAGGAGGCGGAGGTCAAGGCCAAGGTCGGCCATGGCGAATTCGTCGCCCGCGAGCCGAACGCCGCGGTCAACCGGGCGCTGTCGACCTGGAAGGAGATCAGCGCGCCGCGCAAGGTGGAACGCACCGGCATTCCGGCGACCGGGGTCTGAGCGTGCGCGTTTCTCATTTTGCGTTTGCGGCCGCAGCGCTGCTCGTCGCCGGTCAGGCTTCCGCGGCTGCGATCGACCTGTCGAAACCCTATGGCAACAAATCCGGCTGCATCAACAAGAACGGCCAGGAAATCTATGCCGAGGACATGCTGCTGTTGACCGACGAGGCATTCGTCACGGTGGCGAGTGCCTGCACCTTTACCGAAAAGAAGGCACAGGCCGACGGCTCGCTGCTGGTCAAGGCGCAATGCCAGGCGGAAGGCGAGGAGGGTGAGTCACCCGCCCAGTTCACCATCAAGCGCAGCGCCAAGAACGCCAAAAAGCTGGTGATCGCCGACGAGGACGGCAATGTCATGGGAGAAGTCTCCCGGTGCAAATGACGCTTGGAGTTTTTCCTTCGGTTCCGAAGCAAGACAGCATTTGTGCGACGCCAAGCGATCCCGCTTGGCTGCAAAATGCCTTAGGCAACCAGCGCATCCAGTTCCGGCAGCAGGACGACGCTTTCCTGCTCGTTGGGGTCGGTGCGGGCGATGACCGCCGACGAGGGCGCGCCGCTCAGATTGGCGGGCAGATGCGGCACGCCGGCGGGGATATAGAACAGGTCGCCGGCCTTGACGACGATGTGATGCTCAAGGCGGTCGCCATACCAGGTGTGGACCTCGCCGGAGAGCACGTAGATCGCCGTCTCATGGTTCTCATGCATATGCGCCTTGGCGCGGGCACCGGGCGGCATGGTGAGCACGTGCATGCAGATGCCGGACGAGCCGACCGACTCGGTGGCAATGCCGGCGAAATAGGTCAAACCCTGCTTGCCTTCATAAGTGCTTTCGGGGCGGATAAGATGACAAGTCGGTTTGAGCGACATCGGGGAAACTCCGGGCGTCGGGCTGGCGGGACAAGGCCAATGGGGCAGGGTGAGTGGAAAACAACGTCGCGATAAAAGCAATCGGAATCCAGCCGGCGCCGCAGGCACGGGAACGGGCAGGCGCCAGCCAATGACCGGACAGTCGCCAGCCGTCGTTTCGGCAAGCAAGCTAGGCCTCACCTTCCAGACCAATGACGGTCCGGTGCAGGCGCTGTCCAATGTCGACCTCACCATCGGCAAGGGCGAATTCGTCTCCTTCATCGGCCCGTCTGGTTGCGGCAAGACGACCTTGCTCAGGGTCATCGCCGACCTGGAGAAGCCGACATCGGGGACCATTTCGGTCAACGGCCTGACGCCGGAGCAGGCGCGCGAGAAACGCGCCTATGGCTATGTCTTCCAGGCGGCCGCCCTTTTCCCGTGGCGCACGATCGAGCGCAATGTGGCGCTGCCCCTGGAGATCATCGGCCTCTCAAAGGCAGAGCAGGCGGAGCGCATCAAGCGCACGCTGGAACTGGTCAACCTCGCCGGCTTCGAGAAGAAATATCCCTGGCAGCTTTCCGGCGGCATGCAGCAGCGCGCCTCGATCGCCCGTGCGCTCGCTTTCGACGCCGACTTGCTCCTGATGGACGAACCGTTCGGCGCGCTCGACGAGATCGTGCGCGACCATTTGAATGAACAGCTTCTGGAATTGTGGGAGCGGACCAACAAGACGATCTGCTTCGTCACCCACTCCATTCCCGAGGCGGTGTACCTCTCGACGCGCATCGTCGTGATGTCGCCGCGGCCGGGCCGCGTCAGCGACGTTATCGAATCGACGCTGCCAAGAAAGCGGCCGCTCGACATCCGCGAGACGCCGGAGTTTTTGGCGATCGCCGCGCGCGTGCGCGACGGCCTCCGGGCAGGGCACAGCTATGATGATTGAGCGCCGTCAGGAGCGAGCGCCTGCCCGCGCCTTCGTCATCCCAGGGCGAGGCGCCCGCGATGCGGCGTGCGTGAAGGGAGCGGCCAACCACGCCTTCGGCCTTCGCTTCGCTCCGGCTACCCTCCCCCCGGCGGGAAGAGGAGAGGGGCAGCGCTGATGGACTCCTTCCGCTCGAAAATCATCCCCGTCACAACCATCCTCGCAGCCGTGGTGGTCGCCTGGTATGTCTTTGCCGTTGTCCTCAACGCGCCGTTCCAGCGCGATCTCGACCAACGCGCCAATGAGACGCCCGGCACCGCCGAATTCATCGGCAAGACGCTGTCGCAGCCGAAGCCGACGCTGCCGGCGCCGCATCAGGTGGCGGTGAATTTCTTCGAGAACACCTTCCTGCGGTCAGTCACCTCGAACCGCAGCCTGGTCTACAACGCCTGGGTGACGCTGTCCTCGACGCTGCTCGGCTTTGCCTTCGGCACCGCGCTCGGCATCGTCATTGCCGTCGGCATCGTGCATGTCGCGACGCTCGACCGTAGCCTGATGCCGTGGGTCATTGCCTCGCAGACGATCCCCATCCTGGCCGTTGCGCCTATGATCATCGTGGTGCTGGCGGCGGTCGGCATCACCGGGCTGATCCCGAAGGCGCTGATCTCGACCTACCTGTCGTTCTTCCCGGTGACTGTCGGCATGGTGAAGGGGCTGCGCTCGCCCGAGCTTATGCATCTCGACCTGATGCATACCTACAATGCCAGCCGTGCGCAGACTTTCTGGAAGCTGAGGGTGCCGGCATCGGTGCCGTTCCTGTTCACCTCGATGAAGGTGGCGGTGGCGGCGAGCCTGGTTGGCGCCATCGTCGGCGAACTGCCGACCGGCGCTGTCGCCGGCATCGGCGCCAAGCTGCTGGCGGGCGCCTACTACAGCCAGTCCATCGATATCTGGTCGGCGCTGGTCGCCGGTTCGGTCGTGGCAGCACTTCTGGTGATGGTGGTCGGCGTTGCCGGCCGCCTCGTCGACCGCGCCATGGGCGGGAGGCCGGCATGAGTTGGCTAAAACCATCCTGGCAAGGGCTGCTGGCGATCCTGCTATGCCTGATCGCCTTGGCACTCGGCGCGATGTCGAAGCCGGAAGCGGCGGCGCTGGCGCAACCTGAAGCGTCTTTCGACTATCCCTACCTTGCGACGAAGGGGCTGATGTTCGGCCTGCTGCTGCTGGCAACTCTTGCCTCGATGGCCAGGCTGTCCACGATCGTCGAAGCCCTGGTGCTATTCATCGGCGCGCATCTCGCCGCCTGGCTGCTGATCACGGGCATAAACGGCTATGAAGGCACGGCGCTGGCGCCATTCTTCCTGCTGCTCGCCGCCGCCTGGCTGCTGGGATGGCGCTGCGTGGCGGTGCTGTCTTCGCTGCGCCCGGTGGCGAACTGGGTGCGGACCGCCCTGCGGCTGATTATCCCGGCGATCTTCGGCGCCTGGATCCTGATCATCTGGGAAGCGGTGACCCGGGGAGCCGGCATTCCCTTCATCCTGTTGCCGCCGCCAAGCGCCATCGGCGCGCGCATCGCCGGTTCGCTGCCGGTACTCGGCGCCGATGTCCGGCAGACCATCTTCAAGGCGGTGATCTTCGGCTATGTTGTCGGCAGCGGCGCCGGCTTCCTCGCGGCGATCGCGGCCGACCGCGTGCCGTTCCTCAGGCGCGGGCTCTTGCCGATCGGCAACATGGTCTCGGCGCTGCCGATCATCGGCGTGGCGCCGATCATGGTGATGTGGTTCGGCTTCGACTGGCAGTCAAAGGCGGCGGTCGTCATCATCATGACCTTCTTCCCGATGCTGGTGAACACGGTCGCCGGGCTTGCCGCTTCCGGCCATATGGAGCGCGACTTGATGCGCACCTATGCGTCGGGCTATTGGCCGACGCTCATCAAGCTCAGGTTGCCCGCCGCCGCTCCCTTCATCTTCAACGCGCTGAAGATCAACTCGACGCTGGCGCTGATCGGCGCCATCGTCGCGGAGTTCTTCGGCACGCCCGTCGTCGGCATGGGATTCCGCATTTCGACCGAGGTCGGGCGGATGAACATCGACATGGTCTGGGCCGAAATCGCAGTTGCAGCACTGGCGGGTTCGGTCTTTTATGGCGTGGTCGCTCTTGTCGAAAGAGCCGTCACGTTTTGGCATCCCTCTGTCCGTGGTGGATAGGGGCGGTGGGTTTAAGGGTGCTAACTTCAGAGGGTAAAAACATGAAAAGACTGATTATTCCTGTCCTGGCCGGCGCGATGTCGCTGGCCGCTTTCCAGGCGATGGCCGCCGACAAGGTGACGCTGCAGCTGAAGTGGGTCACGCAGGCCCAGTTCGCCGGCTACTATGTCGCCAAGGCCAAGGGCTTCTACGAAGCCGAGGGCCTCGACGTCGACATCAAGCCGGGCGGCCCCGATATCGCGCCCGAGCAGGTGATCGCCGGCGGCGGCGCCGACGTCATCGTCGACTGGATGGGCGGCGCGCTTGCCGCGCGCGAGAAGGGCGTGCCGCTGGTCAACATCGCCCAGCCGTTCAAGAAGGCCGGCATGGAGTTGGTCTGCCCGAAGGATGGCCCGATCAAGACCGAAGCCGACTTCAAGGGCCACACGCTCGGCGTCTGGTTCTTCGGCAACGAGTATCCGTTCTACGCCTGGATGAACAAGCTCGGCCTCAAGACCGAGGGCGGCCCGGACGGCGTCACCGTGCTGAAGCAGAGCTTCGACGTGCAGCCGCTGATCCAGAAGCAGGCGGACTGCATCTCGGTCATGACCTACAACGAGTACTGGCAGCTGATCGACGCCGGCTACAAGCCGGAACAGCTCACCGTGTTCAACTACTCGGCCATGGGCAACGATTTGCTCGAAGACGGGCTCTATGCGTTGGGAGACAAGCTCAAGGATCCGGCCTTCGAGGACAAGATGGTGCGTTTCGTGCGCGCTTCGATGAAGGGCTGGAAATATGCCGTGGACAACTCCGACGAGGCAGCCGGCATCGTCATGGACAATGGCGGCCAGGACGAGAACCACCAGAAGCGGATGATGGGCGAAGTCGCCAAGCTGATCGACAATGCCGATGGCAAGCTGATTCCGGAAGCCTATGAGCGCACCGCCAAGGCGCTGCTCGACCAGAAGATCATCACCAAGCAGCCGGAAGGCGCGTACACCACGGCGATCACCGACAAGGCGATCAAGTAGGCCGGCTGAACGCTGACATGCTGATCTGGGAACGGCGCCTCAGAGGCGCCGTTCCTTTATGGTGTTCATGACGAAGCTGGTCTCGATCGAGGCGACGCATTTCAGCCGCGCGATCTTTTCCTTGATGAAGCGCTCGTACTGCTCGAGGCTTCCTGCCACCACCTTCAGCACATAGTCGCGCGAACCGGTGACGAGGTGGCATTCCAGCACCTCTTCCCAGCCGCGGATCGCCTCCTCGAACATGACGATCTCGTCCTCGTTCTGGCGGCTGAGCCTGATGGTGGCGATGGCGACCATGCCCCAGCCGAACGCGGCCGGATCGACCAAGGCGGTATAGCCTCTGATGACGCCGGCTTCCTCCAAACGCCGCACGCGCCGCAGGCAGGGCGACGGCGACAGACCGATCCGCTCGGCAAGCTCGTTGTTGGTGATGCGGGCGTCGGCTTGCAGTTCACGCAGGATCTTGCGGTCGAAATCGTCGGCTATCTTCTGCTGCACTTTTGGGCTCTCCAGGCAATTCATTGCGGGAACGCAGCCATGGGAGCCCAAAAATAGCAAGGACTGCATGATGGGGATGGCATAAATTGCGAGGCAACACTCCTCGAAAAGCAGGAAAAAGCCATGACCGCGCCGCGCCCGTCGAAAACCCACATCGGCAACCACAAGCTCCATCCGGAGACGCTGATGCTGAGCTATGGCTTCGATCCGCAGCTTTCGGAGGGCGCGGTCAAGCCGCCGGTGTTCCTCACCTCGACCTTCGTGTTCAAATCGGCGGAAGAGGGACGCGACTTCTTCGACTACACCTCCGGTCGCAAGGAACCTCCGAGCGGCACGGCTTCCGGTCTCGTCTATTCGCGCTTCAACCATCCCAACAGCGAGATCGTCGAGGACCGGCTGGCGGTCTATGAGGGCACGGACGCCTGTATCCTGTTCTCGTCCGGCATGTCGGCGATCGCAACGACCCTTCTCGCCTATGCCCGCCCGGGTGACGTCATCCTGCATTCGCAGCCGCTCTATGGCGGCACCGAGACGCTCCTGACGCGCACGCTCGCCGGCTTCGGCATAGAGGCCGTCGGCTTCGCGGACGGCGTCGACGAGGTGGCGGTTCGCGCGGCTGCCAATGCTGCCACGGCCAAGGGCCGCGTGTCGGTCATCCTGATCGAGACGCCGTCAAATCCCACCAACAGCCTTGTCGACATCGCGCTGATGCGCAGGATCGCCGACGAAATCGGCGCCGGGCAAGGGACGAAGCCGATCATCGTCTGCGACAACACGCTGCTCGGTCCGGTGTTCCAGCGGCCGATCGAACACGGCGCCGATGTCTCCGTCTATTCGCTGACCAAATATGTCGGCGGCCATTCCGACCTGATCGCCGGCGCGGCGATGGGCAGCAAGGCGGTCACCAAGCCGATCAAGGCGCTGCGCGGCGCGATCGGCACGCAGCTCGACCCGCATTCCTGCTGGATGCTCGGCCGCTCGCTGGAGACGCTGTCGATCCGCATGGAACGCGCAAACGACAATGCGCGCCTGGTCGCCGAATTCCTGCGCGACCATGCCAAGGTCGAGAAGGTGCATTATCTGCCGTTCCTGGGCGAGGGTACGCCTTCGGGCCGCACCTATCGCGCGCAGTGCAGTGGCGCCGGCTCGACCTTCTCCTTCGACATTCGCGGCGGGCAGAAGGCGGCGTTCGCCTTTCTCAACGCCCTGCAGATCTTCAAGCTGGCGGTAAGCCTCGGCGGAACGGAATCGCTCGCCAGCCACCCGGCGGCCATGACCCATTCGGGCATTCCCTTCGAGGTGCGCCAGCGCATCGGCGTGCTCGAGACCACGGTCAGGCTGTCGATCGGCGTCGAGCATCCGGACGACCTGATCGCCGACCTGACGCAGGCGTTGGCAGCCGTCTGATCACCGCCTTCGTGGACTCCAAAAAGGGGCGGGTAACCGCCCCTTTTCGGCGCGATGTCAAATCGGCGTTACCGGGCGGAAACATCGGCTCCTCAAGCCGTTGTGCCGGTGCATCCATTTCGGGATGTCACAACGGAGGTTTCCATGCGCATTCAACCCCTCGCGCCGATGCTCTCGGCGCTGGCCATTTCCGCGTCGGTCCTGCTTGCCTTTCCTGCCTTGGCCGAAACGGTGAAATACACGGCGACGCTCGATGGCAGCCAGCAGAGCCCGCCTGTCACCACCAAGGGCAAGGGAACCGCCACATTCACCTTCGACACCGCCAAGAAGAAGCTGAGCTGGAACGTCAAATATTCCGGCCTCAGCGGACCGGCGATTGCGGCCCACATCCACGGCCCGGCTGCGATGGGCGCGAATGCGGGACCCGTCATCCCGTTCAAGAAGCTCAAGAGCCCGATCAAGGGATCGGCGACGCTGACCGATGCGCAGGCGGCCGATCTGGAAGCCGGCAAATACTATGTCAACGTCCACACCGCCGCCAACAAGGACGGCGAGATCCGCGGCCAGATCGAGAAGGCGATGTAAGGCGCAAAGGGGCGGTTCATCGCCCCTTTGTCGCCAGCCGACAGAAAGGGCGGTTTGCCGCCCTTTCGCAGTTGAGCGCAGAAAGGCAGGAGGCTGCCTTTCGCCTTAGCTCTTGTCGCGGATCTGCGTCAGCGTGCGGGTCGGCGTGATCGCCTCGGGATCGAGCCTTATCTCGACGATAGCCGGCCTGCCGCTGGCGCGCGCGCGCTCGAAGGCCGGCGCGAAGTCGGCGGTCTTCTCGACCATCTCGCCATGGCCGCCATAGGAACGGGCAAGGGCGGCGAAGTCCGGGTTTTTCAGACTGGTGGCGACGACGCGGCTCGGGTATTCGCGCTCCTGATGCATGCGGATCGTGCCGTAAATGCCGTTGTTGACGACGATGACGATGATCGGCAGATCGTACTGGACTGCGGTGGCGAACTCCTGCCCGTTCATCAGGAAGCAGCCGTCGCCGGCGAAGGCGATGACTTCGCGGTTCGGGTGCAGCGCCTTGGCGGCGACGGCCGCCGGCGTGCCGTAGCCCATCGAACCTGAGGTCGGTGCCGCCTGCGTGCCGAAGCGGCGGGAGCGGTAGAAGCGATGCACCCAGGTGGCGTAGTTGCCGGCGCCGTTGGTGAGGATGGCGTCTTCCGGCAAGACCTTTCCGAGATGCTCGATGATCGGCCCCATCTGAACTGAGCCCGGGCCGGTCTGCGGCGGCGTCGACCATTCGAGATAGGCGGCATGCGCCTTTTCCGTCTCGGCCGCCCAGGAGGGCTTGGCCGAAGGCTTGCGCCTGGCGAAAGCCTCGACGAAGGCGGCGGGCGAAGCGTTGATGGCTATGGTCGGCCGGTAGACGCGGCCGAGCTCGCCGGCATCGGCGTGGACGTGCACCAGCGCCTGGTCGGGGTAGGGGCTTTTCAGCAACGTGTAGTCGGAGGACGGCATCTCACCCAGGCGGCCGCCAAGCATGAGCACGACATCGGCTGCCTTGATCTGCGCCGCCAGCTTCGGATTGATGCCGATCCCGACATCGCCGGCGTAGTTCGGATGCAAATGGTCGAACAGCATCTGGCGGCGGAAGGAGCATCCTACGGGCAATGACCATGCCTCGGCGATGGCGTGCATCCGCGCCACCGCTTGCTCGTCCCAGCGCGTGCCTCCGAGGATGACGAACGGGCGC
This sequence comes from Mesorhizobium abyssinicae, assembly GCF_049887195.1. NCBI lineage: Bacteria > Pseudomonadati > Pseudomonadota > Alphaproteobacteria > Hyphomicrobiales > Phyllobacteriaceae > Mesorhizobium > Mesorhizobium abyssinicae. The sequence goes on from NZ_JARAKC010000010.1 coordinate 94,739, forward strand.
TTGGCGCCGGCGAGAAGCTTTTCCAGCGCGTCGAGCTCAACCTCGCCGGGGCGTGACTCGACCGGCGTGTGGGGCAGTGCTGCAGGCGCCTCGACGACACTGGTCAGCATGTCCTCGGGCAGCGAGATGACGACCGGGCCGGGACGGCCGGACGTCGCCACCGCGAAGGCGCGGGTGACGAATTCGGGAATGCGCGAGGCATCGTCGATCTCGACCACCCATTTGGCAATGTCGCCGAAGAAACGCTTGTAATCGACCTCCTGGAAGGCCTCGCGCTCCTTGGCATGGCTGGCGACCTGGCCGATGAACAGGATCACCGGGACCGAATCCTGCATGGCGATGTGGATGCCGGCCGAGGCGTTGGTGGCGCCGGGGCCGCGGGTAACGAAACAGATGCCGGGCTTGCCGGTCAGGCGGCCCTGGCAGTCGGCCATCATCGCGGCGCCGCCTTCCTGGCGGCAGACGATGGTGCGGATCGGCGAGTCATGCAGCGCGTCGAGCACCGCGAGATAGGATTCGCCGGGCACGCAGAAGATGCGGTCGGTGCCGTTGGCTTCAAGCGCCTCGACGATCAGTTGTCCGCCGGTTTTCATTTCGCTGATCTCTCCAGTTCGGCCAGGATTTCCTCGGTGTGTTCGCCAAGACGCGGCGAGGGGCGCTCATAGACGAGCGGCGTGCCGGACATCACCATCGGCGCGCGCACCGAGGGCAGGCGATTGCCGTGGCCGTCGTCGAGATCGAGCCGCATGCCGCGCGCGATGGTCTGCGGATCATCGAACATCTGGCCGATCGTGTTGATCGGGCTCGCCGGCACGCTTGCCGCTTCGAGCTTCGCCAGCAGCGGATCGCGATCAAAGGTCTTGAGCGCCTCGATGATGCGCTCGCGCAGTCTCGCGCGGTTGGCGACGCGAGCAGGATTGGTGGCGAAGTCGGGATTCGACGGCAGATCGTCGAGGCCGACCGCCGCGCAGAATTTTTGGAACTGGCCGTCATTGCCGACCGCCAGGATGATGTGGCCGTCCTTCACCGGCAGCACCTCATAGGGCGCAATGTTCATATGCGCGTTGCCCATCTGTACCGGCGACCTGCCGGAAACCAGATAGTTGAGGTTCTGGTTGCTGAGCGCCGAGATCTGGCTGTCGTAGAGCGCCATGTCGATGTGCTGGCCCTCGCCGGTCGTTTCGGCATGGCGAAGCGCGGCCTGGATGGCGATCACCGAATAGAGGCCGGTGAACAGGTCGGAAATGGCGACCCCGGCCTTCTGCGGCTCGCGGCCGGCCTCGCCGGTGATCGACATCATGCCAGCCATGGCCTGGATGATGAAATCATAGCCCGCGCGTGGCGCGTAGGGTCCGTCCTGGCCGAAACCAGTGATCGAGCAATAGACGAGACGCGGGTTGATCTTCTTCAGGCTCTCGTAGTCGAGCCCGTATTTCTTCAGCCCGCCGAGCTTGAAGTTCTCGATCAGCACGTCGGCGTTGGCGACCAGCCGGCGCAGCGTATCGGCGCCCTCGGGCTTTGAGAAGTCGATGGCGATGGAGCGTTTGCCGCGATTGCAGGAGTGATAATAGGCGGCGGACAGGTTCTCGCCGTCATGGCTCATGACGAAGGGAGGACCCCATTTGCGGGTGTCATCGCCGCCGTCCGGGCTCTCGACCTTGATGACATCGGCGCCGAGATCGGCGAGCAACTGCCCCGCCCAGGGCCCGGCGAGGATGCGGGCGAGTTCGATAACGCGTATGCCTTTCAGCGGAGGCTCGGCCATGGATCACCGTGTTGGGTCGAAAGCGCAGCCTCTATCAATCCCCGCCGCTGCTGTCACGGCCCTTGCGATGGGCCAACCGCCTCACGCTTTGAGAACTTTGTCCGCCCATGCGGCAAAATCGGCCATGACGATGTCCCGGTTCACCTCGTTCAGGCTTTCGTGGCGGGTCTCCGGGTAAACCTTTGAAACCAGATTCGAAAAGCCCATCCCCCGCATGCGCCCGGCGAGGTGGTTGACCGCCTTGCCGTAATCCGAGGCGGGATCTTTCTCGCCGCCGAGCAGATTGATGGGAAGGGTGCGGCGCACGCCGGAAAAATTGCCGTCGCTGCCGCCGTAGATCGCCATCTTGACGACGTCCCGCCACATCGACACCGAGGCATCCCAGCCGCAGAGCGGATCGGCGACGTATTTCGCGACCTCGTCCTCGTCGCGCGACAGCCAGTCGAACAGCGTCTTGTGGTTGGGCACGGCCTTGCCCCAGGCCTGGAAGGTCAGCCTCGGCAGCAGCCTTGACGGCACGTCGGAACCCAGCCGCATCCTTTCCCAGCCGAGGATGGCGAGCGCCAGCTGGCCTAGCAGGCCTTGGGAGAAATTGCCGTTCCAGATCGCGGCGGCATGGACGCGCGCCGAATGACGCAGAAGGAAGTTCAGCGCCACCGACGCGCCCATCGAATGGCCGACGAGGATGACCGGCAGGCCCGGCTGCTCGCCGGCGATCAGGTCATGAATGGCGGCGACATCGGCGATGACCTTGGCGCCGCCATCCGCATCGGCGAACTTGCCGAGCGGTGCGTCGGGCGCTCTGGTCGCGCCATGGCCACGGTGGTCATGCACGTAGACATGAAAGCCGCGCTCGGCGAGGAAATCGGCGAAGCGGGCATAGCGCGCCGCGTGCTCGGCCAGTCCGTGGTTGATCTGGACGACGGCGCGCGGCTGGGCGGTCGCCTGCTTCACATAGAGGTTGAGGTCGGCGCCGGTCGGCGACTTGACCATGCGCTGCTGGCCGAATGGCATTTCGCTTCGTCCCCCCGACGCCCTTCTCGTGCTCACGAGAGTGTTGTTTGCGCTGGCGCCGGTTTTAGGTCAATGCGGCCCGGCTGATTTGGCGCTGTGGGCTTCTTCTCCTGCGGCGCGAGCCATCGCAATTCTGACATGGAGACAGCGGCAGTGTGTGCCGCGACATTTTGAGCCGAGGTGCGGGGAATGCGGACAGGTTTTGCTTTTTTGTTGGCTGCAGCCGTCACGGCGCTCGCCGGAGCAGCGCGGGCCGATGTGAAGATGAGCGGCAGCTTCGTGGCCGATGCCGCCTGTCCGGCGACGCAGGCGATCAAGAGCGGCAAGAACCCCGGGAACATATCGACCGCGGCCGGGCAAAGCTACCAGCTGCTGGCGGGCAACAAGGACGAGCCGACGCATTACCTCATCCTCTTGCCGGGCGCCGATCCGGACCGCCGCTGGGTGAAGATCGGCTGCGGCCATGTCACCGGCGGCAGTGCTGCGGCGACGCCGGCGCCCGCCGAGCAGAACAAGCCGGCGCAGCCTGGCTCCGGCAAGCCGGAATATGTCTTCGCGCTGAGCTGGCAACCTGCCTTCTGCGAGACCAAGTCCAGCAAGCCCGAATGCCAGGCGCAGTCGAAGGCCGGTTTCGACGCCAGGCATTTCACCTTGCATGGGCTGTGGCCGCAGCCGAACGGCAACTTCTATTGCCAGGTGTCGGCAAGCGACAAGGCGAACGACAATCCCGCTCATTGGCAGGACCTGCCGAAGGTCGACCTCGATGCGAGTACCCGTGCCGAGCTCGATCAGGTGATGCCGGGCACCGCCTCCAAGCTGGAGCGCCATGAATGGATCAAGCACGGCACCTGCTACGGCAAGAGCCAGCAAGAGTATTTCTCGGATGCGTTGAACCTGATGCGGGCGGTGAACGCGTCGCCGGTGCGCGATCTCTTCACCAAGCATATCGGCAAGCAGCTGACGTCGGATCAGATCCGCAATGCTTTCGACAGCGCCTTCGGCGCCGGCGCCGGCAACCGGGTCCGCGTCTCCTGCCTGGTCGACCCCTCGAGCGGCAGGCGCATGATCGGCGAGCTGACGCTCGGGCTGTCGGGCACTATCGGCCCCGACAGCACGCTGGGCAGCCTGATGCTGGCTGCCGCGCCGACCTCCAAGGCGGGCTGCCCGAAGGGCACAGTCGACCCGACCGGTTTCCAGTAAGCCTGGCGGGGACGCTTCGCTCCGCCACCGGCGCCTTACGCCGATCTCGTCCAGATGCCGGGATTTTCGGCCTCGTCGTCGCCCAGTTCGCCGATGACGCGGTCGCGCCCCGCCGATTTGGCCTTGTAGAGACGTTCGTCGGCCAGCGCGAAGATATCGGCCAGCGAGTTGCTGGCATCGCCAAGGGTGCAAACGCCGACGCTGACGGTCAGCTCGAACCTGCTGGTGCTGGCGGATGCCTTGACCGCGTGCCTGATGCTTTCGCCGAGCAGCCTTGCGACGGCATGCGGCTGCTCGGTCAGGATGGCGAATTCCTCGCCGCCTATCCGGAATACCTTTTGCTCGGCGCCGGCGACCTCGGTCAGCACGGTGGCGATCGACTTCAGCACCTTGTCGCCCTCGGCATGGCCGAAGCGATCGTTGATCGATTTGAAATGGTCGACGTCGACGATCAGCAAGCTGAGCGGCTTTAAGGTGCTCCGGCTGCGGGCGACCGCGGTCTGGCCGTCGGTCTCGAAGCTGCCGCGATGCAGCAGGCCGGTCAGGCCGTCGCGTCCCACATGCTTGACCAGCGCTTCGTAACGCTCGCGATAGGTCAGCGTGTCGAAAATGTCCGAGAGGCCGCGCGGCAGCGCAATGTCGTGGTCCTCGACCCATCTGAGATAGGCGACGAGCATGCCGCTATAGGCCAGCGCCGCCGCCATCTTGGCGAACCAGCCGCCGAAGAAGACCTCGATCGGCGCGCCGGCGACGAAATGGAGTGCGGTAAAGAAGCCGGCCTGATCGAAGGTCAGGACGCAGGCGACAGACACCAGGATGCGGGCGAAGGGTCGAGCGCGAAGATAGCGGCCGAGCTTTTCGTAGAGCAGGATGATCAGAATGGCGTCGATGAAAAGCAGCGACGTGCCCCACACCATCAGCCAGCCCATCTGGTCGATGAAACCGATGTCGGGAAGCTTGCCGTCGGGAAGCGGCGAGATCGAATGCAAGCGCAGGATCAACACCAGACCGATCATCAGGCTATTGCCGAGCAGCAGGCCATAGATCGGCTGGCGCACCGTCGCCGCGTCTTCCTTGATGTAAAGCAGGAGCAGCATCACCAGCTTGCCCGAGAACAGCACCGCCGAGCCCGGCGAGACCATGCCGAAGGGCAGGGCGACATAGAAGACGCTGGCAAGATAGGTTTCCAGGAAATGCATGACGCCGAGCGCGCAGACGAAGACGCCGAGCCCGATGCGCGCCCTGAAGCGGAACAGCGTGACCATGACGCCGAAATAGAGAACCGCTTCGGCAAGGAGCAGGAAACCGTTCAACACGCCGTCGATCCGTCCTTTTCGCTGAAATCGCCAGCAACCGGCGATTGTCATCCACCTCCGTTTTGCCGGGAAATGATTAATCGGTGCTTGCGCATCGACGCTTGGCGCGCCGAAAAAGGGCGAGGGCAACCGAATGCTTGCAGGCAGACGAGCGTTTCCTGATCGGGCCGCGGCGCCGAAAGCGATTGCCGATCGGCACGGCATCGCCTACATAGCGCGCAATCCCATTCATTCCGACATCCAGCAACTCTCAGGGAAAGCGCGCGTGGCTCGCCAGTTCATCTATCACATGTCCGGCCTGTCGAAGGCCTATGGCACCAAGAAGGTGCTCGATAACGTTCATCTGTCCTTCTACCCGGACGCCAAGATCGGCATTCTCGGGCCCAACGGCTCGGGCAAGTCGACCATCCTGCGCATCATGGCCGGGCTCGACAAGGAGTTCCAGGGCGAAGCGTGGCTGGCCGAAGGCGCGACCGTCGGCTACCTCGCGCAGGAGCCGCACCTCGACAACAGCAAGACCGTGCGTGAAAACGTCATGGACGGCGTCGCCAGGAAGACCGCCATCATCGAGCGCTACAACGAGCTGATGATGAACTATTCCGACGAGACGGCGGACGAGTCCGCCAAGCTCCAGGACGAGATGGACAGGCTGAACCTGTGGGACCTCGAGCAGCAGGTCGAGATGGCGATGGACGCGCTGCAGTGCCCGCCGGCCGATTCCGAGGTGACCAACCTGTCGGGCGGCGAGCGCCGCCGCGTGGCGCTGTGCCGGCTGCTGCTGGAGCAGCCCGACCTGCTGCTGCTCGACGAGCCGACCAACCACCTCGACGCCGAGACCACGCAATGGCTGGAAAAGCATCTGCGCGACTATCCGGGCTCGGTGCTGATCATCACCCACGACCGCTACTTCCTCGACAACGTCACCGGCTGGATCCTGGAGCTCGATCGCGGCCGCGGCATTCCCTACGAGGGCAACTACACCAAATATCTCGACGCCAAGGCCAAGCGCCTGATCCAGGAAGGCCGCGAAGACGACGCGCGTCAGAAGTCGATCTGGCGCGAACGCGAGTGGATCCAGTCCTCGCCGAAGGCGCGCCAGACCAAGTCGAAGGCGCGTATCAAGGCCTATGAGGAACTGGTCGAGCAGTCGCAGAACCGCAAGCCGACCGACACCCAGATCGTCATTCCGTCGAGCGAGCGGCTCGGCAATGTCGTCATCGAGGTCGAAGGCCTGAACAAGGGCTTTGGCGACGAGCTTTTGATCGAGGACCTGTCGTTCAGGCTGCCGCCGGGCGGCATCGTCGGCGTCATCGGCCCGAACGGCGCCGGCAAGACAACGCTGTTCAAGACCTTCACCGGCCAGGAAAAACCGGATGCGGGTACGGTCCGCATCGGCGAGACGGTCAAGCTCGGCTATGTCGACCAGAGCCGCGATGCGCTCGATGGGAACAAGACGGTGTGGGAAGAAATCTCCGGCGGCGCCGAGGTGATCAAGCTCGGCAAGCACGAGGTCAACAGCCGCGCCTACTGCTCGTCCTTCAACTTCCGCGGCGGCGACCAGCAGCAGAAGGTCGGCAACCTTTCGGGCGGCCAGCGCAACCGCGTGCATCTGGCCAAGATGCTGAAGGGCGGCGGCAACGTGCTTCTGCTCGACGAACCGACCAACGACCTCGACACCGAAACGCTGGCCGCGCTGGAAGACGCGCTGGAAGCCTATGCCGGCTGCGCCGTCATCATCAGCCACGACCGCATGTTCCTCGACCGCATGGCGACGCACATGCTCGCCTTCGAGGGCGATGCGCATGTCGAATGGTTCGAGGGCAACTTCGAGGAATATGAGAAGGACAAGCTGCGTCGCCTCGGCGCCGAAGCGGCAACCCCGCACCGCATGACGCACAAGCGGCTGACGCGGTGATATTGGCCGAGGGCGGCGAACGAAGAGGTTCCGAAATGGCCGACTGGTCCGCCGCCCAATATCTGAAATTCGAGGACGAGCGCACGCGGCCCGCGCGCGATCTCGTCGCGCAGGTGCCGGTGGACTTCCCGCGCCGCGTCGTCGACATCGGCTGCGGGCCGGGCAACTCGACCGAGCTTCTGGTCCAGCGCTGGCCGGATGCCGAGGTGAGCGGCTTCGACACTTCGCCCGACATGATCGAGAAGGCGAGGGCGCGGCTGCCGAACGTGACCTTCGGGCTCGCCGACGCTTCCGCCTGGCAGCCGGAGAAGCCGGTCGACGTCATCTTCGCCAATGCGGTGTTCCAATGGCTGCCGGAACATCCCGCGGTGTTCCAGCGGCTGATGGGGTTCTTGAGTCCGCACGGCACGCTGGCCGTGCAGATGCCCGACAATCTCGGCGAGCCGTCGCACCGGTTAATGCGCGAGACGGCGGCCGAGATGCCGTTCGCCGAAAAGCTGAAAGGTGCCGCGCGCGAGCCGCTGCCGCCGGTGTCGTTCTACTACGATCTGTTGTCGCCCCACTCCGACCGGCTCGACATCTGGCACACCGTCTACAACCACCCGCTCGCCGATGCCGAGGCGATCGTCGAATGGGTGAAGTCGACGGGGCTGAAGCCGTTTCTCGATCCGCTCGACGCCGACGAGCGCAAGCTGTTCCTCGACCGCTACACGGCAAGGATCGCGAAGGCCTATCCGAAGACGGCGAACGGCAAGGTGCTGCTGCGCTTTCCCCGCATCTTCATCGCCGCGCGCCGTCCCGGTTAAGAAGCGTTAGCCAGCGCGCCGCGCTCATCACGAGTGCTTGACCGGATTTCGCCGCCATGCGCAGTCTTTCGGCCTGGATCGTGACCGGTGGTCCAGGTGGCGGGGGGTAGACTATGGCACTGGGGAAGATTGTCCTGGGCGGTTGCGTGGGCGTAGCCGCGCTGCTTGCCTTCTCGATGTCGGCAGAGGCCAAGCGGGCGCGCTGCTACACCACGGATGACGGCTATTTCTCCTGCAATTACAGGGCGATCGCCAGCGACGGCAGCTTCCGCATCTCGGCGCCCGGCTATCCGACCTATGTGCTTGAAATCGACGGCCCGGGCTTTGCCTATGGCTATATCAATTTCGGCCGCCGCAACGTGTCGCTGCCGGGCCAGTTCGTGCGCAGCCGCGACGACGGCGCCTGCTGGAACAATCCGCAGACCAACACCAAGCTCTGCGCCTGGTAATTCAAAGCATTCGATTTAAGCTGGCATAAACCGGCCAAATGCGACAAGTGTTGCGCCGGGAGCCCTGGCGCTCACATCAAGCCGCAACGCCCGCGCAGGGGACGGATTGGAAATGCATCGCGTCATCATCAGCGGCATCGGCGCTGAAATCCCTAGACCTGTCATCACCAATGAAGAGCTGGTGGCCAGCTTCAACGCCTGGGTCGACACGGAGAATGCGCGCCGCGAGGTCGCCGGCGAGGCGCTGCTGCAGAAGTCGGACAGCGACTTCATCGTCCATGCCTCGGGCGTCCGGACCCGTCATGTGGTCGAGCGCGAAGGCATTCTCGACCCGGCGCGCATGGCGCCGCGCATTCCGGCGCGGCCGGACGATGCGCTGTCGCTGCAGGCCGAGTTCGGCATCGCCTCGGCGAGGAAGGCGCTGGATCATGCCGGCCTGCAACCATCCGACATCGACCTTGTCATCTGCTCGGCCTCGCACCAGCAGCGGCCCTATCCGGCGATCGCCATCGAGATGCAGCAGGCGCTGGGCACGAAGGGCGCCGGCTTCGACATGGGGCTCGGCTGCTCTTCCGCCGCGGCCGCGCTGCACATAGCGGCCAACCTCGTGCGGGCGGGCGCGCACAAGCGGGTGCTGGTCTCGACGCCGGAGATCATCACCGGCCATCTCAACTTCCGCGACCGGCAGACGCATTTCATCTTCGGCGATGCCTCGGTCGCCATGGTCGTCGAGGGACTGGAGCAGGGCGAGAAGCGGCCGGGACGCTTCGAGGTGCTGGACACCCGCACCTGGACGCAGATGTCGAACAACATTCGCACCAATCTCGGCTACCACACCCGCACCGCCCAGGACGATCCCTACAGGATCGATCTCGAGGGCAATCTGATCAAGCAGGTCGGCAACAAGGTGTTCAAGGAAGTCACCGTCGCCGGCCACAAATTCATCGTCGAGTTCCTGGCCGAGCACGGGCTGACGCCGCAGGGCATCCGGCGGTTCTGGCTGCACCAGGCCAATGCGCGCATGAACGCGATGATCCTCAAGCTCGCCTTCGGCCATGAGGTCGACCACGACCGTGCGCCGATGGTGCTGGAGCGGCTCGGCAACACCGCCGGCGCCGGCGCCATCGTCGCGCTGTCGGAGAACCATGCCGACATGAAGGCCGGCGATTTCGGCCTGATCTGCGCTTTCGGCGCCGGCTATTCGATCGGCGGCGCCTTGCTCAAGATGCTCTGAGGTGAGGCCGACCTGAAAACGGCGGCTTCAAACACACTTTGGCGCCTAGTTTGGTGCAAACGGCACCAGCATCGGCACGCGCCTGGCATAGTCGTCATAGGCCGTACCGAGTTCGCCGCGCAGGAAGCTCTCCTCAAGCCTGGCCTTCACGACGATGCCCACGATGAGGAAGGCGGCGCCGGCCACGCCCCAGACCGTGCCCTTCGCCGCCATGGTGGCGAGTATCGCCACAAGCAGGCCGGTGTAGATCGGATGCCGGACCAGCCCATAGGGGCCGGAATCGACGACGCGGTGATCGGCCTTGGCGGTGACGGTGCCCGACCACAGCCGGCCGAGATGCAGCCTCGCCCACCAGGAGAAGGCGAGGCCGACCGCGACCAGGCCGACGCAGATCCAGGCTTCGGCGAGGGTCGGCATCCAGAGCCGAAGCCTGCCGACATAACCATGCGCCGGCACGAACAGCAGGATCGCGCCGATCGTCCACAGGGCGCGGTAGCGCGCTTCCTCCCGAAAGCCGGCGCGTTTTGCCGCCGGGTCGGCCCAGAAGGCGGCCGCCAGCCATGACACGACCCAGAACAGCCAGAGCGCCGCGATTGCGGGTGCGGGATGCATGGTAGCCTCCTCCGTGACATCACTATCGGAGCCTCATGGCGCGGCGGCAATGCGGCGCAAGGCGAAAATCGGGTAAGAAGACCGTGATCGGCGACAATGGGCATCAAGGCGCCTGATTGGATCATCAGTGCTTTCGACTGGACCCTGTCCGGCGATATCGGCTAAGCCAAGGCATGCAAGAGACGGCAAGCACAATGGATCTGTTCCCCGCGGCGGAGAGCCCTGCCGAGATCGTCCCCGCACGCAAGCTCGCGGCGAAGGTTTCGGCACTTTACGTCGCGCCGTTCGATCATTTCGAGACGCGGGCGGTTGAGGAGCTGCGGCTCGGCTTCGACGGCATTGACGGCGACTTTCATGCCGGCGCCACGCGCCGCTCCGGCGGCCGCGAGCCCTGGTATCCGCGCGGCACCGAGATGCGCAACGAGCGGCAGTTGTCGATCGTGGCGGCGGACGAATTGGCCATCGTCTCGGAGCGGATGGGCCTGGCCGAGATCAAGGCGGAATGGATCGGCGCCAATCTGATGATCGAAGGGCTGCCGCATCTCTCCATGCTGCCGTCCGGCACGCTGCTATTCTTCAAGGGCGGCGTCACGATCAAGGTCGACGCCCAGAACGGGCCATGCCGCATCGCCGGACGCTCGGTCGCCGAGAATGCCGGCATGGCCGACCACGAGGCCGGCGCGCTGTTATTCCCGAAAGCGGCGAAGCGGATGCGTGGTATCGTCGCCTGGGTCGAGAAGCCGGGCACGATCCGGACCGGCGAGGAGATCTCGGTGCGGGTGCCGGAGCAGTGGATCTATCGAGCCTAGCATCCACTGAGACTCAGGTGAGGCCAGCCTGACCTCAATCGCAGCGCACCTTGGGCGGCGAGCTAGCGATATCGCACCGGGCTCGACCAGGCCGGGTCCTGGTGCTTCTTCCAGTAGAGCCCCATCAGCCGGCTGGTGATCGGGCCGACCTTGCCGTCGGCGACCGGGGCGTCGTCGATCACCGTCACCGGGATGACGCCGCCAGCGGTCGAGGTGATGAAAACCTCGTCGGCTGCTTTCAGGGCGGCGACGCCGACATCGACCGCTGCAGCGGAAAGGCCGGCCTCGGCGCAGAGGTCGAAGACGGTGCGGCGGGTGATGCCGGGCAGCACGCCGACCGCCGGCGTCGACAATTTGCCGTCCTTGACCAGGAACACGTTGAAGCCCGGGCCTTCGGCGACATTGCCGTTGAAATCGAGGATCAGGGCGGTCTCGGCGCCGCGGTCATAGGCGTCGTAGAGGCCACGCACCAGGTCGAGCCAATGGTAGTTCTTGATCGCCGGGTCGATCGAGGCCGGCGGGATGCGCACCTTGTCGCTGATCGCGACATGCAGGCCGCGGCGCAACTGTTCGGCATTGGCGACCGAGCCGAACGGCACGGCGAAGGCCATGAAGCGGTTCACCGCCTGGCGCGGGTCGCGGCTGAAGGTCGGCGAGGCGCCGCGCGTGCACAGCATCTCGACATAGGCGGCGCGATGACCCGACAGCGCGACGCAATTGTGCAGGATCTCGGTGACACCGTCGCGGTCGAACGGGATCGTCATGCGCAGCTTCTCCAGTCCGCCGAAGAAGCGGTCGAGATGCAGGTCCAGCCGGAAGAAGCTGCCGTCCCAGACATGGACGGTGTCGTAAGTGGCATCCGAATGCAGGAAGCCCCAGTCGAGCACCGAGATCTTGGCCTGCGACATCGGCAGATACTGGCCGTCGAGGAAGGCAACGCCCTGGGGATAGGCATGCGGATCGACGTGGCGATCGGACAGCAAGGGCAGGGCTCCGGTGGGTGTCCTTGCAGCGTTCTGGCTCATCGCATTCGTCCCCGCTCGATAGTCGAGGGCAGGCTAGCGCGCCGCCCCGAATGAAATAGGGCCAGCCAACCGGTGCTGTTTGGCCTCGTCAGAGGCTCAAGTGGCGCCGACAGTGCGCCCGTGGCGCTGCTTCATTCGTCGTCCTCGTCTTCCGACTCGAGCAGGCGCGTGGCGCGCCAGCGGGTCAGCACGATGTTGGTCTGCTCGATGACGAAGAAGCGCGCGGAGTCGCGGTCATAGCCCTCGGCCAAGAGCTTCTCGTAGTCGGTGTGGACGTGGCGGATATGGGCGATCGTCGCCAGCCAGACGGAGATCGACGCCGGCAGATTGTGCAGACGCGCCGAGCCGGCGTCGGCGCGGATCTTCTCGACGTCGGCGTAGGGTGCCAGCGGCAACAGGGTGGTCAGCGCCTTGGCGATGGCGCGGCGGCGGTTTGTCGGCGCTTTCATCGCTCGTCGCGTCCGGCAATGACCGCCTCGGCAAACGCATCGGTCGAGGCGAAATAGGGTTTGACGTCGATGACCGGCGTGCCGTCGAGCACGTCGATGGCATCGAGGTCGAGACGTCCGGCTTCGATGTCGAGAGCGACGAGCTTCGCCACATGCAGCCCGATCGGATTCGGCCGGGCAGGGGAGCGCAGCGAAAAAACGCCTTTCGGCTCAGCCGCATGGCGAGGTTTCTGCACAATCAGATTCCGTGGCGCCTGATCGAACCAGGACAGGATGATGACATGGCTGGCGCGATCCAGCCCGGCAAGGCCCTCGCGATAGGCCGGGTCGATCGTCAGCACTGCGGGCTGTCCCGCCTCCCGCGCGGCCAGCATGTTCTTCGGGCAGGTCTCGCGGCTCGTCCATGGCGAGGCGATGCGGCCGATGAAGACGACATGGCCGTCCGACGACATGGCGGCTGGATCGGCTTCCAGTTGCCTTTCGCCCTCGCGTGTCTCGAACATGGCTCTGGCCTCGCTCATCCGAAAACCGGTTTCCGCCCGTGGATCATGCATGCGCCATTTTCTTGTCAGGAAGCGACATTGGCCTTGCATGGTTGTCAAAATCGACATAAACATATGTTTATATCTTTTTCAAAGAGAAACACGCATGCACGTCGCGCTCGATACGATGGTGGATACATTGAAGGCAGCGGCCGAATCCAGCCGGCTGCGCATCCTCGCGCTCCTGTCGCGCGGCGACCTTACCGTTTCCGATCTTACCGAAATTCTCGGCCAGTCGCAGCCACGCGTGTCGCGCCACCTCAAGCTGTTGCTGGAGGCGGGGCTGATCGGGCGCTACCAGGAGGGGTCGTGGGCGTTCTTCCGGCTTTCCGACACGGACGCCGCGCGCGATTTTGTCCTCAGGCTCGTTTCCGGCATCCGCGGCGCCGACCCGCAGGTGGAGCGCGACCTGGAGCGGCTGGCGGCGGTCAAGCGCAAGCGGCAGGACCGCGCCGCCGAATATTTCTCCGAGAATGCCGCGAGTTGGGATCACATCCGCTCGCTGCATGTGCCGGACCGCGCGGTGGAGGCCGCTCTGCTCAAGCTCGTCGGCAAGCGGCCGTTCCAGTCGATGCTCGACCTCGGCACCGGCACCGGGCGGCTGCTCGAGATCTTTTCGCCGCTCTACCGGCGCGGCGTCGGCATCGACATGTCGCGCGAGATGCTGACGGTGGCGCGCGCCAATCTGGACAAGGCGGGCATCGCCAACGCGCAGGTGCGGCAGGGCGACATCTTCGCGCCGCCGGTCGAGCGCGACGCCTTCGATCTCGTCACCATCCATCAGGTGTTGCATTATCTCGACGATCCCGCCCGCGCCATCCGCGAGGCGGCGCGGCTGCTGCGCCCGGCGGGCCGGCTGGTGATCGTCGATTTCGCGCCGCATGCGCTGGAGTTTCTGCGCGACCAGCACGCGCATATGCGGCTCGGCTTTTCCGACCGGCAGATCGCCGAGTGGTTCGCCGAGGCGGGCCTCGCGCTCGAAGACAGCCAGGAGTTCGAGCCGCGCGGCCAGGCCGAGGCCCGGCTGACCGTCAAGCTGTGGCTCGGCCGCGACCGCCGCATGCTGATCGCCGATCCTTCCAATGACACTCTTCCGGCAAGGGAAACCGCCTGATGAACCAGTTCCGCTTTTCCCGCCGCCCCGACATTGGCGACAAGGTCCGGGTTTCGTTCGAGTTCTTCCCGCCGAAGACCGACGAGATGGAAGCCAGGCTTTGGGACACCGTCACCCGGCTGGAGCCGCTCAAGCCGAAATTCGTCTCGGTGACCTATGGCGCCGGCGGCTCGACGCGCGAACGCACCGCCCGCACCGTCAAGCGCATCCTCAATGAGACGACGCTGACGCCGGCGGCGCACATGACCTGCGTCGACGCCGCGCGCGATCAGGTCGACGCCGTGGTGCGCGAATTCGCCGATATGGGCGTCACCCGCTTCGTCGCGCTGCGCGGCGATCCGGCGGCGGGCGTCGGCACCGCCTACAGGCCGCATCCGGACGGCTATGCCAATGGCGCCGAACTGGTCGGCGCGATGAAGAGCGCCGGCGATTTCGACATCTCCGTCTCCGCCTACCCGGAAAAGCACCCGGAAAGCCCCGACTTCGCCACCGACTTCGACATGCTGAAGCGCAAGGCCGACAATGGCGCGACCCGCGCCATCACCCAGTTCTTCTTCGACAACGATCTCTACGAGCGCTATGTCGAGCGGGCGCGGCGGGCAGGCATCTATATTCCGATCGTGCCGGGCATCCTGCCGGTGCACAATTTCACCCAGGTCGCCAATTTCTCGGCGCGCTGCGGCGCGCTGGTGCCGGCATGGCTGGCCGAGCGTTTCGAGGGGCTTCAGAACGACCCGCAGACGCATGCGCTGGTGGCCTCGGCGGTGGCGGCCGAGCAGGTGCTCGACCTCGTCGAACGTGGCGTTAGCGACTTCCACTTCTACACGATGAACCGCGCCGACCTGGTCTTTGCCATCTGCCACATGATCGGCATCCGCTCGCATGAAACGGAAGCGGCGGGCTCTGCCGCGGCCTGATCTGTCGTCGTGACGTGAAACGCAAAAGGCCGGGTGAAAACCCGGCCTTTCGAAATGGATTGACTGTCAGCTGCTGATTTCTTCCGCTCTGGCGGTTACGGAAGAACGCCTATGATTAGGGCGCCGATGAATGCGAACGCTGCACAAATCATCAATGCGTTGATTGGCCTCGTCAGTCCCATGTCATAGCCTCCTCTTAAGAGCTATGGCAGGAGTCTAGGGTCATTTGTGCCACAGGCAAGCGGAAAATGTGCTGCAATGCGACGTGAATGTGGAATTTGCGACCTGGCTTTTGCCGTTAGGCATTGAAACTCTTCGGCAAAAGCGAGCTCAGGGCTTGTGAATAAATTATGGCGGCCCTGCGGCGGAAGCTAGGCATGGCAGCGCTACCAGGGTCGACTCGGACGGCCTTGCAGCATCGACGTCCGGTAGGAATGCGCGATGCGGGAGCCAATCAAAGGATCTAGATCGCCGTTTCGTTCTACCGAACAACGCGCCCTCAGCGTTGGCCGAACAAGCGCCCGTCTATGGTGATCAGGCCAAGTCCGATCAATGCCATGCCGCCCATTTCGAACAGTTCGAGTCGCTCGCCAAGGAACAGGAAGCCGAGCAGCATGGCGCTGACCGGCACGATGAGCGTGACCAGCGAGGCGTTGGTGGCGCCGGCCGAGGCGACGAGGTTGAAATAGAGAATGTAGGCGAAGGCGGTTGAGAGCAGAGCCAGCCCCAGCACCGCCGCCCAGACTGGCGGCGAGGCCGAGAACAGACCGGCAGGGCCATGGGCGATGAGCACGACCGGGATCATGATGATGGTTGAGGCGGTCAATTGTCCGGTGGCGATCACCGGCGAGGGCACGCCCTTGAAGCGACGGGCAATCATCAGCGCGACGGCGTAGGAAAGCGAGGCGCCGATCAGCGCGAACTTCGCCCAGACCGGACCGCCAAGCCCGGCGAGCAGGCCGGGACCGATCATCACTGCCGTGCCGGCAATGCCGAGCGCAATGCCGGCAAGCTTGTTCCAGGACAGTTTCTCGTCCGATGTCAGCGCATTGGCGAGGACCAGGGTCCAGAACGGCGTGGTGGCGTTGAGCACCGAGGCGATACCGGCGCCAAGTTCTGTCTGGCCGGCGAAGATCAGCGAGAAGGGGACGACGTTGTTGGCGAGCGCCAGCAGGAAGAACAGGCCTGCATGCGGGAAGGCGAGGCGGAACGAAGGGCCGCGCACGGCGAGATAGAGCTGGAGCGCTGTCGCCGCGATGGCGACGCGAAACAGCACCAGAACAAGGGGCGAAAGCTCCGAGACGGCAATGCGGGCGAAGAAGAACGAACCGCCCCAGATCGCGCCGAGCAAAAGCAACTGTCCCCAGTCAGCGAGCGTCATCGGACCGCGTGCCGTGGCGGTGGCTGCTGCTGCTGTTGCCATATGCCTGCCCTCCCGGACCGTCGGAATGCCGGTCCTGTCGAATGTCCTTCAAGCCATATGCGGTTCCGAAGCAAGGGCCACCCGAAACCTGACGGCTGGCCTAGCTCCTCCCGCAACAGGCGTAACCCGGCAGCGGTAACAAGCCGAGACACAGAATTGTTTTCTTTAGCCGCTAGCTTGGATTAATTGTGCGCAGCCTAGTTCGAAGGATTCGTCCATGCAGCGATTCGAGAATGCCCGCGAGGCGGCGTTGGCGCTTCGCCCGGACGATCCGGTCTATTGCTTTCGCCCTCAGGTGTTGAAGGCCGACGCCCTGCAGTTCATGGGCATGTTTCCCGGCAAGACGGCCTATGCGGTCAAGACCAATGGCGAGCAGATCGTGCTGAAGGCGCTGGTCGAGGCCGGCGTCACCGCTTTCGACGTGGCTTCGCCCGGCGAGTTCGCCGCCGTGCGTGCCGTCTCGCCCGATGCCGAGATGCTCTACATGCATCCGATCAAGGCGCAGTCGGACATCAAGTTGGCGCTGGAGAAATACGGCATTCGCGTCATCTCGCTCGACCATGAGGACGAGATCACCAAGCTGACCAGGGTGGTGCGCGCGCTCGACATCGATCCCGGCGCAATCACCGTCTTCGTGCGCATCCAGACGAAGGGGTCGGCGGCCTACGAACTGTCGAAGAAGTTCGGCGCCGGTCCGGCCTATGCGGTGGAACTCGCAGAGCGGCTCAACCGCACCGGCTACAAGGTCGGCCTCTGCTTCCATGTCGGCAGCCAGATCGAGGATCCCGACACCTATGAGCGGGCGCTGGCCTCGGCCGACTGGGTGCGCAACCGGCTGACCTTCGACATTGCCGGGCTCGATGTCGGTGGCGGCTTTCCGGCCGAGTATGGCCATGATCCCAACCGCAAGCAGGTCGAAATGCCATCGCTCGGCCAGATCATGTCGCGGCTGTCGGGAGACATCAAAGAATACCAGTTCGACGAGATGCCGCTGGTAGCGGAGCCGGGACGGGTGATCGTGGCGCGCTGCCTGTCGCTGATCGTGCGCGTGCTCTTGCGCAAGGGCAAGCGGCTCTACATCAATGACGGCATCTGGGCGTCGCTGTCGGATTCATGGACCGGCAAGATCACACTGCCGGCGCGTTTCATTCCGGACCCCGCGATCCGTTCGCGCAATGGCGAGGAGAAGAACATCGTGCCGTTCAAGGTCTGCGGCGCGACCTGCGATTCCGTCGATATCCTGTCCAGGCCGTTCTGGCTGCCGGAGACGGTCGACACCGGCGACTGGATCGAGATCGGCCATATCGGCGCCTACTCGCTGTCGCTGAGGACACGCTTCAACGGCTTCTTCCCCGACACTTTCGTCGAGGTGACGACACCGTTCGACGAGGGCGACGCGCCGCAGGGATTTGCGAGTTTGGAGACGATGGCGAGTTAGGCAGTAGGCAGTAGGCAGTAGGAGGTTCTCCAGTCTCTGCTTCAGTTCCTATTGCCTATTGCCTACTGCCTAATCCCTCATCTTACAATCTCGCCAGAAGCTCCGGCGTCGGCCAGCCGTCCACCGGCAGGCCAAGCCGCATCTGTTCCTTGCGGATTGCCTCGCGGGTGTTGGTGCCAAGGATGCCGTCGACGGTGCCGACGTCATAGCCCTTGGCTTCAAGCTTCGTCTGCAGCGCCTTCATCTGATCGCCGCTGAGGCCGGGTTCGGGATTGCGTGGATTGAGCTGCGGGGCGCCCGCCAGCCGGGCGGCGAGGTTGGCCGCGGTCAGCGCGTAGGTGAAGGACTGGTTCCATTCGAGATAGACATCGAAATTGTCGTAGGTGAGGAAGGCCGGTCCCTTGCGGCCCATCGGCAGGGCCAGGCCGGCCTTGAGGCCATTGTCGACAAGCGGGGAGCCGTCCGGGTTGGTGACGCCCCATTGCGTCCATTGCGATAAAGGCAGCTTGTTGGTGCGGCCGGTCTGGTCCCAGGGCATGTCGTCGGGCGCCCGGACTTCCTCGATCCAGGGCTGGTCGCGCTTCCAGCCGCGCGACAGCACCTTGTTGGCCGTGGTCATGATCACGTCCGGTACGCTGTGGCGCAGGTCGACGATGCCGTCGCCATCGCCGTCGACGCCGCGGGCAAGGTAGTCGGTCGGCAGGATCTGCGTCTGGCCGATCTCGCCGGCCCAGGCGCCGGTCACGTCGGCCGGCAGCACGCCGCGATCGATCAGCGTCAGCAAAGGCACGAGCTGGGGGCGGAAAAGCTGCGGCCGGCGGCAGTCATGCGAGAGCGTCACCAGCGCGCTCAGCGTGTGGAAATCGCCCTGGACGGCGCCGAAGTCGGTCTCGAGCGCCCAGAAGGCGGCGATGACGGGCGCCTGGACGCCGAATTCCTGGTCGGCGCGGGCGAAGACGTCGGCGTATTTCTTCAGATTGGCCGCGCCCTGCTTCAGGCGGTAGGTCGAGATCATGCGGTTGGAGAATTCGGTGAAGGTCTGAGTGAAGACGCCCTGGGCGCGGTCGCGCGCCAGGACCTTGTCGTCGAGGCTCGCCTGTTCCAGCGCGCTCAGGCCGACGGCGCCGACGCCGGCCGCCTTGGCTTCCGCCGCCACGCCCTGTTTCCAGGTGTTGAAATCGTCCCCGCACTCCTGCGCCGCCGCCGGCCAGGCAAGAGCGCCGACAAACAGCGCCGCCAAGATTTCAACACGCAATCGCATCGCTTCCCTTTCGAAACCGGCGCACGCCCCGCCGAACCCGAACCGGTTCTGGCCAGGACCATGCGTGAATTCAAAGCTCAGGAGCGTCCTCGGGCACCCGCCTGGTACGCCGCTCCGGACTGCCAGCAGCTCAATACATCGCCGCTGGTCGTGTCGAAAAGCAGGCAGGACGGCTTATGTCAACGGGTGTTCTGCCGCAGCCACCTGTTCCAGGCGGCTTCCGAGCCGTTGAAAACGTTGATATCGGATTTGCCGGTCATGCCCGGAACGATGCCGGTTCCGGTATATTGCCAGAAGGTGAAGGGGTGGCTGCCGTACTTCTGGCGCGGATGGCCGGCGACCGAGCGCAGCCAGTAAGGGTAGCCGCGGAAGTTCGCCAGGCCGTTGTCGTCGAAGAAGTCGATCGAGGTGTAGATGATCGGCTTCTTGCCGTAGTGCCGCTCGACCATTTCGAGGAAAGTCGTCATTTCCGCGCGCACGGTGGCCGGGTCGGGACGCAGCCGGCAGGTCGGCGATTTCGGGTTCCATTCCATGTCCAGCACCGGCGGCATCGCGGAACGGTCTTTCGGGACATTGGCGATGAACCAGCGCGCCTGGGTGGCGGCGGGCGTGCAGAAATAGAAGAAATGATAGGCGGCGCGCGGAATCGCCGAGGCCTTGGTGCGCGCCCAATGCTCGTTGAAATACTCGTCGAAGCGGTCGCCGCCTTCGGTCGCCTTGATGAACGCGAAGGAAATGCCGCTCGCCTTGGCCGCCGGCCAGTCCACGGATGTCTGGTATTTGGAGACATCGGTGCCGTGGATGGCGTAGTTCCACGGCGCGCCGCTGTCCCACTCGTGCGGCTTGGAGTCCTCGAAGCGCGGCGCGCGCACCGCAACCATCGGACTGCTCGAGGACATCACCGGCGTGAGGTCGTCGACGGTCGAGCAGGCGCCCAGCAGCGTCAGCATGATGAGAGCCGCAAGACGGCGCATCGCTACTCCTGAGCCGGGTTCAGCCGGCCGCTGATGGGTCGTTGCAGATGGCCCCCTTTGTCAGGCCCGCCGGACGATCGCCCCACAGGATCGTCCAGCCCTCTCCGTTGATCGCCGATCATGGTTGATATTCGGTTGACGGCGCTCGACAACAGCCGCGATTTTGAGGCAGCAATGGCGGCAAATCGATGGCATAAATCGGGCGCCACACGCAGGGGGTGAGATGCGGATCGTCGTCAAGATCGTCAAATGGCTGTTCGGCCTGGTCGTGCTGGCGATAGTCGCGCTGGTCGCCTGGCTCTATGTCGCGCCGCCCGAATTGATCCGCGTCGGTTCCGGCTATTCGGCCAAGATCGTGTGCTCGAACGTCTTCATCGCCGGGCGCGACGCCAACGAGGTGCTCGCCGTCGACGTCCAGGCGCCGGGTCATCCGCTGCTCAGGCTGATGAAGGTGTCGGTCGACAAGGAACGCGGCATGGTGTCGGCAGGCCTGTTCGGCGTGCTCGGCAAAAGTGTCGCCGTCGCGCGCGACGGACTGGGCTGCGCCGCGGTCCCAGACGGCAACACCGGCAAGGCGAGGCAGACGGCGATCTACGCCGAGCCGGCCGCCACCAGGCAGGGTGCGCTGTGGCCGGAGGGTGAGCGGGTGGACGCCTCGCAGAATCCAGAAATCGCGAAGATCGTCGACGACGCGGCCATGGCCGGCGCCGGCATGCGCGCCGTGGTCGTGGTGAAGAACGGCCATATCGTCGCCGAGCGCTATGGCGAGGGCTTTTCGGCAAAGACGCCGCTGCTCGGCTGGTCGATGACCAAGACGGTCAATGCCGCGATCGTCGGCACGCTGGTCAAGGACGGCAAGATGGCGATCGACAACAAGGGCCTGTTCGCGCCGTGGAAGGCGGACGGCCGCGACGCCATCAGCCTTGCCGATTTGATGGCGATGTCGAGCGGGCTGGAGTTCAACGAGGATTACGGCGACGTCGCCGATGTGACGCGCATGCTCTATCTCGAACCCGACATGGCCGGTTTCGCCGAGGCCAAGCCGCTGACGGGCGAGGTGGGCAAGGTGTTTTCCTATTCGAGCGGCACGGCGGTGATGCTGTCGCGGCTGTGGCAGGACGCCGTCGGCGACAAGGCGAAGGCGCTAACCTGGCCGCGGAAGGCGCTGTTCGAGCCGATCGGCATGCACAGCGCCGTGCTCGAGACCGACGAGCAGGGCAGCTTTGTCGGCTCGTCCTATCTCTACGCCACGGCGCATGACTGGGCGCGCTTCGGCCAGTTCCTGCTGCAGGGCGGGGCCTGGAACGGCAATCAGCTCCTGCCCGCCGGCTTCGTCGACTGGATGCGGGAGCCGGCGGCGGCTTCGAAGGTCTACGGCAAGGGCCAGGTATGGATCGAAGGGCCGGGCGATGAGGAGAACCCCGGAGCCGGCGCTGCGGCCGGCCTGCCCAAGGACACTTACTGGATGGAAGGCCATGACGGGCAGACGGTCGCCATCATTCCGTCGGAGCAGTTGGTGGTGGTGCGGCTTGGCCTGACGCCGGCCAAGCTTGGCTATCGACCGCAGGCGATGCTGGGAGCGCTGGTCAAGGCGCTGCACTGACTACTTGGCTGCGCCGATCACCCCAAGCCAGGCGTAGCCGCGATAAAGCGTTCTGAAATGGAAGCTTGCGCCGGTTCGCCGAGATTCCGATTCCAGGACTTCGCGCAGCGTCTCACGCGGCGTGACGTGGAATTTCTTGAGCCAGCCGCGCAGCAGCGCCCGGAACCAGCGCGGCAGGCCCTCCTGCTGGCCGAAATCGACGACATGCAGCGAACCGCCAGGCGCCAGGGCGGCGAGCGCCTCGGAAACTGTCTTTTCCCAGCCGGGGATCAT
This sequence comes from Mesorhizobium abyssinicae, assembly GCF_049887195.1. NCBI lineage: Bacteria > Pseudomonadati > Pseudomonadota > Alphaproteobacteria > Hyphomicrobiales > Phyllobacteriaceae > Mesorhizobium > Mesorhizobium abyssinicae. The sequence goes on from NZ_JARAKC010000010.1 coordinate 116,878, forward strand.
CGACAGTGAATAGGACACGAAGACGCGGTCGAAACGCGCGACACCAAAGAGTGCGCCGGCGTCGAAATTGGTGGCGTCGCCGCGCTTGAGCGTGACGCGGCCGGACAGGCCTTCACGGGCGATTGCGGCCTCGGCCGTCTCCAGCATTTCCGCCGAAATATCGAGGCCGAAGAAGCGCGCCTCGGGATAGCGGCGGGCGGCAAGGATGATGTTGCGGCCGGTGCCGCAACCGAGCTCGAGCACCGTGCCGCCTTGCGGCACGTCCAGCCCTGATATCAGCCGGTCGCGGCCAAGCAGGTAGTATTTGCGGGTGAGGTCATAGATGTGGCGCTGCCGGCGATAGACACCGTCCATCAGTTCGGCATGGCTGGCGGGCAGTTCGGTGGTGCTCATCAGCGCTTCACATAGAGGTGGAAACCGCCATAGATGGCCGAACGGTCGCGCGCGGAGAAGTCGCGCGAGGCCTCGGCCTCGTAGCTCCACTGGTCAAGCAGCGAGTTGGAGACGCGACCGGGCAGCAGGCTGGGCTCGGCCGCCGTACGGAAGATGACACGGGCGCCGGCCGATGCCGTGCGGGTGATCTCCGACCACAGCGCGTTGAGCTGGTCGTCGGTCATCCAGTCCTGCGCGTCGAGCAGGATGAAGCGGTCGACCGCGCCCGCATCCCTGCCGGCGAGAAACTCGATCAGGTTGGTGTGGTTGATGGCGACGCGGTCGATGTTGTCGCGGATCACCTTGTAATTGCGCTTCTCCAGATAGGCGGGGAGTGCTGCCTCGCCGGGCTCGGGATAGCGGCGGGCAAAGGCCTGCCAGGCGAAATAATTGGTGTTCAGCGGGAAATCGCAGGCGAGCTTTTCCAGCCTGGCCTTGAGCACGCTCGCCATCGTGCCGTCGCCCGAGGTGATCAGCGAATCGTACTGCGCCGGCGGAATGCCGAGACCGAACAGCGAAGCCTTGCGCGACGTCGCCCATTTCAGCAGCGGCTTTTCGAAAACCGGCGCCAGCTCCTCGTTGAAGAAGCGGCGCTGCTCGCCGATGTTGCAGGCCTGCATGATGCCCGCGGGGTCGACGCCAAAGAACTTGCCGACGCGATGTCCCATGGCGATGAACAGGCCGAGCAGGCCGGTCTGGTAGAAATTGCGGTCGAAGACCTCGATGCGCCGGCGGCCGCGCCAGTTACGGCGCTCCCAGTAGTGGCGGCTGACCGGATCGAGATGCGGGGCGATGAAGCGGTCGTAGGCTTCCGAATTGTGGCTGGTGTCGGTGGCGCCGAAGAAGCGGAACAGGTCGCCCTGCGAGGGCAGGCGGCGCACCGCCTCGAGCTTCATGCGGTTCAGCGCGATATGGGCGGCGTTGAGGTCGACGGCGTCGATCCGTTCGGGCGAGCGGGTGAGATAGGCGAGGATGTTGCAGCCGCCCGAGGCGATGGTGACGATGCGGTGGCCGGCGCCGAGCTGCATGGCCTCCATGTCGACATCGGGGTCTTCCCAGATCTGCGGATAGACGAGGCCGGAAAACAGGAAGGCGAAGAGCCGCTCGGAGATGCCGGCCTTCGACAGCGGGCGATTCTGGTAGACGGCTTTTCCAACTTCCTTGCCGCGACGAAAAACCAGATCTCCGGAAACGTCCGTCATGGCAAGGTGATTCCCCGTTTGCATTGGCGCAAGCGGGTAGCGCAGCGTTATGACAGGCCGGTGACAGACGGAGGCCTCGATAATTCTACTGCGGCGGTCATCTGACGCGACTTTCTGCGCTTATTACAGCGCCGCGCGTCCACAAGGACGCGCAAAGGACGCTGTCGCATCTTTGTTTGCGCATGATCCTTTCCGAAATCGATTTCGATTTCGGGGTCATGCGCGAAGCCCACGGACTTATGTCCGCTCCGCTCCGGTTCTCGAAAGCCACGCCACCTGAAATAGCCGCAGCGAATTCTCGAAACTTCCTTATGCCTTGCCGAACCCTCCAGGCGTCGGCGTGGTGACGATGACGGCCTCGCCGGCGTCGAGCACGGTCTGGTCACAGGCCTTCAGCACGTCGACAGCACCGCCGTTTCGACGGACCTTGGTCGAGCCCGCTTCGCCGTCGCCGCCGCCGTCCAGGCCTTGCGGCGGCCGGTTGCGGTGTGAGGACAGGATCGCGCATTCCATCTTTTCGAGGAAGCGGATGGTGCGCTTCGTGCCGTCGCCGGCATCCCACTTGCCCTTGCCGCCGGAGCCTTCGCGGATGTGGAAATCCTCGAGCAGCACGGGGAAGCGCAATTCCAGCACTTCCGGGTCGGTGAGGCGGGAGTTCGTCATATGGGTATGGACGCCGGAGGTGCCGGCAAAGCCGCGGCCGGAGTTCATCCGGCCGGCGGGCGAGCCGGAGCAGATCGTCTCGTAATACTGGTACTGCTTGTTGCCGAAGGTGAGGTTGTTCATCGTCCCTTGCGCATTGGCCATCGCGCCCATGGCGCCGAACAGCGCATTGGTCACATGCTGCGAGGTCTCGACATTGCCGGCGACGACGGCCGCCGGATAGGCGGGCTTCAGCATGCAGCCATCGGGGATGACGATGTTGATCGGCCTGAGGCACCCCGCATTCATCGGGATCATGTCCTCGACCATGACGCGGAAGGCATAGAGCACGGCGGCGCGCGCGACGGGTTCCGGCGCGTTGAAATTGTTCTTCTCGACCGGCGAGGTTCCGGTGAAGTCGACGATCGCCTCGCGCTTTTCCCGGTCGACCGAGATCCTGACCTTGATCACCTGACCGGTGTCGGTCGGATATTCATAGTCGGAGGTGTCGGGCAGCCGTTCCAGCACGCGACGCACGCTTTCGGCAGCGTTGTCCTGGACGTGGCCCATATAGGCCTCGACGACATCGAGACCGAAATGCGCGACCATCTTGCGCAATTCGGCCACGCCCTTCTCGTTGGCGGCGATCTGCGCCTTGAGGTCGGCGATGTTCTGGTGCGGATTGCGCGCCGGGTAGGGGTGGTCGGTGAGCAGCGTCTCCAGCTCCTTCTCGCGGAAGCGGCCGCGATCGACGATGCGGAAATTGTCGAACAGCACGCCTTCCTCGTCGACGGTGGTGGCCAAAGGCGTCATCGAGCCGGGCGCGGTGCCGCCGACATCGGCGTGGTGGCCGCGCGAGGCCGCCCAGAACAGGATCTCCTTGCGCGCGTCATCGAACACCGGCGTCACCACGGTGATGTCGGGCAGGTGCGTGCCGCCATTGTAGGGCGCATTCAGGGCGAAGACGTCGCCCGGATGGATGTCGCCGGAATTGAGGCGAATGATGGTCTCGACCGAGCGGTCCATGGAGCCGAGATGCACCGGCATGTGCGGCGCGTTGGCGACCAGCGCGCCATGGCGGTCGAACACGGCGCAGGAGAAATCCAGCCGCTCCTTGATGTTGACCGAATAGGCGGTGTTCTGCAGCGTCACGCCCATCTGCTCGGCGATCGACATGAAGAGGTTGTTGAAGACCTCCAGCATGACCGGATCGGCTTCGGTGCCGAGCGCCGCCTGGCGGCGTTTCTTCTCGGTCCGTCGCAACAGCACATGGTTCCTGGCGGTGATCTCGGCCCGCCAGCCCGGCTCCACGACGATCGTCTGGTTGGGCTCGATGATCAAAGCAGGGCCAGCGACCCAGTTTCCGGGGGCGAGCGCCTCGCGGTGAAAGATGCCCGCCTCTCGCCATTCGCCTTCGGTGAAGATTTTGCGAGTCCTGGAAGGACTTGCGGCCAGATCCTCTGTTGCCGATTCGGTTTCATCACGGCCACCCCCGCCGGTATCGGTGCCTTCGACGCCGACGGTCTCGACGATCATTGGCTTGTCGTCATAGACGAAGCCGAACTGCGCCTTGTGGGCAGCTTCGAAATCGCGTCTGGCCTGGAAGATCGAACCATCGGCGAAATTCACCGGCAGCGCTGTGTCGGTGCCGTCATAGCGGATCTGCAGCACCGGCCGGGAGGCGACGGCGCCCTCGGCGATGCCTTGTGCCGCGAGCTCGGCGATGACGGCTTTCCTCAAGGTCGCGATGAGCGCGTCGATCTCCGTCCTGGATTCATCGGCGAGCGGCTTGAGCAGCGCCTGCTGGCGCGAGGCAAAGACCGACGACAGGCCGATGCCATAGGCCGAAAGCAGGCCGGAGAAGGGATGGATCAGCACCGCTTCCATGCCGAGCGCATCGGCGACCAGGCAAGCATGCTGGCCGCCGGCGCCGCCAAAGCAGTTCAAGAGATATTCGGTGACGTCATAGCCGCGCTGCACCGAGATCTTCTTGATGGCGTTGGCCATGTTCTCGACGGCGATGGTGACGAAGCCTTCGGCGACAGCTTCCGGCGTGCGGCCATCGCCGATCTCGGCGGCAAGCGCGGTGAATTTATCGCGCACGGTGTCGACGTCGAGCGGCTGGTCCTGGCCGGGACCGAAGATCGCCGGGAAGAAATCGGGCTGCAGCTTGCCAAGCATGACATTGGCGTCGGTCACGGCGAGCGGGCCGCCGCGCCGGTAAGCGGCAGGGCCGGGATTGGCGCCTGCGGAATCCGGACCGGCGCGGAAGCGGCCAGCCTCATAATGCAGGATCGAGCCACCGCCGGCGGCTACGGTGTGGATGCGCATCATCGGCGCGCGGATACGCACGCCGGCGACCTCGGTGTCGAAGGCGCGCTCATACTCGCCGTCATAGTGGGCGACGTCGGTCGAGGTGCCGCCCATGTCGAAGCCGATGACTTTGCCGAAGCCGGCGAGCATCGCCGTCTCGACCATGCCGACGACGCCGCCGGCCGGGCCGGACAACAGCGCGTCCTTGCCCTGGAACATATCGGCGGCGGTGAGGCCGCCTGAGGACATCATGAACATCAGGCGGGGGCCGGCGCCCAATTCGCCTGCCACCCTTTGCACATAGCGCGACAGGATCGGCGACAGATAGGCATCGACCACGGTGGTATCGCCGCGGCCGACCAGCTTGATCAGCGGCGACACTTCGTGGCTGACCGAGACCTGGCCGAAGCCGAGCTTGCGACAGACTTTCGCGACGGCCTTCTCGTGGTCCGGATATTTCCAGGCATGCATGAAGACGATGGCGACCGCATCGATGCCGTCGGCCTTGGCCTGTTCGATGGCCGGGCGGCAGGCGGCAATGTCGAGCAGGCGTTCGACGCGGCCGTCGGCGCGCACGCGCTCGTCGATCTCGATGACGCGCTCATAAAGCTGCTCGGGCAGCATGATTTCCTTGGCGAAGATATCCGGACGCGCCTGATAGGCGATGCGAAGCGCGTCGCGAAAACCCTTGCTGATGAGCAGGAGCACACGGTCGCCCTTGCGCTCCAGCAGCGCATTGGTGGCGACAGTGGTGCCCATCTTGATGTCGCCGATCAGGCCTGACGGAATGGCGGCGCCGGATTTCAGCCCAAGCAGGTCGCGAATGCCCTGGATGGCGGCGTCTGCATAGGCTTCGGGATTTTCGGACAGCAGCTTGCGGGGGTGCAGCCCGCCTTGCGGGTCGCGGCCGATGACGTCGGTGAAAGTGCCGCCGCGGTCGATCCAGAAATCCCACTTTTCAGTCATCGCGGCTCCCGGCATTTTCCCTGCGCAATCTGGTGCTTGGCCTGTCCTGTTAGTGTGCAATGCTGCGGCCGGCAACCGCCCGGATGATGTTACATGCGGAAATGCAACGTTACGAAACTCCAGGCCGGCTGATGCATTTCCCCTTCGACTGCTCACCACAATGTGAGCGTCAGGTGAAGGAGAGATATCATGAACAAGCTCATTCTGGCGTCCCTTTCGGCGCTAGCGTTGCTTGGGGTTGCGGCGTGCAGCGACAGCGGCACCGACAACACCACCACCCAGAGCACCAATCCGCCGGCCGCCGAGGAACCGATGAAGCCGGCGGCTCCGGCCGCTCCTGACGCAACGAAGCCTGCCGAGCCGGCTCCGGCAACACCCCCTGCGCAGTAATCTGATGCGTTGACGAAGAAGGCCGGCTTCATGCCGGCCTTCTCTTTTCGAATCGGGCGCCTTGTTGGGCGCCGTCGTCAAATCGGTTGGGCCTGCGGCACTGTCTTCGCTTGATAGCGGCGCCCGGTTCGCACTAAGAAGCCTCATGTCGATTTGGGACCGCCTTGGCGACTTCATAGCTCGTGTCACGGCTTCAACGTCATCGGGTGTCGCCGATGTCGTCGAAGCCGTGCGGACGGTTTTCTCCGGAGATGCCGATCTGCGCCGCCGCGTCGCTTTTTCGGTGGCGATGATCGCGCTCTCGGCCAAGATGGCCAAGGCCGACGGCGTGGTCACCCAGGATGAGGTGCGCGCCTTCCAGGAAATATTCGAGGTGCCGCCGAAAGAGACGCGGAACGTGGCGCGGCTCTATGACCTGGCCAAGCGCGACGTGGCCGGTTTCGAGATCTACGCGCAGCGCATGGCGCAGCTTTGCGGTTCCGGCCATACGAACTGCATGATGCTGGAGGACATACTCGACGGCCTGTTCCACATCGCCAAGGCCGATGGATTGATCCATGAGCGCGAAGGCCAGTTCCTGCACCGCATCGCCGAGATTTTCCGTATCGACGAGGCGCATTACCAGAGCATCCTGGCCAGGCACGTCAATCTCGGCGCCGGCGACCCCTATGTCGTGCTCGGCATCGAACGGGGAAAGCCCTTCGATGAGGTCAGGAAGCGCTACCGCAAGCTGGTCTCGGACAATCATCCCGACCGGCTGATCGCGCGCGGCCTGCCGCAGGAGTTCATCAAGATCGCCACGACCAGGCTCGCGGCGATCAATGCCGCCTATGAGATGATCGAACGGGGCCTCAGGCACGTATGAGCGGTTTCCTGCCCGACCAGCCGAGCGCCGAGGTCAGGGTATCGCCGAATTTCGGCCCGCGGCGCGATACGCTCAGACCCGACATGATCGTGCTGCATTACACCGGCATGGCCACCGGCGCGGGCGCCGAGGCATGGCTTTGCGATCCGGCCAGCGAGGTCTCTTCCCACTATCTCGTCCATGAGGACGGCCGCGTCGTGCAGATGGTGCGCGAAAGCGACCGCGCCTGGCATGCCGGCAAGAGCTCGTGGTTCGGGCGAACGGACATCAACTCCTGCTCGGTCGGCATCGAGATCGTCAATCCCGGTCATTCGCTCGGCTATCCCGGCTTTCCCAGGCGGCAGATCGATGCGGTGACCGACCTGTGCGCGGGCGTCGTGCAACGCCATTCCATCGCGGCACAGCGCGTGCTCGCCCATTCCGACGTGGCGCCGGGTCGCAAGGTCGATCCGGGCGAAAAATTCCCCTGGAAGACCCTGTTTGCGGCCGGCATCGGCCATCTCGTTCCGGCGGCGCCGATTCGGCGGGGCGCGGTGCTCAAGGCCGGCGACATCGGGGGCGATGTCGAGGCGTTGCAGTCGATGCTGTCGCTCTATGGCTATGGCGTGGAGATATCGGCTGCTTTCGACCGCCAGACCGAAATCGTCGTCGAGGCTTTCCAGCGGCATTTCCGGCCGCGGCTGGTCGATGGCGTGGCCGACGGCTCGACAATCCGGACGCTGCAAAGGCTGCTTGCTTCCGTAAAGGCAATCCCGGCCGCATAGTCCATCTCGCATCGCTAAATTACAATCTGTCACTTAAAGTGACTTGCGCCGCCTTGTTTGCCGCCAAATCGGTCGTCAAAGGCGATCTGTGCAATTTATCGGACGTCTAACCTCCCGAGATGTTCCGATATTGATTTGATGTCGCCGCGTGAAGTTCTTCGCGCGGTTCTAACAGAACAGGACCACATGCAAAATTTGACCGTCTTGACGGCAGCCGTTGCTGCCGGTGTAATGACTTTTGCCATCGGCGCCGCGAATGCCGCACCCCAGAGCCTGCGGGCCGACAACGGCTTTGTCGCCGCAGCCAGCAAAACCGCGCCGAAAGCCGCAGAGGCCCCGAAAGCAAAAAAGACGACCACCGCGAAGGTGCAGAAGGTCGCCCCGGTGAAAGCCAGGAAAGCGACGGCCAAGCGGCGTGTGCAGCGAAACAGGAAGACGATCGACCTGACCACCACGGCGTCGATCCGCCCGAGCACCGCAGCAGAGTCGACCGCGGCGGCGGCGAGCGCCGACGGTGGCCAGTACTCGGCGATCATCGCCCGCTATGCGGCGGCGGAAGGCGTGCCGGTGTCGCTGGCCAAGGCGGTCATCAAGATCGAGAGCAATTACCGGCCCAACATCGTCGGCAGCGCCGGCGAGATCGGCCTGATGCAGATCAAGCCGGCGACGGCACGGATGATGGGTTACAGCGGCTCGGTCAAGGGCCTGTTCAATCCCGACACCAACATCAAGTACGGCATGAAATACCTTGCCATGGCGCGAGGCCTCGGTGGCGGCACCACCTGCGGCACGATCCTGAAATACAATGCCGGCCACGCCGCGACGAGGATGAACCCGGTGTCGGCCGCCTATTGCAGCAAGGTCAAGGTGCAGATGGCCGCGCTCGGCTCTCCGGTGTGACGAAGCGGGCATAAGCCTGCTTTTTCATTTGCGTTTTCAGGCGCGAACCCCTTTATACGCCGTGCCAGCTGGCCGGGCGGCCGCACCCGCGAAGCCGAAAGGCTGTGGGTGAGGAAAGTCCGGGCTCCATGGAGACACGGTGCCGGTTAATGGCCGGCGGGGGCGACCCCAGGGAAAGTGCCACAGAAAGCAAACCGCCACGGCGTCCGGCATGCCGGTTCCGTGGCAAGGGTGAAAGGGTGGGGTAAGAGCCCACCGCGCGACTGGCAACAGGAGCGGCACGGTAAACCCCACCGGGAGCAAGACCGAATAGGGGCGGTGCGAGGGAAACCTCGAGGGCTGTTTCCGGCCCACCGCCCGGGTAGGTTGCGTGAGGCGCATGGCAACATGCGCCCAAGATGAATGGCCGCCACGTTCCCGTGCCGCAAGGCGCGGGGGCCATACAGAACCCGGCTTACAGGCCAGCTGGCAATTTTCTCCGCGATATCGGCGTGAAATCCCTTGCGATCAGTGGGTTGCGCCTTCCGGCGCACGCCCTGATTCAACCATCAAGTCTGTCGAGCGATGCCTCGATCGCTTGCCAAAGCTCTTCCACCGGCTCGCAGCCAATGGACAGGCGCACGAAGCCGGACGGCACGGCGTCGCCTCTTTTGGAGCGCCGTTCGGCCGAGGTGTGAACGCCGCCGAAAGAGGTTGCCGACTGCATCAGCGCGCAGTTGTCGATGAAATCCTCGGCCTTCTGCTCCGAAGCGAGTTCAAAGGAGATGAGGAAGCCGAAGCGCTCCATCTGCGCCCGCGCCAGATTGTGCGAGGGATCGCCGTCCAGGCCTGGAAAGCGCAGGGCGCCCACCGCATGGTGATTTTTGAGTCGCTTCGCGATCGTTTCCGCTGAAGAGCACATGCGGTCGAAGCGCACCTCCAGCGTTTCGAGCCCGCGATGCACGAGCCATGCTTCGAACGGTCCGGGAATGCCGCCGGCCATCTCGCGCCAGTCCCTCACCTTGGCGACGATGTCCGGATTGCGGCTCGCGACGTGGCCGAACAGCACGTCGGAGTGGCCGTTCACCGCCTTGGTGTCGGCGGAAACGACGATATCGGCACCGAGGTCGAGCGGGCGCTGGCCGTAGGGCGTCATCGTCGTGTTGTCGACGACGAGGAGCGCGCCATGCGCATGGACAGCGTTGGCGACGGCGGCGATGTCGCAAATGTCGAGCCGCGGGTTCGACGGGCTTTCGGCGAAGACCAACCGGTAGCCGTCGAACCCGCCGTCGAGGAAGGTTGGGGTCGGCCTGGTGTCGCAGGCGACGCCGAACGGCTTCAGGAAGCGTTCCGCCAGCGCGCGCGTGGCGTGATAGCCGTCGGCAGGCAGAAGGACGCGATCGCCGGATTTCAGCAGCGCGAAGAACACCGACGAGATCGCGCCCATCCCCGACGGGAAGGCGAGGCAATGCGCGTCTTCCAGATGACCGAGCGCATGTTCGACGGCGCGCCAGGTCGGATTATCGTAGCGGCCATACTGGTCGAAGCCCGCTTCTTCGCCCGGCGTGTGGAAGATCGAGGCCATGGTCAGCGGCAAGGGGATCGGATCGCCCTTGACGAAATCGCGGCTGCGCAAGTGGGCAAGTGCGGCGGCACGTGACTTCGCCGTTTCGGACATCGACCATTCACCTCCTGTTGGCTGCCAAAGGCAGCGGAGCATTGGCGCGACGCTATGCGTGGGCGCGGCCCGCAGCAAGCCGCGTCCCTTGGGCCACAGCCCTCTAAACGCTTCGTTAGGCTTAATAGAGGATAAAGATCAGACGTGCCGTCAGGCTGCTCTTTCTGGTTGTGGCGAGCGCGTTTGTGAAGCTCGTTCCCGTTGACGCCCATAGTGCCCCATGATATCCCATTCCGATACCAAAGCCTTCGTTCCGTGTCTGGGTGAAGCGTACGCCAATCGGGCAGCCGCTGGGGCTGCGCGTTTGCGAGCTTTCGCCTCGTTGAACGAAGCGGAATTTCGGCAAGGGACGCGCTGCGGCGGCGCGGACGGGATGATGGAAAGGGGTGCGGCGGCGGAAGCGGCTGTGGCGCGTGATGGACCGGTTTCTGTCGAACACGGTGAGCAGGATCGATGCGAAGGGACGGGTCTCCGTTCCGGCGCATTTCCGCGCCGTCGTTCAGAAGCGGGGCTATTCGGAGCTCTATGCGCTGCGCTGTCTGGATCTGCCGGCGATGGATGTCGGCGGTCTCGACCTGCTCGACCGCTACGAGCAGCGCATCGCGCAGGAGGATCCCTTCCTGCAGGCGGCGGACGACATGTCGTTCTTCTGCCATGGCGATGGTACGTTCCTGAAGCTCGATCAGGACGGGCGCATTACGATGACCGACTTCATTCGCGAGCACACCGGCATTTCGGCGGAAGCGGCCTTTGTCGGCCGCGGCAATTTCTTCCAGATCTGGGAGCCGGGACGGCTTGCCGCCTATGGGGCGCAGGCGCGCGCCCGGCTGTTGCAGCTTCGGCAGGGGACGAAGCCTGGGGAGCGACCGGAATGATGGCTGGCCACGGCGAGGATATCAACGCCGTTGGCGGACCGGCCCGCCACATTCCGGTCCTCCTTGCCGAAGTGCTGGAGGCGCTGTCGCCCAAGGCCGGCGATCTGATCGTCGACGGCACCTTCGGCGCCGGCGGCTATACCAGGGCCATCCTGGCAAGCGGTGCCTCGGTCGTGGCCATCGACCGCGATCCCGATGCCATCGCCGCTGGGCGCTCGCTGGAACAGCAATCCGGCGGCAGCCTGACTCTTGTCCAGGCGCCGTTTTCGATGCTCGATGAGCATGTCGAAAGCGCCGACGGCGTGGTGCTCGACATCGGCGTCTCCTCCATGCAGCTCGACCAGGCCGAGCGCGGCTTCTCGTTTCGCGCCGACGGACCGCTCGACATGCGCATGGCGCAGGCGGGCCTCAGCGCCGCCGATGTCGTCAACAGCTTCAAGGCGGGCGACCTTGCCCGCATCTTCGGCTTCCTCGGCGAGGAGCGCCATGCCGGCCGCATCGCCCGCATGATCGAGAGCCGGCGCGAAAAGCGGCCATTCGAGCGCACGCTCGATCTGGCCGACGCGATCGAGACGCATATCGGCCGCGCGCCGAAGGACAAGATCCATCCGGCGACCCGCGTCTTCCAGGCGTTGCGCATCTTCGTCAATGACGAGCTAGGCGAACTGGCCAAGGCGCTGTTCGCGGCCGAGCGCGCGCTGAAGCCAGGCGGCCGGCTCGCCGTGGTGACCTTCCATTCCCTGGAGGACCGCATCGTCAAGCGTTTCATCGCCGATCGGGCGGAGGCCGCGAGTGGCTCGCGCCATATGCCAGAGGCGCAGGCGCGTCCGGCGACGTTCAGGAAGTCGGGAGGCGGTGTGACGCCTGGCGAGGCCGAGATCGCCGCCAATCCCAGGGCGCGTTCGGCCAGGCTGCGCGCGGCTATCCGCAGCGAGGCGCCGGCGCGCGCTGGCGATTTTTCGATTTTCGGCCTTCCAAAGCTTCCCGCCGTCGAGCGGCCGGGGGAGAGGTAAGCACGTGTTTCGTACCAGCGACATAGTCCTGATCGCCGTCATGGTTTCGGCGGCGGCCTTGACCTACAAGACCAAGCGCGAGGCCGAGGAGCAATTGGCTTCGGTGCAGAAGATCGAGGCGCAGATCCGCTACGAGGAGGACACGATCGACCTGCTCAAGGCCGACTGGAGCCTGCTCACGCAGCCTTCGCGCCTGCAGAAGCTCGCCGAAATCTACAAGTCGCAGCTCGGGCTGGAGCCGGTCAATGCGCGCCAGATCGTCAATCTCGACGATCTGCCGGCAAAGCCGGTCACCATCGAGGACCTCTCGTCGCAGCGGCTGGGCGGCATGGCCGACAATTCCGACAATGGGCCCAAGGGGGCCAAGGACCCGGTCGTGACCGGAGGCATCGTGCAATGATCGCCAAATTCTCGACGCTCGGAAGTCTGCTGAAGCGCCGCAAGAAGCAGGGCGACGACGGCTCGATCGTCGTCGAGGGCGCCCGCAAGGCGACCGGCGGCAGGGCCAGGACCCGCATCGTGATGACGATGGCGGTGTTCTTCGGCATTTATTCGGCCATCGCCGGCAGGTTGGTCTATCTCGGCTTCCAGAGCCCCGACATGTCGGGCGGGCCGCAGAACCGTGTCACGGCCTCGCGGCCTGACATCGTCGACCGCAATGGCGAGGTGCTGGCGACCGACATCAAGACCGCCTCGCTGTTTGCCGAACCGCGCCGCATCGTCGACGCCGACGAGGCGATCGAGAAGCTGTCGACCGTGCTGCCCGAGATCGACTACGAGCAGACCTACCACAAGCTGAAGAGCGGAGCCGGCTTCGTCTGGCTTCAGCGGCAGCTGACGCCGAAGCAGCAGTCCGACATCATGCAGCTCGGCATCCCCGGCTTCGGTTTCCGCACCGAGAAGCGCCGCTTCTACCCGAGCGGCGAAACCTCGTCCTACATCGTCGGTCTCACCAACATCGACAATCAGGGCATCTCCGGCATGGAGAAATATATCGACGACCAGGGTCTGACCGACCTGCAGGCGTCGGGCCTGGCCGTGGCCAGGGACCTGAAGCCGGTGCAACTGTCGATCGACCTACGCGTCCAGAACGTCGTGCGCGACGAGGTGGCCAACGGCATGGAGCGGTTCCATGCGATTGCGGCGGGCGCCGTCGTCCTCAACGTCAAGACCGGCGAAGTGATGGCGATGGCCTCGGTGCCGGATTTCGATCCCAACAATCCCTACAATGCCCAGGACAAGGACCGGCTGAACCGCATGTCGGCCGGCCTCTATGAGATGGGCTCGACCTTCAAGAGCTTCACCACCGCCATGGCGCTGGATTCCGGCAAGGTGACGCTGGAAAGCCGGTTCGACGCTACGCGCCCGATCAGGATCGGCCGCCAGACGATCCACGACTTCCACAGCAAGGGCCGCGTGCTGTCGGTGCCGGAGGTGTTCATCTATTCCTCCAACATCGGCTCGGCCAAAGAGGCCGAGGCGGTCGGCATCGAGGGACACCGCGAATTCCTGCATCGCCTGGGCGTGCTCGAGAAGATGCAGACGGAATTGCCGGAAGTGGCGCGGCCGACCGAGCCCAAAGTGTGGAAGCAGGTCAATTCGATCACCATCGCCTTCGGCCATGGCGTGTCGACGACGCCGCTGCAGACGGCGGTGGGCTGCGCCGCGCTGATGAATGGCGGCTTCCTGATCGAACCGACTTTCCTGCCGCGCACGGCGCAGCAGGCGATGGAAGTTGCAAAGAAGGTGGTCAGCGAAAAGACCGTCGAAGGCATGCGCTATCTCTATGCGCTGAATGCCGAGAAGGGCTCGGGCAAGAGCGCCAGGGTGCCGGGCTACCGCGTCGGCGGCAAGACCGGCACGGCAGAGAAGGTCGTCAACGGCCGCTACTCCAAGGAGAAGAATTTCAACGCCTTCGTCGCCGCCTTCCCGATGGACGATCCGCAATACATTGTGCTGACGATCGCTGACGAGCCGAAGCCGGAAAAGCCCGGCATGGGAGCGACCGCGGCCTCGAATGCGGGCGTCATGGCGGGAAACATTATCCGCCGTTCGGCTGCCATGCTTGGCGTGAAGCCAGATTTCAGCCATGAAAATGGTGCAACGCTGGTTTCCTATCAGTGATTCTTGGGGCGCGCCGGCAACTGCGCGCTATTTTGTTGCTATGAACGGGACCCGATGCAGCTGAAAGAACTAGCCGGTATCCTGCCTGTCGAGGGAACAGCTTCCCCCGACCTGGAGGTCACCGGGATTTCCTCGGATTCCCGCACGGTCAAGACCGGCGTCGTCTTTTTCGCGCTCGCCGGCAGCAAGGCCGACGGCGCTGCCTACGCCGTTGATGCCGCAAAGCGCGGTGCTCTGGCCATCGTGGCGGGCAAGGGAAGCGCCATTTCCGGCCTATCCGTTCCGGTCTTTTCCGTCGACGACCCGCGGCTGGCATTGGCGCTGAGCGCCGCCCGCTTCTACGGCAAGCAACCTCAAACGATGGTGGCGGTGACCGGCACCAGCGGCAAGACCTCGGTCGCCGCCTTCACCCGGCAGATCTGGGAGCAGGCCGGCCTCGCCGCCGCCTCGATCGGCACCACCGGCGTCGTGGCGCCAGGGCGCAATGAGTATGGTTCGCTGACGACGCCGGATCCGGTGGCGCTGCACCTCCTGCTCAAGGAATTGGCCGATGCCGGCGTCACCCATGCGTCGATGGAGGCTTCCAGCCACGGCCTCGACCAGCGCCGGCTCGACGGTGTCAGGCTTGCCGCCGGCGGTTTCACCAATCTCGGCCGCGACCATATGGACTACCATCCGACGGTCGAGGACTATCACCGCGCCAAATTGCGCCTGTTCGACACGCTGCTGCCCAAAGGCGCGCCGGCCGTCATCTTCGCCGACGATCCATGGTCGGAACCGACGGCCCGTGCGGCAAAGGCCGCAGGGCTCGACGTGCTGACCGTCGGCCGCCATGGCGATTTCCTCAGACTGAAGCGGGTCGAGCACGAACGCCACCGGCAGCGGGCCGAGGTCGAGGTCGACAGCGTGCTCCACGAAATCGACCTGCCGCTGGCCGGGGACTTCCAGATCGCCAACGCGCTGGTTTCGGCGGGACTTGCCATATCCACTGGAACGCCTGTCGCCAAAGCCCTGATGGCATTGGAGAAATTGAAGGGTGCGCCGGGCCGGCTCGACCTCGTCGGCACGACTGCGAACGGCGCACCGGTCTATGTCGACTATGCCCACAAACCGGATGCGCTGGAAAACGTGCTGGCCTCGGTGAGGCCGTTCACCACCGGCCGGGTCATCGTCGTGTTCGGCTGCGGCGGCGACCGCGATCGCGGCAAGCGGCCGATCATGGGCGAGATCGCCACGCGGCTCGCCGACGTCGTCATCGTCACCGATGACAATCCGCGTTCGGAAGTGCCCGAGACGATCCGCGCCGCGATCCTTGCCGCCGCGCCCGGCGCCATCGAGATCGGCGACCGGCGCAAGGCGATCCACGAGGCGGTGGCCATGCTCCACGCCGGCGACACGCTGATCGTGGCCGGCAAGGGGCATGAAGAAGGCCAGACCATCGGCACCGAGACACTGCATTTCTCGGATCACGAGGAAGTTCGCGCGGCGCTCAGGGAGCGCGCCGCATGAGCCTGCTCTGGACCTCCGATGCGCTGGTCGATGCAATGGGCGGACGGCCGATCGGTGTCATGCCGCAAGGCATATCGGGCATTTCGATCGACAGCCGCAGCCTTGAGTCGGGGGACGCCTTCTTCGCCATCAAGGGCGAGACGATGGACGGCCATGATTTCGCGACCGCCGCCGTCAAGGCAGGCGCCGGCGTGCTGGTGGTCGCCGAAGGCAAGCTGCCGTCGCTCGGACGGCTGACGGCGCCGATGATCGTCGTTGAGGACGTGCTGGTGGCGCTGGAAAGACTGGGCGTCGCCGCGCGCGCCCGCTCCAAGGCCAGGGTCATCGCCGTGACCGGCTCGGCCGGCAAGACCACCACCAAGGAAGCGCTGCGTCATGTGCTGTCGGCGGTCGGCAAGGTGCATGCCTCGGCGCAATCCTTCAACAACCACTGGGGTGTGCCGCTGACCTTGGCGCGGATGCCCGAGGATTGTGACTACGCCGTGTTCGAGATCGGCATGAACCATCCGGGCGAAATCCGGCCGCTGGTCAACATGGTCCGCCCGCATGTCGCGATCGTCACGCTGATCGCCGCCGCGCATCTCGGGTTCTTCCGCAACCTCGACGAGATCGCCGAGGCCAAGGCCGAGATCTTCGAGGGGCTGGAGCCGGATGGCGCGGCCCTGCTCAACCGCGACGATTCCCGCTGGAAACTGCTCGACAAGATGGCGAAGGCGGCAGGGGTCGAGCATGTCTTTGGCTTCGGCGAGAATGCCCGCTCGACCTTTCGGCTGGTCAAATGCGAGCTCAATGCCGACCATTCCGTCATTGCCGCCAAGATCGGCGGGCGGGAGATCGTCGCCCGCGTCGGCGCGCCCGGCCGCCATATGGCGCAGAATGTGCTGGCCGTGCTGGGCGCCGCGCAGCTGGTCGGGGCCGATCTCGACAAGGCGGCCGCGGCGCTGGCCGATCTGTCGGCCGAGCGCGGTCGCGGCAAGCGCCATATATTGCGCCATCCGAAAGGACCGATCACGCTGATCGACGAGAGCTACAACGCCAATCCGGCGTCGATGGCCGCCGCCATGGCGCTGCTCAACGCGACGCCGGTATCGGGCGAGGGCAGGCGCATCGCCGTGCTCGGCGACATGCTCGAGCTCGGCAGCCATTCGGCGAAGCTGCATGCCGCGCTTGCCGAGCTGATCATCGGCACCGGCACGCAAACCGTCTTTCTCGGCGGTCCCGAAATGCGGGCGCTCGCCGACATACTGCCGAGCGACGTGAAGGCCGAATACCGCGCCGGCGCCGAGGAACTGAAGCCGCTGTTGCTGTCGGCGCTGCGGCCTGGCGACGTGGTGATGGTCAAGTCGTCGAAAGGCATCGGGTTTTCAAAGCTGGTCGAAGCGTTGCTCGGCAAATTTCCGGCGCAAGCCACAACCATTGAACAGACCTAGGGGTCGGGTCCGGGGGACAGAATTTCATGTTCACATTGCTCGTCGATTTTGCGGACAAGATTTCTGTCTTCAACGTCTTCCGCTACATCACCTTCCGCACCGGCGGGGCGCTGATCACCTCGGCGCTGATCGTCTTCATCTTCGGACCGACCATCATCAATTCGCTGCGGCTCCGGCAGGGCAAGGGCCAGCCGATCCGCGCCGACGGTCCGCAGACGCATTTCAAGAAGGCCGGCACGCCGACCATGGGCGGGCTGATGATCCTGTCGGGCATCATCGGATCGTCGCTTTTGTGGGCGAACCTCTCCTCGATCTATGTCTGGGTGGTGCTTCTGGTGACCATCGGCTTCGGCTCGATCGGCTTCTATGACGACTATCTGAAGGTCACCAAGCAGTCGCATCTCGGCTTTTCCGGCAAGGCGCGGCTGGCGATCGAATTCGTCATCGCCGGCATCGCTGCCTGGGTGATCATGCACAACGGCCAGGCGCCGTTCTCCTCGTCGCTCACCTTTCCCTTCGCCAAGGAATTTATCATCAACCTCGGCTGGTTCTTCGTGCCGTTCTCCTGCTTCGTCATCGTCGGCGCCGGCAACGCGGTCAACCTGACCGACGGCCTCGACGGGCTGGCGATCGTGCCGATCATGATCGCGGCGGCCTCCTTCGGGGTCATCGCCTATCTCTCCGGCAACGCGGTGTTCGCCGAATATCTGCAGATCCATTTCGTTCCCGGCACCGGCGAACTGGCGGTGGTGCTTGGCGCGGTGATCGGCGCCGGCCTCGGCTTCCTGTGGTTCAACGCGCCGCCGGCCGCCATCTTCATGGGCGACACCGGCTCACTGGCGATGGGCGGCCTGATTGGCACGGTCGCGGTCGCCACCAAGCACGAGATCGTGCTGGTCATCGTCGGCGGCCTGTTCGTGGTCGAGATCCTCTCGGTCATCATCCAGGTCGGCTACTTCAAGATGACCGGCAAGCGGGTGTTCCTGATGGCGCCGATCCACCATCACTTCGAAAAACTCGGCTGGACCGAAAGCCAGGTGGTGATCCGCTTCTGGATCATCGCGGTGATCCTGGCGCTGGTCGGCCTCTCCACCCTCAAGCTCCGATAGGCCGCCGCTTGATCCCCGCCTCATCCTTTTCAGGCAAGCGCCTTTCGCTCTTCGGGCTCGGCGGTTCGGGGATCGCCACCGCGCACGCGCTGATCGCCGGCGGGGCCGACATCCTTGCCTGGGACGACAATCCGGACAGCGTCGCCAAGGCCTCGGCCGCCGGGATCGCGACCGGCGACCTGCGCGGCGCCGACTGGTCGCGCTTCTCCGCCTTCGTGCTGTCGCCCGGCGTGCCGCTGACGCATCCGAAGCCACACTGGACAGTGGAGCTGGCGCGCGGCGCCGGCGTCGAGGTCATCGGCGACATCGAGCTGTTCTGCCGCGAGCGCGTCCTGCGGGCGCCGGCGGCGCCTTTCGTCGCGATTACCGGCACCAACGGCAAATCGACGACCACGGCGCTGACCGCCCACATCCTGAAATCGGCAGGTCGCGACACGCAGATGGGCGGCAATATCGGTCGCGCCATCATGACGCTCGATCCGCCGGCAGAGGGGCGGCACTATGTCGTCGAATGCTCCTCATACCAGATCGACCTCGCGCCCTCGATCAATCCGACGGCCGGCATCCTGCTCAACCTGACGCCCGATCACCTCGACCGTCACGGCACCATGGCGCACTACGCCTCGATCAAGGAGCGGCTGGTGGCCGGCAGCGAGACGGCAATCGTCGGCGTCGACGACTCCTGGTGCGCGCAGATCGCCGACCGGCTGGAGCGGGCGGGCAGGGAGGTCATCCGCATTTCCAAGCGGCTGCCGCTGACCGACGGCTATTTCGCCGATGGCAGCAACCTTATGGAAGCCGTGCATGGCCGCTACAGCCGCGTCGCCTTTCTGGAAGGCATCGGCTCGCTGCGCGGCCAGCACAATGCGCAGAACGCGCTGGCCGCGGTCGCCGCCTGCCTCAAGGTCGGGCTGGACCTCGGCGAGATCCAGGCGGGGTTGGAAAGCTTTCCGGGGCTGGCGCATCGCATGGAGCAGGTCGGCCGCAAGGACCATGTGCTGTTCATCAACGATTCCAAGGCGACCAATGCCGATGCGGCGGCTCCAGCCCTGTCGAGTTTCAGCCGTATCTACTGGATAGCCGGCGGCCTGCCCAAGGAGGGCGGCATCGAGCCGCTGCGCGGCTTCTTCCCGCGCATCGCCAAGGCCTATCTGATCGGCGAGGCGGCGCCCGCCTTCTCGGCGACGCTGGGCGAGGCGGTGCCCTACGAGATCTCCGGCACGCTGGCGGCGGCGGTCGAGCATGCCGCCCACGATGCCGCCCTTGACGATGGCGGCGAGGCGGTGGTGCTGCTGTCGCCCGCCTGCGCCAGTTTCGACCAGTTCAAGAATTTCGAAGTGCGCGGCGAAGCCTTCAGGCAAGCTGCGAGCGCTATAGATGGCGTGAAACCCATCGGAGGGCCACGTTAATGCAAAGCCGTCTCGACAAAAGTCCGGTAGCCACCTGGTGGTGGACGATCGATCGCTGGTTCCTGGCGGCGTTCCTGTCGCTGATGGGTCTGGGCATCGTGCTCTCCTTCGCGGCGAGCCCGGCGGTGGCCGAACGCATCGGCCTCGACAGCTTCCACTTCGCCACCAGGCAGATCATTTTCACCGTGCCTGCGCTCGGCGTGATGCTCGCGGTCTCGTTCCTGGAATCGCGGCAGATCCGGCGCATGGCGCTGGTGATCCTGTGCATCATGCTGGTGCTGATGGTGGCGGTGCTCTATGTCGGCGTCGAGGTCAAAGGCGCGCGGCGCTGGGTCTCGCTCGCCGGCCTCTCCATCCAGCCGTCGGAATTCCTGAAGCCGGCCTTCGTCATCGTCTGCGCCTGGCTGTTCGCCGAGCACAAGCGCCAGCCCGACATTCCCGGCAATCTGTTTGCCCTGCTGCTCCTGGTCCTGGTCGTCTCGCTGCTGGTCGCCCAGCCCGACCTCGGCCAGACCATGCTGGTGACCGGCACCTGGGGGGTCATGTTCTTCATGGCGGGCCTGCCGTGGCTGTGGATCATCGCGCTCGGCGTCACCGGCGTCAGCGGCCTGTTCGCCGCCTACACCGTGTTTCCGCACGTCGCTGCCCGCATCGACAAGTTCCTGACCGGCGAGGGCGACACCTTCCAGGTCGACATGGGGCGCGAGGCGCTGATCAACGGCCATTGGTTCGGCGTCGGTCCGGGCGAAGGCACGGTCAAGCGGGTCATTCCCGACAGCCACGCCGACTTCGTCTTTTCGGTCGCCGGCGAGGAGTTCGGGCTGGTGATGTGCTTCTTCATCATGTCGATCTTCGCCTTCATCGTGCTGCGCGGCCTCAACACCGCGCTCAAGGAGCATGACGACTTCACGCGCTATGCCGTTGGCGGTCTGGTCACGGTCTTCGGCCTGCAGTCGGCCATCAACATGTGCGTCAACCTGCAGCTGATGCCGGCCAAGGGCATGACGCTGCCGTTCATCTCCTATGGCGGCTCCTCGCAGATCGCCATCGCCATCTCGATGGGCATGGTGCTGGCCTTGACGCGCAGACGGCCCGAGAAGCGCAAGCAGATGGGTTTTTCCTTCCCGCAGCGCGCCATGCCGGCGGAGTGAAATGTCGCGGGGTGTGATTCTTCTGGCGGCGGGCGGCACGGGCGGACATCTCTTCCCGGCCGAAGCGCTGGCGCATGAGCTCAACGAGCGCGGCTGGAAGGTGCATCTGGCCACCGATCATCGCGCCGAGCGCTATTCCGGCCAGTTCCCGGCCGTCAGCATCCATCCGATCCAATCGGCGACCCTCGGCTCGAAGAACCCGCTGGCGGTGCTGTCGGCCTTGTGGGCGATCTGGCGCGGCGTGCGGCAGGCCTCCGCCGTCATCACCAGGATCAAGCCGGAAGCCGTCGTCGGCTTTGGCGGCTATCCGACATTGCCGCCGCTTTACGCAGCGACACGGCGCAAGGTGCCGTCATTGATCCATGAGCAGAACGCGGTGATGGGCCGCGCCAACAGGGCGCTGGCCGGGCGCGTCGACGCCATCGCCGGCGGCTTCCTGCCGGAGGACGAAAGTGCTGCCGGCGCCAAGACGGTGACCACCGGCAATCCGGTCAGGCCGCAGATCCTGGAGGCGGCGAAGACGCCTTACGTGGCTGCGACCGGCGAGGAGCCGTTCCGCTTCCTGGTGTTCGGCGGCAGCCAGGGCGCGCAGTTCTTTTCCGACGCGGTGCCGACGGCTGTCGGACTCTTGCCGGAGGCTCAGCGCAAGCGGCTGGCGATTACCCAGCAGGCGCGGGCCGAGGACGTGGCGCGGGTCAAGGCGGCCTACGCCGCGCTGGGCGTCGACGCGCAGGTGTCGCCCTTCTTCACCGACATGGCGGCGCGGATCGCGGCGGCGCATCTGGTGATGTCGCGCTCCGGCGCCTCGACCGTGTCGGAAATCGCTGTCATCGGCCGGCCGGCGCTGCTGGTGCCCTATCCGCACGCGCTCGACCACGACCAGGCGGCGAATGCCGCGGCGCTGGCCGCCGCCGGTGGGGCCGAGGTGCATCCGCAATCCACACTGTCCGCCGAGCGCATCGCGGCGCTCGTCGGCGGGCTGATGGGCGATCCCGACAGGCTGTCGGCCATGGCCACGGCCGCCCGGTCGGCCGGAAAACCGAACGCGGCGCGGTTGCTCGCCGATCTGACAGAGGCTATTGCGTCCAAAAAAACCGTTTCGGACTTCAGGAAGGGGACGCAAGCATGAAGATGCCGCAGACCATCGGCCTTGTGCATTTCATCGGCATTGGCGGCATCGGCATGAGCGGCATTGCCGAGGTGCTGCACAATCTGGGCTACAAGGTGCAGGGTTCCGACCAGGCCGACGGCGCGAATGTGCAGCGGCTACGCGACAAGGGCATCGAATGTTTCGTCGGCCACAAGGCGGAAAACCTTGGCGATGCCGAGGTGGTTGTCGTCTCGACCGCGATCAAGAAATCCAACCCTGAGCTCAAGGCTGCGCGCGAGAAGCTGCTGCCGGTAGTGCGCCGCGCCGAGATGCTGGCCGAACTGATGCGCTTCCGCCAGGCGGTGGCGATCGGCGGCACGCACGGCAAGACCACGACGACCTCGATGGTGGCGACGCTGCTCGAGGCCGGCGGGCTCGACCCGACGGTCATCAATGGCGGCATCATCAACGCCTATGGCACCAATGCCCGCATGGGCGACGGCGAATGGATGGTGGTCGAGGCCGACGAGAGCGACGGCACCTTCCTGAAGCTGCCGGCCGACATCGCCGTCGTCACCAACATCGATCCCGAGCATCTCGACCACTACGGCAGTTTCGACAATGTCCGCGAGGCGTTTCGCCAGTTCGTCGAGAATGTGCCGTTCTACGGCTTCGGCGTGATGTGCACCGACCATCCGGAGGTGCAGGCGCTGGTCGGCCGCATCGAGGACCGGCGCGTCATCACCTATGGCGAAAACGCGCAGGCCGAGGTGCGCTTCACCAATCATCGCATGGCGGGCGCGACTTCCGAGTTCGACGTGGTGATCCGCGACCGCAAGGGGCGTGGCCAGACGACGATCGCCGATCTGCGTCTGCCGATGCCCGGCCGCCACAATGTCTCCAACGCGACGGCGGCGATCGCGGTCGCGCATGAGCTCGGCCTGTCCGCCGAGGCGATCAAGAAGGGCCTGTCGTCCTTCGCCGGCGTCAAGCGGCGCTTCACCCATACCGGCACCTGGAATGGCGTCGACATCTTCGACGATTACGGCCACCATCCGGTCGAGATCACGGCAGTGCTGAAGGCGGCGCGCAGCGCCACCAAGGGCCGCGTCATCGCCATTGCGCAACCGCACCGCTACACCCGCCTGCACGACCTGTTCAATGAGTTCTCCGTCTGCTTCAACGACGCCGACACGGTAATGGTGGCGCCGGTCTATGCGGCAGGCGAGGAGCCGATCGAAGGGGTGACGTCGGACGCGCTGGTGTCGCGCATCCGCGCCGGCGGCCATCGCGATGCGCGCTATGTCGAAGGCCCGGCGGCGATCGCGCCGGCCATACGCGATCTGGCAAAGCCCGGCGACTTCGTCGTCTTCCTCGGCGCCGGCAACATCACGCAATGGGCCTATGCGCTGCCCAAGGAACTCGGTGGAAGCGTCTCATGATGCGCGGCCAGCCCCTGATCGACAAGCTTGGCGACCGGCTGGCCGGCCTGCGCGGGCGCGTCACGCCCAACGCCGAGATGGACAAGATCACCTGGTTCCGCGCCGGCGGCCTGGCGGACGCGCTGTTCCAGCCGGCCGACGAGGAGGACCTCGCCGCCTTCCTGCGCGCCGTGCCGGAGGAAATCCCGCTGACCATCGTCGGCGTCGGCTCGAACCTCCTGGTGCGCGACGGCGGCATTCCCGGTTTCGTCATCCGGCTCTCGGCCAAAGGCTTCGGCGAGGCGGAAGTCGTTTCGCCGACCACGATCAGGGCCGGCGCCGCAACGCCCGACAAGCGCCTCGCGGCCGTCGCCTATGAGGCGGGGATCGGCGGCTTCCATTTCTACCACGGCATTCCCGGCGCCGTCGGCGGTGCGCTGAGGATGAACGCCGGCGCCAATGGCGTCGAGACGCGCGAACGCGTCGTCGAAGTGCGGGCGCTCGACCGCAAGGGCAATCTTCACACGCTCAGCAATGCCGAAATGGGCTATGCCTATCGGCATTCGGCGGCGCCTTCGGGGCTGATCTTCACCTCGGCGCTGTTCGAGGGGCATCCGGAAGACCAGGCGACGATCAAGGCGGCGATGGACGCGGTGCAGAATCATCGCGAGACGGTGCAGCCGATCCGCGAGAAGACCGGCGGCTCGACCTTCAAGAATCCGGAGGGCACCTCGGCCTGGAAGGAGATCGACAAGGCCGGCTGCCGTGGCTTGATGATCGGCGGCGCGCAGATGTCGCCGATGCATTGCAATTTCATGATCAACACGGGCACCGCGACCGGCTACGACCTCGAATATCTCGGCGAGACCGTACGCGCGCGGGTGCTCGAGAATTCGGGCGTCCGGCTGCATTGGGAAATCAAGCGCCTCGGCGATTTCCGGCCGGGCCACGCCGTGCAGGAATTCCTGGGACAACTGCTCTAGTCTAAGCCTCGCCGGCATCCAGGCGAGCCGGCCAAAGCCCGATCCCAGCGGATCTCTGCCGCGTGCCGAAGTTCAAGTAATACTTTAACTCCGGCGTCGGCAATGGCCTCCGAACCGTTGCCGCAAAGACTCTACGGCACACTTTTCGCGGCCGTTTTCACGGAAAGTGAATCTCTCGGAATCTTAAGGACTTGCCAGCGAATCAACTCTCTGATTCTCTGGCCTCAAGCGTTTCCTGATTTGAGTCGTTCGACGCGTCGGTCGCGTTTTCCGTCTGGGGGGCAACCTGCCGGAAGACTCGGACTCACTGTGCGGGAATGCTGGTGTGGAAATGTCAGTCGCGGCTCCGCCGTGAGAGGGGATGACGGGAGATGAAGAACAAGCATGTGGCCGTCCTGCTCGGTGGTTTTTCGTCGGAGCGGCCCGTGTCCCTGTCCTCGGGGAAGGCATGTGCGGATGCGCTCGAGAATGAAGGTTATCACGTCACCCGGGTCGACGTTGCGCGCGATGTCGGCTCCGTGCTTGCCGCGCTCAAGCCTGACGTTGCCTTCAATGCGCTGCACGGTCCGTTCGGTGAGGACGGCACCATTCAGGGTGTCCTCGAATATCTCGAAATCCCCTACACGCATTCCGGCGTGCTTGCCTCGGCGCTGGCCATGAACAAGGAGCAGGCCAAGAAAGTCGCCAAGGCAGCCGGCATCCTAGTGGCGGAATCGAAGGTGGCCAACCGCTTCGCCATTCAGAGCAAGCATCCGATGAAGCCGCCCTACGTGGTCAAGCCGGTCAACGAAGGATCGAGCTTCGGCGTCGTCATCGTCCATGAAGGCCAGTCGCATCCGCCGCAGGTCATCGGCTCGTCCGAGTGGAAATATGGCGACACCGTCATGGTCGAGCGCTACATCCATGGGCGTGAACTGACCTGCGCCGTGATGGGCGACGTCGCGCTCGGAGTCTGCGAGATCATCCCGACCGGCCATTCCTTCTACGACTATGATTCGAAATACGTGGCGGGCGGATCAAAACACGAAACCCCTGCTAAAATTTCACCGAATATTTACCAAAAAATACAGACACTGGCGCTTAAGGCTCACCAAGCTATCGGTTGCCGGGGCGTCTCCCGGTCGGACTTCCGTTACGACGACCGTCACTCCGAGAACGGCGAGGTTGTCTGGCTCGAGATCAACACCCAGCCGGGCATGACGCCGACGTCTCTGGTGCCTGAAATCGCCGCTCATGCGGGGCATTCGTTCGGCGAACTGTTGAGTTGGATGGTGGAGGACGCTTCGTGTCTGCGTTGAGGTGGGGACAGGGCAAGGGGGCGGGCGCCGGGTCGGCGCCGTTCGGCCTTTCGCTGTCGTTCGACCATTTCGTGCTGCCGCGCATGCTGCGCCGGCCGGCGCGCCTTCTGGCGCGTCTTGGTGGGGGTGAATTCACCGCGCCGCCTTTTTCCGCGGCAATCCTTTCGGCTGTGCTGATCGCGTCGAGCAGCGCCTATGGCGCCTATCTTGGCGGACAGGTCGACGGCGTCGTCCAGGGCATCACCGCGCGCACCGGTTTCGCGGTCGATCAGATCAAGGTGGTCGGCAACCACGAAACCTCCGAGATCGACATACTGGACCGGCTGGAGCTCGACGGCTGGACCTCGCTGATAGGCTTTGATGCCGAGGCCGCGCGCGAGCGGATCAGGGCGCTGCCCTGGGTCGAGGTCGCGGCGGTGCGCAAGGTCTATCCGCATACGCTGGAGGTGCGCGTCGAGGAGCGTGAGCCTTTCGCGCTTTGGCAGCAGGGCGATTCGCTTTCGGTCATCGAGCGTGACGGCCAGGTCATCGCGCCGTTCTCGGGCGGCAAGCAGGCGCTGCTGCCGCTGATCATCGGCACCGGCGCGCCGGCCAAGGCGCCGGATTTCCTTGCCGAGGTGAAGCGCTATCCCGAACTCGCGGCGCGGGTCAAAGGCTATATCCGCATCGGCGAGCGGCGCTGGGACCTGCGGCTGGAGAACGGCATCACGGTCAAGCTGCCTGAGGACGGCGAAGACCAGGCGATCGCCGATCTCGTCAGGATGGACCACGACAACGGGCTCTTGAGCCGCGACATCGCCGCCGTCGACATGCGCCTGTCCGATCGCCTCGTCGTGCAACTGACGCCGGAGGCGGCGACGCAGCGCGAAGCGGCGCTCAACGAAAAGCCGAAGAGCCTGACGAAGCGTAAGCCGGAGACGAAGATATGAGCTGGCTTGGCGGCAACAGCGATGCCTCCTCGCGCCGGTCGGGCACCTTGACGGTGCTCGATGTCGGTTCGAGCAAGGTTTGCTGCGTGGTGGCGAAGCTGAAGCCGCGCGACGACGGCAAGCTCTTGCGCGGGCGCTCGCATCGCATCCAGGTGATCGGCATCGGCCACCAGAAATCGCAAGGCGTGAAGTCGGGCGTGGTCGTCGATCTCGACCGCGCCGAACACGCCATCCGTCTGGCCGTCGACGCCGCCGAGCGCATGGCCGGGCTGACGGTGGATTCGCTGATCGTCAACATGACCGCCGGGCGGCTGAAGAGCGAGGCCTTCTCGGCCACCATCAATCTCGGCGGCCATCAGGCCGACGAGGCCGACATCAAGCGGGTGCTGGCGGCCGGCGCCAAGCAGGCGCTGAAGGCCGAGCGCGAAGTGATCCACTCGCTGCCGGTCGGTTTCTCGCTCGACGCCGAGCGCGGCGTGCGCGATCCGCGTGGCATGGTCGGCGATGCGCTTGGCGTCGACATGCACGTGCTGACGGGCGATGCGGCGCCGTTGCGCAACCTGGAGCTCTGCATCAACCGCTCGCATCTGTCGGTCGAGCGCATGGTGGCGACGCCCTACGCCAGCGGGCTCGCGGCACTGGTCGACGACGAGCTCGAAATGGGCGCGGCCTGCATCGACATGGGCGGCGGCACGACGACGATCTCGGTGTTCTCGGAAGGCAAGTTCGTTCACGCCGATGCCATCGCCATCGGCGGCAACCATGTGACGCTCGACATGGCCAAGGGCCTGTCGACCTCGCTCGATGCCGCGGAGCGCCTGAAGGTCATGCACGGTTCGGCGCTGCCGGGCAGCGCGGACGACCGTGACCTCGTCTCGATCCAGCCGATCGGCGAGGAAGGCGAGCTGCCTGTGCAGGTGCCGCGCTCGATGATGACGCGCATCATCCGCGCCCGCATCGACGAGACGCTGGAATTGCTGCGCGATCGGTTGAACAAGTCGGGCTACGGCAACGCCGTCGGCAAGCGTGTCGTGCTCACCGGCGGCGCCAGCCAGCTTGCCGGCCTGCCGGAAGCGGCACGCCGCATCCTCGGCCGCAATGTGCGCATCGGCCGGCCGCTCGGCGTGGCCGGCCTGCCCGAGGCGGCGAAGGGGCCGGCGTTCTCGACCCCGGTCGGGCTCTTGATCTATCCGCAGATGGCGAGCTTCGAGAGCCATTCTGTGAAAGGAATTTCCGGTCTCAGGATGACCGGGACGGGCGGAAAACTGCATCGCATGAGTCAGTGGTTGAGAGACAGTTTCTAAAATTGACGGGGACAGCCCCATAGGCGGCCGCAGCGGCGAAGCGGCGGGAAAGGCAAAGGACGGAGACAATGACCATCAATCTGCAAAAGCCGGACATCACCGAGCTGAAGCCACGCATCACCGTGTTCGGTGTCGGCGGCGGCGGCGGCAATGCCGTCAACAACATGATCACCGCCGGCTTGCGCGGTGTCGAGTTCGTGGTGGCGAACACCGACGCGCAGGCGCTGACCATGTCGAAGGCGGAGCGGCTGATCCAGCTCGGCGCGCATGTGACCGAGGGGCTCGGCGCCGGCTCGCAGCCGGAGGTCGGCCGCGCGGCGGCTGAGGAATGCATCGACGAGATCATCGATCACCTGTCCAACACCCATATGTGCTTCGTCACCGCCGGCATGGGCGGCGGCACCGGCACCGGTGCTGCTCCGGTCGTCGCCCGCGCCGCGCGCGAGAAGGGCATCCTGACGGTCGGCGTCGTCACCAAGCCGTTCCATTTCGAAGGCCAGCGCCGCATGAAGACGGCGGACCTCGGCATCGAGGAACTGCAGAAATGCGTCGACACCCTCATCGTCATCCCCAACCAGAACCTGTTCCGGCTGGCCAATGACAAGACCACCTTCGCCGATGCCTTCGCCATGGCCGACCAGGTGCTCTACTCCGGTGTCGCCTGCATCACCGACCTGATGGTCAAGGAAGGCCTGATCAACCTCGACTTCGCCGACGTCCGCTCGGTCATGCGCGAGATGGGCAAGGCGATGATGGGCACCGGCGAGGCTTCGGGCGAGGGCCGCGCGATGGCCGCGGCGGAAGCCGCCATCGCCAACCCGCTGCTCGACGAGACCTCGATGAAGGGCGCCAAGGGCCTGCTGATTTCGATCACTGGCGGCCGCGACCTCACCCTGTTCGAAGTCGACGAAGCCGCGACCCGAATCCGCGAGGAGGTCGACCAGGACGCCAACATCATCCTCGGCGCGACTTTCGACGAAGAGCTGGAAGGCGTGATCCGCGTCTCGGTGGTCGCCACCGGCATCGACAAGTCGGCGGCCGAAATCGCCGCGGCGCCGATCTCGATCCGCGCGGCACCGCAGAAGCCGGTCAGCCGTCCGGCCGCTCCGGTCGCGGAAAGCCGTCCGGCGCCGGTGCAGCAGCAGGTCTATGAGCCGCGCGCCGCCGATCCGGTCGCCGAGGCGATCCAGCTCGCCGAGGCCAATGCGGCGGCGATGGCGCAGGCCCGCCCGGCGCCGATGGCGCATGCGGAAGAGTTCCGTCCGCAGAGCAAGATCTTCCAGGCGCCGCCCGCCCAGCCGCAGCCGGTCGTCCAGCAAGTGGTGCCGCAGCCTGCGCCGCTGCGGGAAATGCCGCAGCCGGTTGCCGCCGCGCCGCAGCGCATGCCGCGCGTCGAGGACTTTCCGCCGGTCGTGAAGGCCGAGGTGGAAGCCAAGAGCCGTCCTGCCGACCATGAGAATGGTGGACCGATGGGACTGCTGAAGCGCCTGACCAACGGACTGACCCGCCGCGAGGAAGAGCCTGCGCGGCTGCAGCCGGCGCAGCCGCGCGAGCCGAAACTGCGCCAGGCGGCACCGGAAGTGCGCCGTCTCGCCAGCCAGGACCCGCAGCTCTACGCGCCGCGCCGCGGCCAGCTTGACGACCAGGGCCGGCTGACGCCGCAGAGCCGGGCCGTGCAGGAAGACGACCAGCTGGAGATTCCGGCGTTCCTGCGGCGCCAGGCCAACTGACCGTTAACGGTTCGTAACAGTTGTTAACAGGCAGACAAGCGATTGTTTGCCTGTTAACGTATAAAGAGATGTAAAAACAAGGTGTTGCGAGCGTCGCTTCGCACCGGATTGCGGTTACAGTGGGTAAGAAACCGTGATTTGGACTCTCCCAGCCGGACCACTATCTTCGCCCGGAGCACTATCGGCTTGCCGGGATTCGGGGAGTTGGCCCAGCCTGCCGATCATATCAAGAGCCGCACGGCCTTGTTTATTTTGCCGCATCCATGCGCACACCGGGTGATCCATCCGGCAGCAGAATACGCCAGGAACCGATGAAGCGGACGTAGGCAGTATGGGCCATGGGGTTTGTCTTGCACGACTATCAGACGACACTTAAATCGCGTGCGACGCTGACGGGCACCGGCGTTCACAGCGGCAAGCCGGTCACCGTCAACTTCCTGCCAGCGGATGCCGATACCGGCATCGTCTTCCAGCTTTCCAATGGTGGCGAGAGCCGCGAGTTCCGCGCGCTGGTCTCCGAAGTCGGCGCGACCGACCTCTGCACCATGCTCGGCGACCCGGCCGGCGAGCACATCGGCACCGTCGAACATCTTATGGCCGCGGTTTTCGGGCTCGGCGTCGACAATCTCGTCATCGAGATCGACGGCCGTGAGGTTCCGATCCTCGACGGCAGCGCCGTGCCCTTCGTCGAGGCCTTCGACCAGGCTGGTATCGAGATGCTGCCGGTCAAGCGCCGCTATATCAGGGTGGTCAAGCCTGTCCGCATTGAGAACGGCGCCTCATGGGCCGAGTTCAGGCCCTATGACGGCACGCGCTTCGAGATCGAGATCGATTTCGAAAGCCCGGCAATCGGCCGCCAGCTGTTCGCTTCCGACATCAATCCCGACATTTTTCGCCGCGACATCGCGCGCGCCCGCACCTTCGGGTTCATGAAGGACGTCGAGCGGCTGTGGGCGGCCGGCTATGCGCTGGGCTCGTCGCTGGAGAACTCGCTGGTGATCGGCGACGACAACCGCGTCATCAACATCGGCGGGCTTCGCTACGCCAATGAGTTCGCGCGCCACAAGACGCTGGACGCGATGGGCGACCTTGCGCTCGCCGGCGCCCGCTTCATCGGCTGCTTCCGCTCCTATCGTGGCGGCCACCGGATGAATGCGGCGGCTTTGCGTCGGCTTTTGTCCGACCGGTCCGCCTTCGAGATCGTCGAAACGACGCGCCGCGACCGCGGCCGCAGCGCAGAGATGATTGCCGTCAGCGCGCCCCTCTACGCGCCCTGGATGATTTGATTCTTAACGATTTTCTGGCTTTGTAGCGCCCGGCCCGTGTTGCATGGATGCATCACCGGTTGGTGAAATCGTGCCATTCTTAGATCTGTGCCGAACCGCCACAAAAATGTGCGATTGGCCGGAGATAGCGTTGCCGGGCAAGGCGGTTATGGTTTATGGCTGCTGCCCCAGAGCGAAATGACGACTGAAATGACGCCGAAAGGGCGGAATCCAATCATGTTCTTCAAGCGAGTTGGTCAATCGAAAGCGCCGCACCGGGTCGTTTTCCTGGCGCTTTCGGTGGTTGTTCCATCGCTCGTCCTGTCGGCCTGCATGTCCTCCGAGAAGGATGTCGACCTGTCGACCTATGTCGACCAGACCGAGCCCGCGGACGTCCTCTACAATCAGGGCCTCGCCAATCTGAATGCCGGCCGCCTGGACGAGGCGAGCAAGAAGTTCGACGCGGTCGACCGCCAGCACCCGTATTCGGAATTCGCCCGCAAATCGATGGTGATGGGCGCTTTCGCCGACTATCGCGCCGGCCACTACGACGAGGCGATCGGCTCAGCCAAACGCTACCTGACGCTCTACCCGTCGACGGATGACGCCGCCTACGCCCAGTACATCATCGGGCTGAGCTACTACCGGCAGATCAAGGACGTCACGCAGGACCAGAAGGAAGCGCGCCTGACCGTGCAGACGATGCAGGATCTGGTGACGCGCTGGCCGACCTCCGAATATGTCGACGACGCCAAGGAGAAGGTCCGCTTCGCCACCGACCAGCTCGCCGGCAAGGAGATGCAGATCGGCCGCTACTATCTCGAGCGCCGCGAGTATATCGCCGCGGTCAAGCGCTTCCGCACCGTGGTCGAGACCTATTCCAACACCCGCCATGTCGAGGAGGCGCTGGCGCGCCTGACCGAAAGCTACTACGCGATGGGCCTGACATCGGAAGCGCAGACCGCCGCCGCGGTGCTCGGCACCAATTATCCCGACAGCCAGTGGTACAAGGATTCCTACAAGCTCCTGCAGAGCAACGGGCTTGAGCCGCGCGAAAATGCGGGGTCGTGGATCTCCAAGGCCGGGAAGCTGATCACCGGCGCCTGACATCCGCGATGCTGTCCAGGCTGTCGATCCGCGATATCGTCCTGATCGAGAAGCTGGACATCGACTTCTTGCCCGGCCTCTCGGTGCTGACCGGCGAAACCGGCGCCGGCAAATCCATCCTGCTCGACGCGCTGTCGCTGGCGCTCGGCGCGCGCGGCGACGCGGCACTCGTGCGCCATGGCGCCACGCAAGGCCAGGTCATCGCCGTGTTCGACGTGCCGCGCAACCATCCGGCCCGCGCGCTGCTCGCCGACAACGCCATCGAGGATGACGGCGACATCATCCTGCGCCGCGTGCAGACGGCCGACGGCCGCACGCGCGTTTTCGTCAACGACCAGCCGTCCAGCGTCACGCTGATGCGCGATATCGGCCATGCGCTGGTCGAGATCCACGGCCAGCACGACGAGCGGGCGCTGGTCGATCCGGGCGCGCACCGCGAATTGCTGGACAGTTTCGGCGGCCATCTCGGCGCCGCGCGCGCGACGGGCGAAGCCTGGCGTTACTGGCGCGGCTGCGAGCAGGACCTTGCCAAGCATCGCGCCAAGGTCGAGGCCGCGGCGCGCGAAGCCGACTATCTGCGCGCCTCCGTCGCCGAACTGGCGAAGCTCGATCCGCAGCCGGGCGAGGAGAGCGAGCTTGCCGAACTGCGCGCCATGATGATGCGGGCGGAAAAGATCGCCTCGGAAATCCATGACGCGCAGGATGTGCTATCGGGACCGTCCTCGCCGCTGCCGCAGCTGGCCAGCCTGCTCAGGCGCCTGCAGCGCAAGGCGGGAGAGGCGCCGGGCCTGCTCGACGATGTGGTGAAGTCGCTCGACGAGGCGATGCTGTCGCTCGATGCCGCGCAGTCGGGCGTCGAAGCGGCACTGCGCGCCACCGAATATGATCCGCAACGGCTGGAGAAAGCGGAAGAGCGGCTTTTCGCGCTGCGCGCCGCCTCGCGCAAGCACAGCGTCGCGGTCGACGATCTGGCGCAGTTGCGCGACACGATGGCCGCCGACCTCGCCGACCTCGACGCCGGCGAGGAACGCTTGCACGCGTTGGAGAAGCAGGCGGCCGCGGCGCGCGAGGCCTACGACATCTCGGCCGCGCAACTGTCCTCGCTTCGCCATGCCGCCGCCGTCGGCCTGACCAGGGCGGTAATGGCCGAATTGCCGGCGCTCAAGCTTGAACGCGCCGAGTTCATCGTTGAGATAACGAGCGATGCCGAAAGCCGGATGGAAGAGGGCATCGACCAGGTCGAGTTCTGGGTGCGCACCAATCCGGGCACCAGGCCCGGCCCGATGATGAAGGTCGCCTCCGGCGGTGAGCTGTCGCGCTTCCTCCTGGCGCTGAAAGTTGCGCTGGCCGATCGCGGCTCGGCGCCGACGCTGGTCTTCGATGAAATCGACACCGGCGTCGGCGGCGCCGTGGCCGATGCCATCGGCCAGCGGCTGGCCAGGCTGTCGAAGCGGGTGCAGGTGCTGTCCGTCACCCACGCGCCGCAAGTGGCGGCGCGCGCGGCAACGCATTTCCTGATCTCCAAATCCGGCGGCACCGACAGGGTCGCCACCGGCATCGCCGAGATGGACCGGACGGCGCGCCAGGAGGAGATCGCGCGCATGCTGGCCGGCGCCACGATCACCGACGAGGCGCGCGCGGCGGCAGAGCGTTTGCTGCGCGAGAACACGGCCGCAGCCTAGGCTGCGTCGATATTCAGGCGAGGCCGGCCTGCGAACGGCGGCTTCCTGCGCTTCCGGTGCTCACGTACCCAAAAGTACGCTCCGCTCCGGTTCTCGGAAGCCACCATTCTCGACTCGGCCTGACCTGAATCTCAACACATCCTGGGTGCTTGATTCTCTGTGCTTGGAATCTGAGTCAGGATATGGCTGCATCTTGCTGTTCGGGAATGATTTTTGCGCAAGCCGACTCCCGGTCGGCGAATCCTGATTTATAGTGGCGCGCCATAACTCAGGGACTTGCCAAGCATGTCGGAAAAACCAGTCGATTCGCTGAGCGAAAGAGAGGCCGCGGACGAGCTGAAGCGGCTGGCGGCGGAGATCGCCGAGCACGACCGGCGCTACCATACCGAGGACGCGCCGATAATCTCCGACGCGGAGTACGACGCGCTGACGCGCCGCAACCTCGCCATCGAGGATCGCTTCCCGGACATGGTGCGCGAGGATTCGCCGTCACAGCGGGTCGGCGCGCCGCCGGCGGAGGGCTTCGCCAAGGTTCGCCACGCCGTGCCGATGCTCAGCCTCTCCAAGGCCTATACCGACCAGGACGTCGCCGACTTCATCGAGCGCGGCCGGCGCTTTTTCGACCGCGACAAGGATCTGGACATCGCCTTCACGGCCGAGCCGAAGATCGACGGGCTGTCGGCCTCGCTGCGCTACGAGCGCGGCGTGTTCGTGCAGGGCGCAACGCGCGGCGACGGCGCCGTCGGCGAAGACATCACCGCCAACCTCAAGACGATCGCGGATATCCCGAAAACCCTGAAGGGCTCGGGCTGGCCCGATTCGATCGAGATACGCGGCGAGGTCTATATGACCTATGCCGAGTTCGAGGCGCTGAAGCAACGTTCAGCGGCTGCCGGCGGCCAGGACTACGTCAATCCGCGCAACACCGCCGCCGGGTCGCTGCGCCAGAAGGATCCCTCGGTCACCGCCAGCCGCAACCTGAAGTTCTTCGCCTATGCCTGGGGCTACACGACGGCGGATCCGGCTCCCACCCAATATGATTCGGTGCAGAAATTTGCCGAGTGGGGGTTCAAGGTCAGCCCGCTGATGGTGCGGGCGAAATCGATCGAGGAACTGATCGCGCACTATCATCGGATCGAGGAGCAGCGCTCGTCGCTCGGCTACGACATCGACGGGGTCGTCTACAAGGTCGACCAGCTGGAATTGCAGCGCCGGTGGGGGTTCGTCACAGGCGAGCCGCGCTGGGCGGTCGCGCACAAATTTCCGGCCGAGCAGGCGATGACGACCGTGCAGAAGATCGACATCCAGGTCGGTCGCACCGGCACGCTGGCGCCGGTGGCGCGGCTGGCGCCCGTCACCGTCGGCGGCGTCGTGGTCGAGAACGTCACGCTGCACAACGAGGACTATATCAAGGGTCTCGACAGCAACGGCCTGCCGATCCGCGACGGCATCGACGTCCGCATCGGCGACACTGTGGTCATTCAGAGGGCAGGGGATGTCATTCCGCAGATCGTCAGCGTGGTCATCGACAAGCGCCCGTCGGATGCCGTGCCTTATGAATTCCCGCATACCTGCCCGATCTGCGGTTCGCCGGCGACGCGCGAGATCAACGAGAAGACCGGCAAGGAAGATTCCCGCCGCCGCTGCACCGGCGAGCTGATCTGCGCGGCGCAGGCCGTGGAGGGATTGCGCCACTTCGTCTCGCGCGGCGCTATGGACATCGAGGGGCTGGGCGCGGAAAACATCGATCTCTTCTTCAACGCCGGATTGATCAAGACGGCCGCCGATATCTTCACGCTCAAGGATCGTCGTCCCGACGTCACCAGGGCGCTGGCCGGGCGGCGCGAGGAGCAGGCGAGGTTGCGTGAGGCCGCATCGGGCAAGACGCGCAAGAATGTGCGCAGCGCCGAGGATCGCAACTATGAAGGCCTCGACAAGTTGTTCGCGGCCATCGACGCGCGCCGCGAGCCGGAGCTCGACCGCTTCATCTTCGCGCTCGGCATCCGCCATATCGGCGAAACGACAGCCGCCGTGCTGGCCCGGACCTTCTCGACCATGGAGGAGCTGATCCGCATCGGCAAGGAGACGGCAAAGGCCGACGATCCGCACAGCGTTTTCCCCTCGATCAACGGCATCGGCGATACGGTGATCGGCGCGCTGCGCGATTTCTTCGGCAATGAACGCAACGACGACGTGCTTGAGAAGTTGCTCGAGCAAGTCAAGCCAAAGCCGTATATCGTCACGGTCTCGGCCGACAGCGAGGTCGCCGGCAAGACGATCGTCTTTACCGGTTCATTGGAAAAGATGACGCGCTCCGAAGCCAAGGCGATGGCCGAAAGGCTTGGCGCCAAGGTGGCGGGCTCGGTGTCGGCGAAAACCGATCTGTTGGTGGCCGGTCCGGGCGCGGGCTCCAAGCTGAAGCTTGCCAGTGAACTCGGCGTCGAAGTCATCGACGAGGACACATGGTTGCAACGGGTTGGCAAGGCGTGATGGCCGGCCCATTCAAGGGGTTTGGCCAAAAGGCCATTCCGTTCCTCAAGGCGCTCGACTTCCACCAGAACCGCGAGTGGTTCCAGGAGAATCGCGACCTCTACGAGAGCGAACTGCACGAGCCGTTCTGCGATCTCGTCGAGACGCTGACCGAGCGTTTTGCCGCGGCCGGACTTGGCCTGCGCGGCGACCGCAAGAAGTCGCTGTTCCGCATCAATCGCGACGTGCGTTTCTCCAAGGACAAGCGGCCCTACAACCGGCATCTGTCGGCCATCCTGTCGCCCGACGGCACCAAGATGGAGCAGGGCGTGTTCTACGTGCATATCGGGCTCGAGCGGTGCTTCTCGGGCGTCGCCTGGTGGCAGCCCAGTCCCGAACTGCTGCTCGCCATGCGCAACGCCATCGCGACGAAGCCGGAGAAGTATCGCGCGCTGGTGGCGGCCTTGAAGAAGACCCGTCTCGAATTCGAGACCGAGGATCGCATGAAGCGCACGCCGCGCGGCTTCGAGCATGTCACTGACAGCGACTTGGCCGAAGCCATCCGCAACCGGCACTTTTACGTCCAGCAGGCAATTGACCCGGCCGGCATCCACTCGCCGGCGCTGGTCGGCGAGCTCGTCGATTTCACCTTGCGGGCCAAGCCGCTGCTCGACTGGGGCAGGGCCATCCAGGGCAAGGCGCAATAGCGCGAGCCATGCTTGCTCGCGCCGGCGATCATTTCCGCTGATCGTTCGGCTCAAGCGAATTGGTGTGACAAGGAAGGCGACGCTCCCTACATCAGGCCGTCAAAGGGAGCGACCCATGTCGGCGGAAGCGATTTCCGAAAACAGTGCGAAGAGCGATTTCTGGGACGGCGTTCGGCTCTCGATGCCGGTCGTGGTCGCTTCGGCGCCATTCGCGCTGCTGTTCGGGGCAATCGCCGTCGACAATGGTTTCTCGGTCCTTGAAGCCTTCCTGATGAGCGCCCTGATCTTCGGCGGCGCCAGCCAGATGGTCGGCATCGAACTGTTCGGCCAGCATGTCGCGCCGTGGCTGATCGTGCTGTCGATCTTCGCCGTGAATTTCCGCCACGTGCTTTATTCCGCCGGCCTTGGCCGGCGCATCGCGCACTGGCCGGTGGTGCAGCAGGCGTTCGGCTTCTTCATCATGACCGATCCCCAATACGCCGTGTCGGAGGCGAGGGCGCAATCCGGCGAGACCGTCGGCTTTGCCTGGTATCTCGGCCTTGGCCTGCCGGTCTATGTGTTCTGGGTGATCGAAAGCGCGCTTGGCGCGGTGTTCGGCAAGCTCATTCCCGAAACGCATGCGCTGGGCATCGACTTCCTGCTGCCGATCTATTTCCTCGGCCTCGTCATGGGCTTCCGCAAGCGGCCGCTGTGGCTGCCTGTGGTCGTTGCGAGCGCCGTTGCCTCCACCATCGCCTACAAGACGGTAGGCTCGCCCTGGCACGTTTCCATCGGCGCCGTCGCCGGCGTGCTGCTCGCCGTCATATTGCCGCCGCATCACAGCGGCGTGGGGGATCGGCCATGAGCACCACCTTCTGGATCATCATCGCTGGTGCTGTCGCCACCTATCTCACCCGCGTCGGCGGGCACCTGGTCATCTCGCGCTTCGACAACGTCCATCCGCGCGTCGAGGCTGGCTTGAACGCCGTGCCGGCGGCGGTGCTGACGACGCTGGTGGCGCCGGCGGCGCTTGGCGCCGGTCCCGCGGAATGGGCGGCGCTGATCGTCGCCGCGGCCGTGTCGCTGCGCGGCGGGTTGATGTCGATGTTTTTGGCCGGTGCCGCCGTGCTGATACTGGCCAGGCAGTTCGTAGGGTAAGTTTCTGGTCCGAGCTGACTACCGGTTCAATTTCGTTGTGCGCGTCGGTGCCGCCCCTCATTGCCCTGCCGGGTATTTCTCCCCGTATAGTGACGGGGAGAAAGACGCCCTCATCGACGGTTTCGCCAATCGCTGTCGTTGCAAGATAGCGCCGACGTCACGGTCAGCCCCTTCTCCCCGTCCCTATACGGGAGAAGGTGCCGGCAGGCGGATGAGGGGCAGCGCTGACCTTCCAAGTTGTTGGATTCAGATCTTGGCATCGTGTGGCAGCGGCGCGGTCGCCTTCTCCAGCCAGGCCAGCGTCTCGCCGTCCAGCATAGGGCCGATCTCGGCCAGCACCCGGGCGTGATAGGTGTCGAGCCAATGCAACTCGTCGCGTGTCAGCAGATCGGTGCGAACAAGACGCTTGTCGATCGGCGCCAGCGTCAGCGTCTCGAAACCGTGCATGGCGATGTCGCCGCCTTCTATTTGCTCGGCGGCCGTGACCAGCACGAGGTTCTCAATGCGGATGCCGTAGGCGCCTTCCTTGTAGTAGCCAGGCTCGTTGGAGAGCATCATGCCGGCGAGCAGCTTCTCGGTGCCGGTGCGGGCGATGCGTTGCGGGCCTTCATGGACGGCAAGGTAGGAGCCGACGCCATGGCCGGTGCCGTGGGCGAAGTCGCAGCCGTGCCTCCACAGCGCCACGCGCGCCACGGCGTCGATCTCCGAGCCGCGCGTGCCGGCGGGAAAGCGCAGCATGGAAATGCCGATCATGCCCTTCAGCACCAGGGTGAAGCGCTCGCGCATCTCCTCGGTGGGTTGGCCGACCGGCACGGTGCGGGTGATGTCGGTGGTGCCGTCCTGATACTGGCCGCCGGAATCGAGCAGGAACAGTTCGCCGTCGGCGAGCTTGCGACTGGTGGCGCGGGAGACACGGTAGTGCATGATGGCGCCGTTCGGGCCGGCGCCGGAAATGGTGTCGAAGGAGACGTCGCGCAGCGGCATCTGGGTTTCCTCGCCGGTCTGCCGGCGGGTTTCCTCGAGCCTGGTGACGACGGCGATCTCGTCGAGCGTGCCCGGCTGTTGCCGGTCGAGCCAGCACAATAGCTTGGCCACCGCCGCGCCGTCGCGACGGTGCGCGGCGCGGCTGCCGTTGATCTCGGCCTGGTTCTTGGTGGCGCGGGGGATGCGGGCCGGATCGGGCGCTGAAACCACCGAACCGCCATTGTCCTCGACCAGCATTCTCAGCCTTTCGGCCGTCAGAACAGGGTCGAGCGCGATCCTGGCGCCGCCCTTGGCCAGCGCGACAACGGCGGCTTCGAATTCGCCGGGCTCGTGCAGGTCGGCAAGCTGGGTGAGATAGGCGGCGACCATGCGCGGGAATTTGCGCTGATCCATGAAGAGCTGGTGCTTGCCGTCGGCGGCAAGGATCGCGAAACCCAGCGCCAGCGGCGTGTGCGGCACGTCGCCGCCGCGGATGTTGAAGACCCAGGCTATCGAGGACGGGTCGGTGAGCACCGCATGGGTCGCGCCGTCCTTGTCGATCGCTGCCGCCAGCCGCGCCAGCTTGTCCTTGGCCAGTTCGCCGGCGAAACCGATCGGATGGATTTCGACCGGCGCCACGGGCGGCTCGGGCTGGTCTTTCCAGATGATGTCGATGGGATTCCGGCCGAGCGGCACCAGGGTCGCGCCGGACTGCTCGGCCGAGGCCTTCAGGGCCTTGACTTCGCTCAGCGTGTGCAGCCATGGGTCGAAGCCCAAGCGTGCACCCTTGCCGAGATTGTCCTTGATCCAGGTGGCAGGCGGGTTGTCGATGAGGCTCTCGATGGCGAAGATGTCGAGATCGACTTCGCTGCGCACCTGCAGCGTGTAGCGCCCGTCGACGAAGACGAAGGCGCGGTCGCTAAGGACGATGGCGACGCCGGCCGAGCCGCTGAAGCCGGTCAGCCATTTCAGCCGCGCCGACCGGTCGGCGACATACTCGCCCTGGTGCTCGTCGGCGCGCGGCACGATGAACCCGTCGAGGCCGTTCTCAGCCAGCCATTGCCGCAGCAGCGCCAGGCGTGGCTTGCCGACAGACGGATCGCCCGCCGAGTCGAAGGTCTGGAACATGATGGGCCTCCTCTGTCGACGCGACCGTAGCGCATGGCCCCGAAAACCGGAATCGATTTCCGGAAGGACGGATTGGTCCAGTTTCAGCGCTTGAGATGGATCGTCACCCAGCCCTCGCGGTGCAGCGTGCGAACGTGGCGGAAGCTCTGGCCGACATAGGCCGAGACCACGGCGTCGCGCTGGCGATCGAGAATGCCGGACAGCACGAGCGAGCCGCCGAGCCTGATGTGCTTCGCCATCTCCGGCGCCAGGCGCATCAAAGGCCGCGCCAATATGTTGGCGACGATGAGTTCGAAGGGCGCGCGCCTGCCGAAGATCGGGTGGTGGAAGCCCGGCGCGGTCACGGTTTCGACCAGCGCCTTGACATGGTTGAGGCGGGCATTGGCGGCGGCGACCTTGACGGCGACCGGGTCGATGTCGGTCGCCAGCACCGGGATATGTGCCAGCCTCGCCAGCGCGATCGCCAGCACGGCGCTGCCGGTGCCGAGGTCGAGGGCGTTGCGCGGCCGCTCGCGCCGCACGACCTTCTCCAGCATTTCGAGGCAGCCGGCGGTGGTGCCGTGATGGCC
The DNA here is from genome assembly GCF_049887195.1 of Mesorhizobium abyssinicae. Taxonomy (NCBI): domain Bacteria; kingdom Pseudomonadati; phylum Pseudomonadota; class Alphaproteobacteria; order Hyphomicrobiales; family Phyllobacteriaceae; genus Mesorhizobium; species Mesorhizobium abyssinicae. Next base: position 157,411 of record NZ_JARAKC010000010.1, read on the forward strand.
GGTGCCGAAAGCAAGGCCGGCCTCGATCTCGATGGCGAGGTCGCCGCTGTGGCGCCTGTCGCGGTCATGCGCGCCATGGACGAAGAAGCGGCCGGCGCGCACCGGCTTCAAGCCCTCCAGCGAGCGCGCCACCCAGTCGATTTCGGGCAGCGTTTCGCGTTCGATCGGCTTCGTCAGCGCGAGGCCGGCAAGGATGTCCTTCAGTCGCGCCTCGACCGCATCGACGTCGCCATCGGCATAGAGCGAGACTTCGTGGATGTCGCGGTCCTCGTCGACCTCCAGCACGGCAAGCGGCAGGCCCTCATCCTCGAAGGCCGCATCGAGCGCGGCGAAGATGCGATCGGCCTCGATCTTGCCGGTGGTGAAATGGAGCCGCGTCTGCGCCATCGGACGGTGTCAGCCTTCGTTCGCCAGGCGCTTCAGCTTGGCAACGGCCGCGTCGGCGCTTTCGCCATAGGCGATGGTGCCGGAGAACTCGCCCTTGCCATTTAGCAGCAGTACCGAGGCGGTGTGGTCCATCGTGTAGTCGCCATCGCCGGTGTCGACCTTCTTCCAGTAGATGCCGAAGGATTTGGCCATGGCATGGACCTTGTCGGGGTCGCCGCTGATGCCGACGATGCGGTCGGAGAAATTGCCGACATAGGCCTTGATGATCTCGGGCGTGTCACGCTCGGGGTCGACGGTGACGAAATAGGCGTTCAGGTTCTTGCCGCCGTCGCCAAGCGTCTTCAGCCAGCCGGACAGCTCGAAGAGCGTGGTCGGGCACACTTCGGGGCAATGGGTGAAACCGAAGAAGACGACGCTGGGATGGCCCCTGAAGGCGGCTTCGGTGATCGGCGCGCCCTTCTGGTCGACCAGCGCGAAGGGCGCGCCGTAGGGCTCGCCGCTATAGTGGCCGCGGTACCAGTCGAAGGTCAGCCAGCCGATGCCGGCCGCCATCAGGACGAGAATGCCGACCAGAATTGAACGCATCATCGGGAAATGTCCGTCATGATCTTCATTGGGCGCCCAATCGGACGCCTTGTTCGAGCAGTCTTAGCGGGTAGAGGCGGCGGAGGCAAAGATGCCGCGTTGCCGCAACCGATGCATATTGCCAATCCTTAATTTGACCGCGTTTTCCGCCGACCTATCTTCGCGACAGACACGCCAGCGATGGACCGGACATGCAAGCAGCCTCCTATTCGAAGACCCAGATCTGGCTGCATTGGGGCATCGCCGCGCTGATTCTGATCCAGTTCCTCGCCCATGACGGCATGGAGCATGTCTGGCGTGCCTTTCGCAGAGGGCAGGGGGCTGCCGCAGGGGACATACCGCTGGCCTATATGCATGTCGTGCTCGGCCTTGCGGTACTCGTTCTCGCGACGTGGCGGCTTTGGCTGAGGGCGACGCGCGGCGTGCCGCCGGTCTCGGGCATGGAGCATCCGGCGCTGCGGCTGCTGGCCAAGGCAGCGCATCTCTTGATCTATGCACTCATCTTCGTCGTGCCGCTTTCGGGCGCTGCCGCCTGGTTCCTGCAGGTGCCGGGGGCAGGGCTGGTGCATGTGGTGGGCAAGAACATCCTGCTCTATGTCGTGCTGCTGCATATCGCCGGCGCGCTGGTCCAGCACTTTGTCCTCAGGAGCGACGTGCTGCGGCAGATGTTGAGGTTCCGCCAGGCCTAGCTTGTAAACAAGCCACCTCAGTCCCACCTGAGACCGGCAACTCGAACCGAGGAGGCTCCCTTGCGAAAACTGATCGGCGGCGCGCTTGCCGCATGCCTTGTCGTCGGCGCGGCGGCGGCCGAGGAGGTCGGCAAGGTCGGCGTCGACTGGGTCGGCAACGACATCATGGTCGAGGCGATCAAGGATCCGAAAGTCGAGGGCGTCACCTGCCACGTCGCCTATTTCGATCGCAGCGTCATCGATCGGCTGCACAAGGGCAACTGGTTCGAGGATCCGTCAGATTCGTCGATCTCCTGCCGCCAGACCGGACCGATCACCATCGGTGACATCGACATGGGCGAAAGCGGCGAGGAGGTGTTCAAGCAGGGCATCAGCCTGATCTGGAAGAAGCAGGTGGTGAACCGCATCTACGACAAGAAGAACGAGACGCTGATCTACCTCTCGCATTCACGCCAGGTGCAGAACGGTTCGGCCAAGATGTCGGTCACGACGATCCCGCTCTACGGCCAGAACGTGGTTTGGACCAAGGGAAAGCCGCAATAGGCGGGGCAGACCCTCTCGGGCTGTTTGACGGCGCGACAATTGCTCCCGCCTTGCGGCAGCAGTTGCGCGGGGGTAAAGCCGCCGCATGGACCGTGCCGAAGACCTCGTCCTGAAAGACCCTGAACCGCGCATCCATCCGACCGCGGAACTGAAGGCATGCAAGCTCGGCCGCTACGCCTCGATCGGCGAACGGGTGGTCCTGCGCGAGGTGACGGTCGGCGACTTCTCCTATTTCGAACGCCACGCCGAAGCGATCTACACGACGATCGGCAAATTCTGCTCGATCGCCGCCAACAGCCGCATCAATGCGCTCGAGCATCCGATCGAGCGGCTGACGCAGCACAAGGTCAGCTACCGGCCGAACGAGTATTTCCGCTGGCTGGGCGTCGACGCGGCCTTTCGGGAGCGGCGGCAGGCAAGGTCCGTCAGCATCGGCCACGACGTCTGGATCGGCCATGGCGCGGTGATCATGCCGGGCATCACCATCGGCAATGGCGCCATCGTCGGCGCCAACGCGGTGGTGACGCATGACGTGCCGGCCTACACGATCGTCGCCGGCGTGCCGGCCAGGCCGCTGCGCCAGCGTTTCAACGCCGGCATCGCGGCCCGCATCGAACGCCTCGGCTGGTGGGACTGGCCGCCCGAGAAACTGGCCAGGGCCGTTCCCGACATGCAGGCCATGCCGATCGAGGCCTTCCTCGACCGCTGGGAAAACGACGCGACCTGATCCTGGGGAACAAAACCCCTTCCGCCATGCGGGGGTGGCGCAGCGGAAGGGGCTGGAGGTAAACCGCCGTGAAGCGGACGGAGCAGGCTTTTCTTGCCTGCTCCCGCACTATGACAACAAAGCCATAAGGTGTTTTTTCTTGAGCCTGCGCTTTCCGCGTGTGCCGGATTGCACGTGCGAATCGGTTCAGCGGGAACCGGGAGCGTGCGTTGTCTGTTTCTCTCGGAGTTCGCACGACGGTCGAGAGATTCCGATGATCGAGAGACTTTTCACCAGGATTGCCAATTGGGTGGCTCATGTGGCCGGCCTGCCGCCCACCTTCGCCGCCTGCATTCTGATCGTCGTCATCTGGGCCGCGAGCGGGCCATTCTTCGGCTTTTCCGATACCTGGCAGCTCGTCATCAACACCGGCACCACGATCGTCACCTTCCTGATGGTGTTCCTCATCCAGAACACGCAGAACCGCGACGGCGCGGCGATCCAGGCCAAGCTCGACGAGCTGATTCGGGTCAGCCGCGCCCACAACCACTTCATCGGCATCGAGCACCTGACGGAATCGGAAGTCGAGGAAATCCGGGCCAAGTGCGAGCAGGCGGCGAAGCGCCACGATCGAAAGATTGCCGACGCCGCCGCCAAGAAGGCGGTAACGCCGAAACCCGGCTCGAAGAAGCAGGCAGCCGCTTGAGCCCGACCGTCAGCCGTTCATGAAGGTCGCGAAGGCGTCCTTGTGGTCAGGGTGCCAGCGCGACAGGGCAGGGCGGTTCTCGATGATGTCGCCAATCGCCCAGGCCATGCGCTTTTCGTCCGTCGGCCGCGCCACCTCATTGTCGGGGCAAAGGATGTAGAAATCGCCGCGCTTGAGCGAGGCGAGCATGAAGTCGATGACCTGCTCTCCCGTCCAGGCGCCGGCCGGCTTCTCGGTCGCGCCTTCGGTCAGGCCGGTATAGGTGAAGCCCGGGATGAGCAGGTGGGCGGAGATCCTGGCGCCGGGCTCGTTGCGCAGGGCGTGCGCCAGGCCTTCAGTGAAGGTCTTCACGCCGGCCTTGGAGACGTTGTAGGCGAGATTGCCGGGCGGCGTGGTGATGCCCTGCTTGGAGCCGGTGTTGATGATCAGGCCGGGTTTGCCCGAGGCCAGCATGGCCGGCGCGAAGGCCTCGACGCCATGCACGACGCCCCAGAAATTGATGGCGAGAAGCCGCTTCCAGGCATCGCGGTTTTCCCACGGTTTGCCGGGATTGTTGCCGACACCGGCATTGTTCATCAGCAGCGACACGTCGCCGAAGGCGCCTTGCGCCGTTTCCGCCAGTCGATCGACTTCGTCGGCCGCGGAAACATCCGTGGCGACGGCAAGCACGTCGCCGCCGATCGCGGCGACCGCCCGGCTTGCCTCGTCGAGGCGCGGCCCGCCGATATCGGCCAGCACGATCTTCATGCCCATGGCCGCAAACCGCTTCGCGGCGGCAAGGCCGATACCGCTGGCGGCGCCGGTGATGACGGCGACGTTGCCGGAGGCGAGGGCGGGGAGGGCGGACTGGAATTCGGCGTCGGCGGTCATGGCAGGGTCCTTGTTCGAGGTTGCGCCGAACTTAACGCCGGATCAGGCTCAGGCAAGTCCACTTCGACGTCGGCGGGTTGACCGCATGGGCGGCCGCTGCGCATGTTGCCCCCATCGAAGGAGACTGCCGATTGACCGACTGGGCCGAAATCCTGAAGGAGCAGACCGCCACCGGTGACCAGATGGGCCGCGAGGTGCCGAAGATGCTGGCCAATCCCGACATCAGCGAGGCGCAGGTCAAGACACTGTTCTCGGCTTTGGAGAAACAGGCCGACTTCGTCGAGAAGCTGCGCATGGCGCTGGAAAAATTCGACCATGACTTCCCCGTCATCAAGGCGGCCGAGCGGCTGGAGGAGCGCTATGCCGACCTCGCGGCGTCGGTCGCCGAAAAGCTGAAGGCGATGCGGACGTAGCGTCGTCTATTTTTCGATAAGCTTCTCGAATCGCCGGTCTGGCACGAACCAGGTTATCGCCACCGCCACATAGAGGGCGACGCCGATCCATTGGTTGACGAAGGTGAGCAGCACGCCAGCTATGTAGATCGCCAGCGAGATCTTGCCCTTCCTGTCTTGGCCCACCGCCTTGGCGAAGGTCGTGTCCGCTCCGTGCAGGTGGCGCAGCTTGGTGACCAGGATCGTGTAGGCGACGGCGCAGAGCGCCAGGTCGGCGCCGTAGACGGCGACCGGGACCGGCGCGAAATGGTTCTCGCCCATGAAAGCGGTCGTCACCGGCATCAGCGACAGCCAGAACAAAAGGTTGAGGTTCGCCCACAGGACGTATCCGTCGACGCGCTGCACGGTGTGGAACATGTTGTGCAGATTGTTCCAGTAGATGCCGACATTGATGAAGGACAGGACATAGCTGAAGAAGACCGGCCACAACGGCGCAAGGGCGGAAAAATCCTCGCCATGCGGCACCTTCAGCTCCAGCACCATTATGGTGATGATGATGGCGACGACGCCATCGGTGAATGCTTCGACACGTCCTTTGCCCATCGATTCTCCCCTTGAACTGGCGAAGGGTACGAGAGGATTTCGCGCGGCGCCATACTGACCATCCCGTCAGGAGCGTATTGGGCGAGCGGAACGGCCGTCGCCACCTACACGTTAGGCGGGCATCCCCCTAAGAGAAGGACGTCGACATGACGACCTACGCTCAAGCCATGACGCGCGACAATGAACTCGGCGGCGGCGCCGCGACCACCGCCGTCGCCGCCATGATCGCGGCGCTGTTTGCAGGCAGCACGGTGCTGACGCCGCTCTACATCATCTACAAACAGGCCTTCGGCTTCTCCCAGCTGACGCTGACGCTGGTCTATGCCGTCTATGTCGTCGGCAATCTGGCGGCACTGCTGGTGTTCGGACGGCTGTCGGATGCCATCGGCCGCCGTCCGGCCGCCCTGGCGGCGATGGCGACCGCTCTTGTCAGCGCGCTGGTCTTCCTGTTCGCCGAGAATGTCGCCTGGCTCGATATCGCCCGCATCCTGAGCGGTCTTGGCATTGGCGTCGGCGCGGGAACAGGCACCGCCTGGCTCGCCGAGCTGATCGACAGTGAGGACAAATCGCGCGCCGCAACCATCGCCACCAGCACCAATTTCGTCGGCCTCGGCCTCGGCGCACTGGTGTCGGGGGTGCTTGCCGAATACGCGCCCTGGCCGCTCAGGCTGACATTCGCCCTCTATCTGGCGCTGCTTGCGCTGGTCACGCTCTTGATCTGGCGCACGCGGGAAACCGTGCTGCGGCCAGGGCGGCTCTCGGATGTCTCGATGCGGCCACGGCTGTCGGTGCCCGCCGACATCCGCGCGGCCTTCGTGGCGCCGGCGGTGACCGGCTTCGGGGCCATGGCGCTGGTCGGCTTCTATGCTGCGCTGGCGCCGAGCATCCTGGCCCAGCAGCTGCATGTCACGAACCACGCCGAGGCCGGCGCGCTGTTCTTCGAGCTGTCGATGGTGGCGGCCGCGACCATCCTGCTGACGGTGCGACTGTCCAGCCGCATCACCATGCTGGCGGCGCTGGCGCTGATGACCCCAACCGTGGCGCTGGTCGTTGCCGCGCAAGTCTATGCGTCCATGGCAATCATGATCGCCGCAACCGGCTTGTGTGGCGTGGCGGCGGCGCTCGGCTATCGCGGCGGCCTGCAGGTGGTGAAACCGATCGCGCCGGACGACCGGCGCGCCGAAGTTGTGTCGGCCTTCTTCATCTGCTGCTTCTGCGGCAACGCGCTGCCGGTCATCGGCATCGGCATCCTGTCGAACTGGACGAGCGCGACGGCAGCAAGCCTGGCCTTTGCCGGCATGATCACGGTCTTTGCGCTGGTGGCGCTGGGGTTCGGCGCGAGATACGCGCGCTAGGGTTCAGCCATTCGGTGTCTCGGGCGCCATGTTCGCCCGCTGGCGCGGCACGCCGAGACCAGTGTCCGGCGGTTCGCCGGCGGCCGGCCTGCCCTCGATCATGTGCAGGGTGCGCCAGCCGCCGAAACGGTAGTAGCCGGCGGCCAGCGCCAGTGAAGTGATCGAGCCGGCCGGAAAGCTCCACCAGAGCGCCTCCTCGCCGATCACGCTCCGGAAGAAATAGGCAAAGCCGGTGCGCACGATCAGCACCGAGATCACCAGGATGATCAGCGGCGGCATCACCGCGCCGGTTGCGCGCACGGTGGCGAACAGCACGATGGTGACGCCGAACAGGATGAACGACCAGGACGCGACATTGTTGATGTGGGCGGCGATGTCGATGGCCGCGCTGTCGGTGCTGAGGAACAGGCTGAGGATCGAACGGTCGAAGAAAAACAGCAGAAAGACCAGCGCGCCGGTCAGCACCAGGTTGAAGCCGACGCCCGAAGCCGCGACCTTGCCGATCCGGTCCCAGCGCCCGGCGCCGACATTTTGCGCCGCCATCGAGGAGACGGCGGCGCCGATGGCGAGCGCCGGCATCTGGATATAGGTCCAGAGCTGCGCGGCGATGCCGTAGGCGGCGGCGACCTGCGAGCCGTAGGAATTGACGATGCCCATGACCGTCAGCGCCGCGGCGGAAATCACGATCATCTGCAGGCCCATCGGCACGCCCTTGAAGACGACGATCCTGAGCAGCGCCGGATCGGGCCGCAGCAGGGCGAGGTTGGCGCCGGCGAGCCTCAGCGGATGCTTGCGGGCATAGAGCACGATCAGGATGGCGATCACGCTCACCGTCTGGCCGATCAGCGTGGCGGTGGCAGATCCGGCGATGCCGAGCTCCGGGAATGGCCCGAGGCCGCGGATCAGCAGCGGGTTGAGCACGATGTCGAGGACGACCGCCAGCGCCATGAAGACGAACGGCGTGCGCGAATCGCCGGCACCGCGCAGCACCGTCATGACGAAGGACAACAGGTTCATCATCGGCACGGCGACGAAGATGATGCGCAGGTAGGAGCGCGCCAGCGGCAGCGCGTCGGCCGGCGTGCCCAGCGTGTTGAGTATGGCGTCGACCCAGATCCAGCCGCAGACGGCGAACACCACCGAGACGAGGAAGAAGAAGGTGGCGCTGGTGCCGACGATGCGCCGCGCCTCCGGCAGGTCGCGGGCGCCGACCGACTGCGCGACCAGAATGGTGGCGGCCATGCCGATGCCGAACACCGTGCCGAGGATCAGGAACAGCACCAGATTGGCGTTGGAGGTCGCGGTCAGCGCCGCCTCGCCGAGGAAGCGGCCGACCCATACCGCATTGATCGAGCCGTTGAGCGACTGCAGCACGTTGGAGCCGAGCACCGGCAAGGCGAACAGCAGCAGCGTGCGCGGGATCGGGCCGCTGGTGAGGTCGCCGGTGCGCCGGCGGGCAGGCGTCTTGTCGTCCATGGTGGGCTGCTCAGCGCTGGTCTTTGGGTGCGGTCGGCGATGATCGCCGATTTGAGGGGACAGGTCGATGCGACGCCCGAAAATTCCGCCTTGATCCAGTCATGTTCTCAAAGCTTGCGGAATGGGCTATTGATCCCGGGTGCGTGGGGCCGCACTCCTTAGATCTTATCGATAGCCGGGGGGATGATGTCCGATAGTCCGCTGTTTTTTGAGCGCCTGAACCGGCGCGCGTTTCTCGGTGCGTCCGCTCTGGGAGCTGCCTCCGTGGCTCTTTCGGCCTGCACCACCACCGACGTGGCGCCGCCGGCGGCAGCGCCGCCGCCGCCAAGCGATTCGGCTTTCGGCGCTGCCGAGAGCATGTATGCGGCACGCGTCGACGAGGGCTATCAGCTGCCGGCAATCCCGGTGGACAAGCTCGATCCGAAGTTCGTGCGCCAGATCGTGCCGGATCCGACCGGGGAAAAACCCGGCACAATCGTCGTCGATACCTCCGAGCATTTCCTCTATCTGGTGCGCGACGGCGGCGAGGCCATCCGCTATGGCGTCAGCCTCGGCAAGGCCGGTTTCGGATGGACCGGCAGTGCCGTGGTTCAGGCGCGTAAGAAGTGGCCGGTCTGGACGCCGCCGCCGGAAATGATCCAGCGCCGGCCTGAACTGGCGAAATACAAGGACGGCATGCCGCCCGGCCCGCAGAGTCCGCTCGGCGCCCGCGCGCTCTATCTCTTCCGCGACGGCAAGGACACGATGTACCGGCTGCACGGCACGCCGGAGTGGGATTCCATCGGCAAGAACGCTTCGTCCGGCTGCGTGCGCTTCATGAACCAGGACATCATCGACCTCTACGGCCGCGTCAATGGCGTCGCGCAGGTCTTCGTGCGCCCGAACCTGTCGCCCGCCGGCAAGCTCACGGCCGTGTCGAACAGGACCGCCGAGCCGATCGATGCCGGCGTGCCGAGGGACGCGGAGATCTTGAAGTAGATCGTCGGCAAATGGCCAGAAGGCGGACGCGCCGCGTCCGCCTTCTGTCCGCGGCTAGTTCGTGGCGAGGTTCGGCAGCGTCACCTGATAGACCAGGAACATGGTATCGACATCGGCGCCGTCCTCGGCCTTGTAGGGCGCGCCGACCTGGAAGCCGTCCTGAGTCAGGAAATCGTTGTCGTTGGCGACGAACAGGAAATAGTCGTCGGGCAGCTTGGGATCGAGCACGCTGACCAGCGACATCGCCTCCCACTTCTCCGAGAGATTGTCCTTGTCGTTCGGCTTGCCATTGTGCAGACCGAAGCGGCCAAGCTGGGCCTTGTCGTTGATGTCGATGAACGGCGTGACCTTGGCCGGGGTAACCGACGCATCGAGCACGCCCTTCGGCGCCAGCGGCTTGTCGGCGGCGTCGAACGGGCCGCCGGCGATGTCGGTCGCGCCGGACAGGTCGACGATGTTGATCTTTCGATAGAGCGACTCTTCGCCCTTCACGCCCTGGCCATTGCCGCTGTCGCGCGTCAGCATCAGGAAGCGGTTGCTGGAAAGCGCGACGATCTCACTCTGCGCCGCCACCTTGGTCTTGTCCTTGGCGTCCTTGAACACCGGCAACGGCACGACATATTCATGCGCCAGCTTGAGATGGGCGAGGTCGGATGCGTCATAGACCAGCGCCCTGGTGTTCTGGCGCGTCGAGCCGGAATCGCCGCCATCCTGGCGCGGCGCCGACTGCAGCACGGCGATCAGGAACTTGCCGTCCGGCGTCAGCGACATGCCTTCGAGGCCCTGGTTGTTCTGGCGGCCGGTCTCGGGATCCTTCGGATCGGGCTCGGCGGCGCCCGGGCCCGGATTGTCGGAGGCGAAGTTCGGCTTGCCGTGGCGCATCGGCACCAGGGCCGCCGGCGGCTGGGTGGCCGACATCAGGCGGCCCTCGGCCGAGAAGCGATAGATGTTCGGGCCGTACTCGTCGGAGATGAACATGCTGGCGTCGGGCAGGCGCACGATGGCTTCGTCATCCAGCGCCAGCTTGCCATTGTCGGCCTGCGGCAGGATCGGCATGTCGCCGGCGGCCGGGCGGACGCCGTTCAGCGGGTCGAGGCCGGTGGCGTCAGCGCCCTTGTCGTCGGTGAGCAGCAAGGTGTCGGCGAGCGTCGCCTTGACGCCCGACTGTTCCTGGCCGGCTTCGGGCGCGGCGCCCGGAACGGTCGGGGCAAGCTCGATCGAAACGGTGTTGAGGCGCGCCCGGTAGTCGGTGGTGCCGACGACGTTGTAGCCGCGGTCCGGCAGCAGCCAGAGCGAGCCCTTGTAGGCGTTGCCGTCGCGCGACCAGCCCTTGGTGTCGATCGCCATGCCAGAGCCCGAGCCGAAGGTCTCGCCGAACTTGTCCTTCTGGTTGGCAGGAATGCGGCCGACGCCGACCAGGCCCTTGTTGACATAGGCGACGCCATCGGCGAGCGCCGGGGTGAGGGCGGTGAACAGCGCAAGTGCCGCGCCAAATGCGACGGTCGGGTTGAGATGTTTCATGGATATCCCCTTGTGACAGAGCAGGCCGGAGCGGATGTCGCATCGACATGCCGCCGGCACCTTCCGCCAAGCGGTCTAGGACTCGAACATGATACCTGCGTGACAGGCCCGCGCCGGCGCGTGCCCCGGAACCATTTTCCAATCGCAACCGTTGCAGGCGAGCCCAGGCATCGCCTGCGATGGTCGGTCGAGCCATGGGCTCAGGAGGACAGATGGGTTTCGATCAGTATCACGAGCCGGCGGAGGAATTGACGCAGAAGGTGCGGACATTTGCCCGCATGATCACTTCGCTGATCGAGGAGGCGGAGGCGATCAGCTGGTACGAGCAGCGCATGTCGGTGGAAAAGGACGCGCAGGCGCGCGCCATCATGAAAAATGCGCAAGGCGAGGAGTTCAAGCATTTCGGCATGAATCTCGAATTCCTGCTGCGTCAGAAGAAGGACTGGCGGGCGGAGCTGAAGGAAATCCTGTTCACGACCGGCGACATCGTAAAGGCTGGCGAGAAGGGCGAGGAGAAAGTGGACTGAGGTCGGTGCGGCTACCCTCGGCGATTATCAGTCGCTCTCTCGCGCGATCAGTTCCAGCGGCCAGACCTCGCGCATGATGCGCGTGCCTTCCGGACCGGCGAAGGCGGGGAGCGATGCGAGCAGCATCTCGGCCAACCGCCGGCCCATGGGCTGCAGCGCCGGGCGGAAGGCGGTCAGCGCCGGCGAGAAATAGCGGCAGAGCGGCGTGTCGACGATGACCGTCACGGCGATGTCGTGGCCGGGTCTGATGCCCATCTCGGCCAGCGCCTTGCAGCCGCCGAGCGCCATAGCGTCGTTGTTGTAGATGATCGCCGTCGGCCGGTCCTTGGAGAGCATCACGCGCGGCGTTACCTGGTAGCCGCCGCCCTCGTTGATGAAGCCGTCGGCAATCAGGCCGGGATCGATCTCGATGCCGTGCCGCTTCAGGGCCTTGCGGTAGCCGTCGAGGAACAGGTAGCCGAAATTGAGATTGAGGGCAGGGCGGACCGCGGCGATGCGGCGGTGGCCGCGCGCCACCAGCCGGTCGACGGCGTCGCTGCCGGCCTTCTCGAAATCGAGGTCGAGGGAAGGGTAAGACTTGCCGCCGGAACGGCTGCGGCCGAGCGTGGCGAAGGGGAAGCCTCTCTCGGTCAGATAGTCGATGCGCTCGTCCTCGCGCCGCGTCCAGGCCAGCACCACGGCGTCGGCGCGGCGGGTCTCGACGACGCGGCGCAGGCGCTCCTGTTGGTAGTCGCCCGGCGCGCCCATGACCACGATCAGGTCGAGGCCGCTTTCGGCGAGCCTGCCCTGCAGGCCGGTGAGGAACGGGATGAAGAAGGGCTCGCCATATTGCTGGTCGCCTGGATGCGGCTGCAGCATGAAGGCGATCGAGTGGGTGGCGCCTTGCCGGAGGCTGCGGCCGGACTGGTTGGGCGCGTAGTTGAGCTGCTTGGCGGCTTCCAGCACGCGCTGGCGTGTGTCGGCATTGACATCGGCGCGGCCGTTCAGCGCCCGCGACACGGTGCCGATCGAAATGTTCAGGTGACGCGCAAGGTCGTGGATGCTGGACGCCAAGGACGGTTCTCCCCCTGCCTTGGCTAGCACTGGCTGCCGCTCAGGCCAAGGCTTTGGGATGATTTTCGCAAACAGCCGATTGACATTCTACGCTATCGGGTGTGTTCTCGTAAACGTTTACGGAAAAACGTTTACGGTGCTGCCGTGGATGCCGTGACGATCGGCCTGGAGGGGTCGAGCGGAGGAGGAGCGCTGGATGAAGGTCGTCCTGGCCGGCTGCGGAGCGATGAGCAGGCAGTGGCTCGATGCCGCGAGGCAGATCGACGGGCTGACGATTGTCGGCCTTGTCGATCTCGACGCCGAGCGGGCGCAGGCGAGAGCGCGCGAATACGGGCTTGCCGGGGCCGTCATCGGCACCAGCCTCGATGCCGTCCTCGATGAGACCAAGCCTGACGCAGTGTTCGACGTCGTCGTTCCCGCCGCCCGCCGTGACGTTGCGCTTTCGGCCTTTGACCACAATTGCCATCTGCTAACCGAGAAGCCGCTCGCCGACAGTCCGGAAAATGCGCGCGCCATCATCGAGGCCGCGCGCCGGGCGGGGCGCGTCCATGCCGTCGTGCAGAACCGCCGCTACGTCGCCAATGTCCGGCGCATCCGCCGCTTTCTCGACTCGGGCGCCATCGGCAAGCCGACCAGCATCCATGCCGACTTCTTCGTCGCGCCGCATTTCGGCGGCTTTCGCGAGGAGATGGCCCATGTGCTGCTGCTCGACATGGCGATCCACACCTTCGATGCCGCCCGCTACATGGCCGCCGGCGAGCCGGCCAGCGTCTACTGCCAGGAGTGGGAGCCGGCCAGTTCCTGGTACCGGCAGGGATCGTCGGCGAGCGCCGTCTTCGATTTCGGCGGCGGCAAGGTCTTCACCTATGCGGGCAGCTGGTGCGCCGACGGCTTCCGGACCAGCTGGGAAGGGAGCTGGCGCATCGTCGCCGAGCGCGGCAGCCTGCTCTGGGACGGCTTTGATGGGCTGAAGGCGGAGGTTGTCATTCCGGGCCGCGACGGTCTGTTCGACAAAATCCAGCCAATCGAGGTGCCGCCACTCGACGTATCCGACCGCGTCGACGGCCATCTCGGCATCATCAGGGATTTCATGCACGCGATCGAAACCGGCACCCAGCCGGAAACGCGCGGCACCGACAACATCAACAGCCTGGCCATGGTCTTCGGCGCGATCGAAAGCGCCGAGACCGGACGCCGCGTGGCGATCGCCAGGGATGCGCAATGATGCCAAACCCGCTCCTCGACATCAGGATCGGCACCATGGTCAGGGCCAATCTCGACGACCCGGCCGCCTACATCAAACAGATCCTGCCGCTCGGCTTCGAGAGCATCCAGCCCTTCTTCTGGCAGACGCTGGGCGGCAAGGACCTGCCGCGGCTCGCCGGCCAGATCCGCGAGGCGATCGGCGATGCCGACGTCACCGTCTCGTCGATCGGCGTGTTCGGCAATCCGCTGGAGAGCGGCGAGGTCGATCGCGGCGTGCTCGCGGCCTGGGAGACGGTGATCGACCATGCGCATCTGTTCGGCGCTTCCACGGTCAGCGGCTTCACCGGCCGTATTCGCGGCAAGCCGCTGACCGACAGCCTGCCGCGCTTCCGCGAGGTCTGGGGGCCGCTGGCGAAGCGCGCCGCCGACAAGGGCGTGCGCATCGCCTTCGAGAATTGCGCGATGGATGGCAACTGGGCCAGCGGCGACTGGAACATCGCCCACAATCCGGATGCCTGGGAGCTGATGTTCAACGAATTGCCGGATGACAATCTCGGCCTCGAATGGGAGCCGTGCCATCAGTTCGTCTACCTGATCGACCCGATGCCGCAGATCCGCAAATGGGCGCCGCGCATCTTCCATGTGCACGGCAAGGACGCCACCGTGCGCTGGGACGTCATCCGCGAGCACGGCGTGTTCGGCCGGCTGCCCTTCGTGCAGATGCGCACGCCGGGCTTCGGCGACAGCGACTGGACGCGGGTGATCAGCGAATTGCGGCTGGCCGGCTACAAGGGCGCCATCGACATCGAGGGCTGGCACGACCCTGTCTATCGCGACGACCTGGAGATCACCGGGCAAGTGCGGGCGCTGGATTATCTCAAGCAATGCAGGGGAGGTGCCAGCTACCTGCCAAATCCGATGTGAGGCCAAAGTTGATGTGAGGATTGGCCGGCGGGAGGAGCCGGCCGGCCAGTTTTGCGGCGCACTGCCGAAGCGAATGTCGAAAACCCTCGCTTGGCGAGGAAACAAAGGGAGGAACGTGCATGAGCATCGCGTTTAGAACGACACTTCTGCGCACGACCGTCGTGGCCGCAGCCACGGCGCTTGCCGCCGCCATCTCCACCTTGCCGGCGCAGGCGCTGGATGCCCAATGGTGCAAGGACGTCCACATCCGCTTCTTCGTCGGCGGCGCAGAGGGCGACGCCTTCGGCACCATCGTCTACAATGGCGCCAAGCAGGCGGCCGCCGATCTCGGGCCCAAAGTCGACTACATCTTCTCGCAGTGGGACTCCGAGAAGATGGTGCAGCAGTTACGCGAGGCCGTCGCCGTGAAACCCAACGGCATCGCCATGATGGGCCATCCGGGCGACGCCGCGATCATGCCGCTGGCCGAGCAGGCGCACAAGGACGGCATCAAGATGATGTACCAGAACGTTCCGGTGCCGAAGGTGGTGGAAGCGTTCGGCGGCGGCTATGTCGGCGCCCAGCAGGAGCAGCAGGGCCGTGCACTCGGCGCCGAGGCCATCAAGCTCGGCAAGCTCAAGTCCGGCGACAAGGCGATCATGATCGGCCCGTTCGAGAACGAGGCCCGCGGCGCGCGAGAGCGCGGCACGGTGGCCGTACTCAAGGAGGCCGGCATCAGTGTCATCCAGCTGCCGTCACCGCCGAGCGGCGAATGGGCATCCGACCCCAATCTGGCGATTCCGGTGATCACAGCGGCCCTGCTCAACAACCCTGATATCAAGGCGGTCGGCTATCCCGGCGGCCAGATGCTGGGCAATGTCGCCACCTACATGCAGGCGGCGGGAAGAAAGCCCGGCGAGATCTTCAATTTCGGCTTCGACACCAGCCCGCAGATCGTCGAGGGCTTCAAGGGCGGCTGGGTGCAGCTGACGGCCGACCAGCAGCCGTTCCTGCAAGGCTATCTGCCGATCCTCAGCCTCTGCCAGCAGGTTGTGCTGGGCCTGGCGCCGATGAATGTCGACACGGGCGCCGGCTTCGTCACGCCGCAGAATTACGAGATCGTCGCCGAGCTGGCCAAGCAGGCGCTGCGCTGACCTCCCAAGCCGTCGGCCGGGATTTCGCCCGGCCGGCGGCCCCGGCGAGGAGACCGGCAAGACAGACAATCCGAGCGAGGATCGCATGGGCGAACGCATCATCGAACTGCGCGACATCAAGAAGTCCTATGGCCAGGTCTATGCGCTTGGCGGCGTCAACCTCAGCGTCGACCGCGGCGAGGTGGTCGGCCTGATCGGCGACAATGGCGCCGGCAAGTCGACGCTGATCAAGATCCTGTCAGGCGTGGTCAAGCCGACCAGCGGCGAGATCCTGGTGCGCGGCAAGCCGGTCAGCGGATGGAGCGCGGCGCGCTCGCGCGATGCCGGCATCGAGACGGTGTTCCAGGACCGGGCGCTGGCGGTGCAGCAGACGATCGTGCGCAACATCTTCATGGGTCGCGAACTGACCAGCTGGATGGGCTGGCTGAAGGTCAACAAGGAGATCGAGGAGGCAAGCCGGCTGATGCGCGAGATCGGCTTCACCTCGAAAGTGTTCACGCCGCACTCGATCGTCGGCCAGCTTTCGGGCGGCGAACGCCAGGGCGTGGCGATCGCGCGCGCCATCTACAAGCAGGCGGAGCTGATCATCCTCGACGAGCCGACGACGGCGCTGTCGCTGACCGAGACCGCCAAGGTCTTCCACTTCGTGCGCCAGGTGCGGGCGAGCGGCCGGTCGATCCTGTTCATCGGCCACAACATCCACCACGTCTTCGACATTGCCGACCGCTTCGTGGTGCTCGACCGCGGCAAGGTGGCGCTGACCGCCGACCGCAGCCAGATCAAGTCGGCGGAAGATCTCATCAACTTCATGGAAGACGTGGCGCATCCGGGCGGCCTGCCCGGACTGCACGAGGCGGGCGAAGCGGAGCAGGGAGCGCGATGAGCAAGGCCATGGAACCCGATCTGCAAACTCCCATGGGAAGAACAAGCGGCCAGGCGGGCAAGGAATGGAGCCATCCATCCGACCACTGGCTGCGCGGCTTCGTCATCGACAACCGCGCCGCGCTCGGCACGCTCGGCGTGTTCATCTTCATGATGGCGGTGTTCATCATCGCCAATCCGACGGTGTTCACCACCTGGTATCTCTACAGCTCGGTACTGACGACGCTTCCCGTTGCGCTGTTCGTGGTCGTGCCGCTGGTCTTCGTCGTCACCTGCGACGAGATCGACCTGTCGTTCCCGGCAACGATGGGTTTTGCCTCATGGGTCTTCGCACTGGTCGTGCAGGCCGGCTACGACCCGTTCCTTGGCATCGCCGCCGCGCTGGTCACCGGCACGCTGCTCGGCTTCCTGGTCGGATCGCTGGTCGTCTATGGCGGACTGTCGTCGCTGATCGCCACGCTCGGCATGAATTTCCTGTTGCGCGGCCTGATCCAGATCATCAACGAGGGCAGGTCGATGGCGCTGACCGGCCTTGCCGACAGCTCAGCCTACAAGATCTTCTCGAGCCAGCTCTGGGGCATCCCGGTGCAGATCTTCTGGGCCATCGCCTTCGTGGTTTTCTCGGCGCTGCTCTACAACCGCCACCGCTTCGGCGCGCAGGTGAGGGTGGTCGGCGACAATCCGGACAGCGCCAAGCAGATGGGCATCGACGTCAAGCGCGTCAAAGTCAAGGTGTTCGTCTTCACCGGCATCGGGGCGGCGATCGCCGGCACCTTCTCGGTGATGATCAACTTCACCTGGTGGCCGACGGCCGGCGACGGCTATCTGCTGCCGGTGCTGGCCTCGGTGTTCGTCGGCGGCACGCCGACCTGGGGCGGCATCGGCACGGTGGTCGGCGGCGCGATCGGCGCGGTGACGGTGTCGTTCATCCAGACCGGCGTGGTGGCGGCAGGCCTGAGCGGCTTCTACGTGCAGTTCTTCAACGGGCTGATCATCATCCTGTCGCTGCTCGGCCATAAGTGGAACCAGGCGAGGTATCGGTGAGGGAATTGCTCACACGCCGGTGACAAAGCCGTCCAGCACGCGTTTCTGGCCGGCCTTGTCGAAGTCGATGGTGAGCTTGTTGCCTTCGATTGCGGAAATGTTGCCGTTGCCGAATTTCTGGTGGAAGACGCGGTCGCCGACGCTGAAGGCGGACGGCTTGTCGGCGACGGACTTGGCGACCAGTTCGCCGTCGATGGTGCGACCCTTGACGCTGGTGCGGCCGGCGCCATAGCCGCTATCGGTCTCGCCATAGCCGATGCGCTCGACCTGGTGGCCGGAGCGCGTGCCCCAGTTGCGATCGGTGGCCTCGGTGCGGTTGGCCTGCGCGCGCTGCCAGCCCGGCGTCGAATAGGTGTTGGAGAAGGATTTTTCCTCGCCGATATTGTCGAAGCGCGAGGCGCCGTAGGGGTTCTGCCGGCCGCCGCGTCCGGAGGCGAACGAGCCGCCGCCGTAGCTGTTGCCGTAGCCGCCATAGGAGTTGCCGCTCTCGGCGACCTCGACATGGGTTTCCGGCAATTCGTCGAGGAAGCGCGACGGGATCGTCGATTGCCACAGGCCGTGGATGAGGCGGTTGGAGACGAACCAGATGTGCAGGTTCTTCTTGGCCCGCGTCAGGCCGACATAGGCGAGGCGGCGCTCCTCCTCCAGGCCGGAACGGCCGCCTTCGTCGAGCGCGCGCTGGTGCGGGAACAGGCCTTCTTCCCAGCCGGGGAGGAAGACGGTCTCGAACTCGAGACCCTTGGCCGAATGCAGCGTCATGATCGAGACCGCATCGAGAGACTCGCTCTGCTCGGCCTCCATGACCAGCGCGACATGCTCGAGGAAGGCGCGCAGCGATTCGTACTCCTCCATGGAGCGGATCAGCTCCTTGAGGTTTTCCAGCCGCCCGGGCGATTCGGCCGAGCGGTCGTTCTTCCACATGTCGGTGTAGCCGCTCTCCTCCAAAATGGTCTCGGCGAGCTCGGTGTGCGGCGTGGTCTCCAGCGCCTTTTGCCAGCGCTCGAAATTCGCCGCGACCTCGCGCAGGGCGGCGCGCGGCTTCGGCTTCATCTCGTCGCTTTCGGCGAGGTTGCCGGCCGCTTCCAGCATCGGGATGCGCAGCGCCCGCGCCGTGTCGTGGATCTGGCGGATCGTGGCTTCGCCTAGCCCACGCTTCGGCACGTTGACGATGCGCTCGAAGGCGAGGTCGTCGCCGCCATTGGCGACGACGCGGAAGAAGGCGAGCGCGTCGCGGATTTCCATGCGCTCGTAGAAACGCGGGCCGCCGATGACGCGGTAGCTCAGGCCGAGCGTGATGAAGCGTTCTTCGAAAGCGCGCATCTGGAAGGATGCGCGCACCAGGATCGCCATGTCGTTTAGATTGTGCTTCTGCCGCTGGTAGGCCTCGATGGTCTCGCCGACGGCGCGCGCCTCTTCCTCCGAATCCCAGGCGGCATGGACATGCACCTTATCGTCCTCGGGATCGTTTCGGTCGGTGAACAGCGTCTTGCCGAAGCGGCCTTCGTTGAAGGCGATAAGATGCGAGGCCGCGCCGAGGATATGCGCGGTCGAGCGGTAGTTGCGTTCGAGCCTTATGATGGTGGCGCCTGGGAAATCCTTGTCGAAGCGCAGGATGTTGTCGACTTCGGCGCCGCGCCAGCCATAGATCGATTGGTCGTCGTCGCCGACACAGCAGATGTTGACGGTGGCCGGGCGGGAATTCCCCTTGAGGGGAGGGCGGCCGGGCGAAGCCCGGTCGGGTGGGGTCCTCGCGGCAGTGCTCGACGCCCCTGTGCTCGATGACCGGGCGGTGCCTTCTGCGGCGACCCCCTCCGCCCGCTTCGCGGGCACCTCCCCCTCAAGGGGGGAGGATTGCGGCCGCTGCGCCAGCAGGCGCAGCCACATATACTGCGCGGTGTTGGTGTCCTGGTACTCGTCGACGAGGATGTATTTGAAGCGCCTGTGGTAGTCCTTCAGCACATCCGGATAGGCGCGGAAGATGCGGATCGGATGGCAGAGCAGGTCGCCGAAATCGCAGGCGTTCAGGGTCTGCAGCCGCTCCTGATAGGCCTTGTAGAGCTCGCGTCCCTTGCCGTTGGCGAAGCTGCGGGCGTCGCCCTCGGGGATGTCGGCGGGGCCGAGGCCCTTGTTCTTCCAGCCGTCGATCATCTGCGCGAACTGCTTGGCCGGCCAGCGCTTGTCGTCCAGTCCCTCGGCCTGGATGAGCTGCTTGATCAGACGCACGACATCGTCGGTGTCGAGGATGGTGAAATCGGATTTCAGCCCGGCGAGCTCGGCGTGACGGCGCAGCAGCTTGACGCCGATCGAGTGGAAGGTGCCGAGCCACGGCATGCCCTCGACATTGCCTTCGCCGATCAGATGGCCGATGCGCTGCTTCATCTCGCGCGCCGCCTTGTTGGTGAAGGTGACGGCGAGGATCTGCGAGGGGAAGGCCTTGCCGGTGGCGAGGATGTGGGCGATGCGGGTGGTGAGCACGCGCGTCTTGCCGGTGCCGGCGCCGGCCAGCACCAGAACCGGGCCTTCCGTCGTTTCGACGGCCAGCCGCTGCTCGGGGTTCAGCCCCTTCAGATAGTCGGGCGCGCTGTTCTGGCCGCTGCGGGCGGCCATGGCGCGCGCGGCTATGCCGGACGGGGCCGCGGGCCGCGCATTCGGTTCGTCAAAAAAGGGCATGTCTTCCGAAAAGCCGGACATTGCCCCCGAATGTAGTGATTCGGCAGCGAAAGGCCAGAAGTGTCTACGTTTTGTTCTGGTTTGGCGACACGATTGCCGGGCGTGGTGGCTTTCCAGCGCCCGGCAAGCGCCTCGAAGCGCTTATCCGGCGGCTGCCCGCATGCGCTCGCCTATCTTGTCGGCCACGTAGCCGGCATCGCGCGCCGCGCCGTGGATCATGGTGGAGGAGGTCGAATGCTGGAAGTGCAGGCCGCAGACATACAGTCCCGGCTCGCCTTCGACGGCGCCGCGATACTGCTTCACCCGGCCGGTGTCGTCGAAGATCGGCAGCTTGATCCAATCGAGCCCGGCCCGGAACCCGGTGCACCAGATAATGTTGGCAACGTCGAGAAGCTGGCCGCCGTCGAGCAGCGGCTTGCCGTCGCGAGCACCGGCGACGCGAGGGACCCGGCGGACGCCGGCGGCGTCCAGATCCTGCGGCTTGACCCGGATCAGCGGCAGGCCATGCGACAACTGCTCCGGCTTGGCCCTGCGGCCCATCGGCGTGTCGACGGTGAGCAAACGGTGGAAAACGATGCGCAGGACGACCGGCAGGACCAGACGCATCGCGAAATAGCCATTGTAGGCGACCGGGATGTGGCCCGGATGGCGGCCCGACAGCCACACCTGATGCGTTCGCGCGACATCCATGGCGATTTCCGCACCGGAATTGCTGGCGCCGACCAAAAGCACGCCACCTGCCTTGAGCTGTTCCGGGTTCTTGTAGGCGACCGAATGCAATTGCCGGATCGACGGATCGAACGACGCCGCGAAATCCGGAATTTTCGGCTTCTGGTAGCTCGAGGCGGCGGCGACGACGTGCCTGGCAATGTAGCGGGTCTGGCCTGATGTGACGACGTAGCGCTCGCCGGAGCGGGTCACCTCGTCGACCTTGACGCCGGTGCGCACCGGCAAGGCAAACCTTCTCGCATAGGCCTCGAGATAGTCGGCCATTTCGTCCTTGGTCGGGAATGAATAGCGCGCGGCGGGGAACGGCATGCCGACCAGACTGTCGAAGCGTGCCGGCGTGAAGAGGCGCAGCGAATCCCAGCGCGAGCGCCAGATATCGCCGACGCGTTCGCGGCCCTCCAGGATGACGAACTTCACCCCCTTGCGGGCGAGGTGATAGCCGACGGAAAGGCCGTTCTGGCCGGCGCCGATGACGACGACGTCGACATGTTCTTCCCTGAGCGCGGGCCGCGTCTCGTCGCCTGATGATGGATCGCTGCCGGTTGCCTGCAGCGCATCGGCCTCCAGGTGCATGAAGGCCGCGCCCTGTTCCAGCAGGGCGCCGGCGCGTTCCCTGGTCTCGGCGATGCGGATATTGTGACGGCCGCGCAGGGTCATTGCCTGCATCGCGGCCGTTCCGGATATCGAAGTCGGGTTCATGATCGCTCCATCTGGTTCGTCACTGGCGGACCAAAAATAAGGGAACGGCGCCGCGGCGCTTCGGGGAGACACCTCACGAGTCAGAAAAATGCGATGGGGATTTTTCCCCATGCCGCTAGAGCGGTTCATCGTTTCACGGAAACGCCGAACCGCTCTATCTCTTTGTTTTGACGCAATTCCGGACGGAAAACCGTTTCACACTTTTCCTGGAATTGCTCGAGGTCAGAAAATCGTTGCGTCAGAGCAGGCCGTTCTGAAAGCCGTAGGCTGTGGCAGCCGCGCGCGAGTTGACCGCCAGCTTGTCGAATATGTTGCTGAGATGCCGGTCGACGGTCTTTTCGCTGAGACCTAGGTCGGTTGCTATCGTCCTGTTGGTCTTGCCGGTGGCGACAAGGCCAAGAACTTCGATCTCGCGCCGGGTCAGCCCGTGCGAAGGCAAGCTCGTCGGCCGGGTCAGTGCGGCGACCCGGGCGAGGTCGGGCGCGGCGCCGAGGCCGGCAAAAACCGTACGGGCGGCATCGAATTCGAGCTCGGTGCCGTCTTCGTCGCCAAGCATGCGGCAGGCCTGCCCTGCAAGCACGCGCAGCCGCGCCTCGAGATAGGGAGCGCCGGCACGCTGCCAGGTCGTCAGCGCGGCGCGGAAATGGCCGAGCGCGGTCGCGGCGCTGCCTTCGTGCAAGTCGATCTCGCCTCTCGCCTGCGAGGCCATCGCCGCCAGGATGTCGGTCGCGAAACGGCTGGCGATCGCTTCCAGCTCCTGGCAGGCGTCGCGTGCCTCCTCGATTGCGCCGGCGGCGATCATGATCTCGACCAGGGCCGGCAGCAGGCGGGCGCGGCCGAGTGGAGCCTTGGTCGTGGCGAGCACGCGGCGAAGGGTTGCCGCAGCCTGTTCGGCCCGGCCCTGCGCCAGCCGCAGCAGCGCCATGCCGGGCTGCGGTTCGAGCCCGAGCCTGCTGGCAGTGCGGTAGAGGTCCTCGGCGGCGGCGAACTCGCCGCGCAAGCGATGGATTTCGGCCTCCTGGTAGGCCGCGCCCGCCGCCGCCTCGCTGGCGGTGGTATGGGCCAACGACGTCGTCGCGCGGCGTGCCTCGGCGATCGCGTCCTGCCAGGCGCCGTTCAATTCCATGATCTCGGCGCGGTGCAAAAGGCAGACGCCGTTGAACTGGACAAGCTGCGGCTGCGTTCCGCACCAGTTCGACAGCGCCTCGGTCCATTCGCGCGAGCGGTCGAGCGCATAGACCTGCCGGCATGCGGCGATGAGGTTGCAGTAGATCAGGCCGGTGACGATGGGCGAGAGCTTTCCGTCGACGGCCGGCAGCATGGCCTCGTCGAGCGAGGCGATGCCTTCGTCGATCCGGCCCTGCCGCACCAGTGCACGGCCGAGATAGCATCTGGCGAAGGCGACGAGGTCGATATCGCAACAGCGCTCGCCGATCGCCAGGGCCTGGCTCGCCAGCGGCGCGGCGGCCGGATCGTTACCCGTCATGAGTTCCTTCTGGGCCGCCAGCAAGATCAGATAGCCATGCGCCGCGCATTCGCGACCGAAGCCGTCGGCCAGGCGCTGGGCCTGCTGGATGCAGGCCGTCGCGTGGCCTTCCTCGCCGAGGGCAAGAAGCCGGAAGCCGCGAAAGAACGCCCAATACGCCGCCCGGTCGTAACGGCCCGCCTCGACATAGGCCTCGAACAGACGGTCACCGGCGACCTGGCTGTCCTGATCGCGGTCGAGCATGGCGGCCGACCAGAGCTGTCGTTCGAGATCGTCCGGGCCCAGCGGCGCGATCGCGTCCGTGGCCTGCAGAAGCGCGAACGCATCCGCCCATGCCCGCTGCGCGTAGGCGTGGCGGGCCTTTTCAAGCAACGAGGCGGCGTCGGCCTTCATCGGCAAAGCATAGCATCGCCCGATTGCCGGCAGAAGAATGGCGACCGCCAGGCTTCGTCATTTCGACGTGAACGGCAGGACCGAGCAATGCGCGCGACATCGTTGGATATTGTCCTGCTAATTTGACACCTCGCGCGAGCGGGCAGAAAACTACGGCGGCGAGGTGAAACAGACTCGAAAGCGCGTTACGGTTGCATTTGGCGACGGCGGTTTCCGGACGCTCGCCTGCTGCGCCTGAAGGAGTGTCGTCATGGCAACCATCCTCACCGCCGTAATCCTTGCTCTCATCGGTCTGGTTCTTGGCGGCGGCGGCATCCGGTTGGTGATGCTCGGCGGCAGCTGGTACTACGTCATTGTCGGCCTTGCTTTCCTAATCACCGCCTGGCTGCTGTTCCGGCGCAGGTCGACAGGACTTTGGCTCTATGCGGCGATCGTGATCGGCACGCTGTGCTGGGCGGTGTGGGAAGCCGGCTTCGACTGGTGGGATCTGGGTCCGCGCGGCGGCGTCATCGTGCTTTTGGCGCTGTGGCTGCTGACACCATGGGCGAGGCGAGGGCTCACCGGTCCCGATGGACGCGCGCCGCTGATCCTGGCGGTGCTGGCCTCGCTGGCCGTGGCCGGCTATTCGATGACCGCCGATCCAAAGGACATTGCCGGCGAACTCAGCGCCGACAAGGTGACGCCGACGGCCGATCTCGGCGGCAACGTGCCGGAAGGTGAGTGGCACTTCTATGGGCGCACGCCCTATGGCCAGCGCTATTCGCCGCTCAACCAGATCACCGTGGACAACGTGGCTTCGCTGCAGCCGGCCTGGACGTATCGTACTGGCGACGTGAAGGGTCCGGACGACATCGGCGAGACGACCTATCAGGTGACGCCGCTGAAGATTGGCGATGCGCTCTACATCTGCACGCCGCACAATTTCGCCATCGCCATCGATGCCACGACCGGCAAGGAGAAATGGCGCTTCGACCCGAAGATCAAGCTCGATCCCAACCGCCAGCACCAGACCTGCCGCGGCGTGTCCTATTATGCCGACGGCAAGATCGCCGCCGGCCAGCCGTGCGCCGCGCGCGTCTATCTGCCGACCTCCGACGCGCGGCTGATCGCGCTCGACGCCGCGAACGGGCAGGTGTGTGCCTCCTTTGCGGAGGGCGGCACGCTGAACTTGCTCGCCAACATGCCGTATCCGAAGTCGGGCTACTACTATTCGACCTCGGCGCCGCTCATCGTCGGCGGCAAGATCATCGTCGGCGGCGCGGTCAACGACAATTATTCCACGCAGGAACCGTCGGGCGTCATCCGCGCCTTCGACGTCGACAGCGGCGCGCTGCTGTGGAACTGGGATTCCGGCAATCCGGACCAGACGACGCCGCTGCCGGCCGGCCAGACCTACACCAACAACTCGCCCAACATGTGGTCGACGCCGAGCACCGACGAGAAGCTCGGCCTGCTCTACGTGCCGCTCGGCAACCAGACGCCGGACCAGCTCGGCGCCGGGCGCAGCGCCAATGTCGAGAAATTCTCGTCCTCGATCACCGCGCTCGACCTCAACAGCGGGCAGGTGCGCTGGGTGCGGCAGACCGTGCATCATGACCTTTGGGACATGGACGTGCCGGCGCAGCCATCGCTGGTCGACATCACCACGTCGAGCGGCGTCGTGCCGGGGCTGGTCGGGCCGACCAAGCAGGGCGATCTTTACGTGCTCGACCGGCGCAGCGGCGAGCCGATCATTCCCGTCAAGGAGGTGCCGGCCCCGGGCGGCGCGATCGAGGGCGACCACACCTCGCCGACGCAGCCGGAATCGGACCTCTCCTTCAATCCGAAGCCGCTGACCGGCGCCGACATGTGGGGCATCACCATGTTCGACCAGCTGGCCTGCCGGATCGAGCTCAAGGGCCTGCGCTATGAGGGCCGCTACACGCCGCCATCCGAGCAGGGCTCGCTGGTCTATCCCGGCAATTTCGGCGTCTTCAACTGGGGCGGCGTGGCAGTCGATCCTGTCCGGCAGGTGATGTTCGGCATGCCGACCTACCTGGCGTTCAAGTCGCAGCTCATCCCGCGCGACCAGGTGCCGCCACCGGACGAAGGGCGCGGCAGCGAACAAGGGCTCAACCGCAACGAGGGCGCGCCTTACGCGGTGGTGATGGGGCCGTTCCTGTCGCCGCTCGGCATCCCTTGCCAGGCGCCGCCATGGGGTTTTGTGGCCGGCGCCGATCTCAGGACCGGCAAGATCGCCTACAAGCACCGCAACGGCACCGTGCGCGACATGACGCCGCTGCCGCTGCCGTTCAAGGTCGGCGTGCCTGGCATTGGCGGGCCGATGATCACCGCCGGTGGGGTCGCGTTCCTGGGGGCGGCGGTCGACGATTATCTGCGCGCCTATGATCTGACGACCGGCAGGCAGCTTTGGAAAGCCAGGCTGCCGGCCGGCGGCCAGTCGACGCCGATGACCTATACGGTCGCCGACGGCCGCCAGTTCGTGGTCATCGTCGCCGGCGGCCACGGCTCGGTCGGCACCAAGCCGGGTGATTATGTGATGGCTTACGCTTTGCCGAAGTGAAGGCCTGTTCAGAGCCCGAGGTGGCCTTTGAGGCCCGGCACCGAGCCAAGCACCTGATTGGTGAGATCCGGGCCGGCGGCGGCTTCCGCTTGCTGGACCAGCGTGGCGCCGGCCTTTTGAATCTGGGCCATGTCGAGGCCGGAGGCCTTGAGCGCGGCGATACCGTTGATCAGCGCGCCGGTCTTCTCGCCGAGCACGCCGCCAAGCGCCCCCTGCAGCGACGACAGCAGGCCGCCGCCCGAGCCGCCGGATGCACCTGCGGCCATGACATCATATTTCCGGGCCAGCGCATCCGCGCCGGGGATCTTGGCAAAGAAGCTCGAGGCGCTGGTGCCCTCCGCCTCGTGCTCGAGCACCGAAAAGATGGTGCCGACGACCTTTTCCGTCACCGCCTGGTCGAGGCCGGCCTTGGCGGAAACGGTGTTCACGATGTCCTGAACGTCCACGGTCTTCCCCTCGGTGTTGGCGCTTAGTTGCCGGATTTCGCGCGGCCGGGCCGGCGTTGCTCGCTTCTGACTTTGACCGCCGCCCGGCTGAGGGCCGCGGATCGCAGCGCCAGGAGGGCCGCGCTGGCCAGCACGAGCGCGCTTGCGACGATCGGAGCGGACAAGGTCATGAGCGTTGTTCCTTCTCTTCAGGCATCGCCGTGGCAGGCGAAGCCGATCTCAGCTTCCCCTTATATTGTGGCAACGCCATCAAGATTTGCCGAAATGACCAAAATGTGATGGGGCCCCGGACGGGCCGCCCGCCTTTGGATTGCGTTGCGCCTAATTTTTATGGTCCTATTCAACAGCTTATGGCCCATTTCTCATACCGGAGCCGATGTTTGCCGCAAGCAGGTTGCGTCGCCGCCGCCCGACCGTGCCAGGCTCTCCGCATCACCCAGCCGTGAATGGACCAAGCGCCTTCCAACCCTATCTTGCCCGGTGGGGGGACAGTCGAGGAATGAGCCATGACCACAGCCGCCGCCGAGCCCGTCATCACCCAGGCGATGATCGATGCCTATGATGAATACACGCATCTGACGCTCGACCGGCGCCGTTTCATGGAACAGCTGACGAGGCTTGCCGGATCTGGCGCGGCAGCCGCCGCCATCGTGCCGTTGCTGGCGGCGAATCCCGCCAGGGCGGCGATCGTCGCCGAGGACGATCCGCGCGTGAAGGGTGAGGACATCACCTATCCCGGCAGCGGAGGCGAGATGAAGGGCTACCTGGTCGAGCCGGCCGACCGGTCCGGCAAGCTCGGCGCCGTCATCGTCATCCACGAGAACAGGGGGCTCAACCCGCACATTAGGGATGTGGCGCGGCGGGTGGCGCTGGAAGGGTTCGTCGCGCTGGCGCCGGACTTCATGTCGCCGCTCGGCGGCACGCCTGAGGATGAGGACAAGGTGCGCGAACTGTTCGCGACGCTCGATCCCGCGCAGGTCGCCGCCAACGCCGTGGCGACGGTCGCGTTCCTCAAGGGCTACAAGGACGGCAACGGCAAGGTCGGCGCCGTCGGTTTCTGCTGGGGCGGCGGCGCAGTCAACACGCTTGCCGTCAATTCGCCGGATCTGAGCGCAGGGGTCGCCTATTATGGCATGCAGCCGAAGGCCGACGACGTACCGAAGATCAAGGCCGCGCTGCTGCTCCACTATGCCGGCCTGGATGCGCGCACCAATGCCGGCATCGATGCCTTCAAGAAGGCGCTCGACGCGGCGCATGTCGAGTACGCGGTCTATGTCTATGAGGGCGCCAACCATGCCTTCAACAACGACACCTCGGCGGCTCGCTACGACAAGAAGGCGGCCGACCTCGCCTGGGGCCGGACGGTCGCTTTCCTGGAGGAGAAGCTTGCCTAGCCTTATGGCGCTCGTTCCGGGGCTGGCTTGTGCAAGGCGACGCCGGCCACCACCAGCGCGATGCCCAGGCAATCGCCGAGGCTGGGAACCTGCCTCAGCACGATGATACCGATCAGTGTCGCGCTCAGCGGCAGCAGAGACAGCATCAGCGCGAAGCTGGCGCGCGGCAGCCGCGCCATGGCGAGTTGATCGCAGATATAGGGGATGACCGAGGAGCAGATGCCGACGCCGATGGCGGCGATGAGCAGCGACGGCGCGGAAAAGGCCGGCAGCGCCTCGGTGAAGCCGATGGGCAGCACGACGAGGAAGGCGATCGTCATTGCCGCGCCCAAGCCGGCAATGCCGGCGCCCGCGCCGGACGCCGCGACGCGGTGGCCGAGGACGATGTAGCCGACGAACAGCGCGCCGTTGAGGAAGGCCCAGAACAGGCCGACCGGGTCGCTCGACCATTTGACATCGATCAACAGCAAGGTGCCGGTGACGGCAATGGCGAGCGCCGCGAGATTGCGCGGGCGGCGCAGGCCGACGAGCGCGACGCCGATGGTGCCGACGAACTCGATCGCCGCGACCAGCGAGATCGGCAGGCGGTCGAGCGCCAGATAGAAGGAACAGTTCATCACCGCCAGGCAGGCGCCGAAGGCGACGAGCAACAGCCGTGTCGGCCGGTCGGCGCGGGCGAAGACCCTCCATGGCCGGGTCAGCGGCGCGAAGACGAGGGCGGCGGCGGCGATGCGCAGCCAGGCCATGCCCAGCACGCCGACCTGGGCGAAAAGCAGCACCGCGAAGGCCGGGCCCAGATAATGGAACACGGCGCTGACGCCGAACCACAGATGTGGCGGCAGCGCCGTCGCCAAGGTGGAAAGGGCAGGGCCGGCAAGGCTTTGGCTGGCGCTGTCTGGCTTGTCGAGGGCGGGGTTTGCCGCCGAGGCTTGCGCTTGATTTCTCATGCGATCACTATCGCAGGCGGATCGCGCGGTTTATATGGATGTCCGTTGGCTCTTCCAGCCAAGTTATTCTTGAAAGCAAGGCAGACTACCTTGAAACGCCTTCGAAACGAAAACGTGGACCTCGATGCCGCCGACCTGAAGCTCCTGCGCCTGCTCGAAAAGGACGCGCGCACCAGCACGGCCGAGCTGGCGCGCGCCGTCGGCCTGTCGGCGCCGAGCGTGGCGGAGCGGATCAGAAAGCTGCAGGAGAACGGCGTGATCGAGGCCTACACGGTCAGGATCAATCCGGCCGCGCTCGGCATGAAACTGTCGGCATGGCTGCGCATCCGGCCGGTGCCGGGTCAGCTTGCCGTCGTCGCCGACATCATCCGCGAGCTGCCGGAAATCGCGCAGTGCGACAGGGTGACCGGCGAGGACTGCTTCATCGCGCTGGCGCATGTCGGCTCGATGGCAGAGCTCGAACGGGTGATCGACAGGATCATCCCTTACGCGATGACCAACACGGCGATCATCCAATCGTCGCCGGTGGCGCCGCGCTCGCCGCTGGAGCGGTTCGGCGCCTCTCAGAATCGCTGACCCGCTCCAACTATTTGTTTTGACGCAATTCCGGACGGAAAACCGCTACGCACTTTTCCTGGAATTGCTCCAGAGGCCGCAACCAGGGATCGGCAGTAGGTCAGAAATGCCCGCGCTTCAGCCGCGCCTGCTTGAGGATGGCGCGCCAGCGGATCATGTCGAAGGGGATCGGCTCGTTGTTGTTGGCGATGTGGAAGATCTCGTTGTTGACGTTCTTGAGCGAGCGCCAGAAATCATAGTCGGTGATGCGCGGATCGGCCGCCAGCCGTTCCACCTCGACCTTGATGTCGGTTTTCATGCACGTTCCTCGAACCGCCTCTGCCCGCCGCCCCGTATCGCCAACCCGATACGGTGGTTTTCAAACGCTCCGCTGAGTCGTTCAACGACTCAATCGGCTTGTTCACGTTAAAACCTTGGTAAGGTTAACGTGCGCGCTGGGGCGCTTCAAGCGCTCTTGCGTTTGATGCCGATCGAGCGGCCGGCGCGCTCCGGCATCGGCAGCGCGGCGTGGGCAGCGCGCATCTCCTCGACCCTGGCAAGAACGTCGGCGGGGAAGGGCGCCACTTTCGGCCCGGACATGTCGACATGCAGCGAAAGCGTCTCGGAGGTGGCGGCCAGCCAGCCGTCGACATGGCGGATCTCCTGATAGGCTCTCAGGCGCTTTTCGTCATGGTCGATGAGCTGGAAGGAGACCTGGACCTTGTGCTCCAGATGCAGCTCCTGCACGTAGCAGACATGGACTTCCGCCGTGTAGATTGTGAGGCGGCGCTCCTTGGCGTAGTTCGGCCCCATGCCCATCATCTCGAAGGCGTCGTCCGAGCAGCGGTCGAACAGCACGTTGTAATAGGCCATGTTGAGATGGCCGTTATAGTCGATCCAGTCCTTCTCGATATCCATGGCGCGGGAAATGAAGGGGGCGGGCATCGACATCTTGTTTTCCTTTCCTGATCGCTGGACAGGGCGTGGGTCGCGAGACTACGCATCCATAACCGCACAGCAAGGGCGGCGGCTGGTCCATTCGCGGAGTGAATCATGGCTTTGAGCGACCTCAATCCCGTCGAGCGCAACGAGGAGGGCATTGCCGCGGTTCTCGGCATCCTCAAGCAGACGCTCGGCGAGCGCTTCCAGACCGGCCAGGCCGTCCGCTCCCAACATGCGCACACCACCACTTACATCCCGACGCAGGCGCCGGACGGCGTCGCCTTCGTGGAGAGCACGGCCGAGGTGCAGGAGATCGTGCGCGCCTGTGCCGCGCACCGGGTGCCGGTGATCGCCTTCGGCGTCGGCTCCTCCCTCGAAGGCCACACCAACGCGCCGGGCGGCGGCATTTCGATCGACACCTCGCGCATGAACCGGATTCTCGCGGTCAATCCCGAGGATCTCGACTGCACCGTCGAGCCAGGCGTGACGCGCGAGGACCTCAACCGGCACCTACGGGACACCGGCCTGTTCTTCCCGATCGACCCCGGCGCCAATGCCTCGCTCGGCGGCATGGCGGCGACGCGGGCCTCCGGCACCAATGCCGTGCGCTATGGCACGATGCGCGAGAACGTTTTGTCGCTGACGGCGGTCATGGCCGATGGCGAGGCGGTGACCACCGGCAAGCGTGCGAAGAAGAGCTCGGCCGGCTACGACCTGACGCGGCTGCTGGTCGGCTCGGAGGGCACGCTCGGCGTCATCACTGCGCTGACCTTGAGGCTGCAGGGCATCCCGCAGGCGATCTCGGGCGGCGTCTGCCCGTTTCCCAGCCTCGAGGCGGCCTGCAAGACGGTGATCGCCACGATCCAGATGGGCATTCCGGTGGCACGCATCGAACTGGTCAATGCGCTGCAGATGCGGGCGATGAAGAACTATTCCAAGCTCGACTACCCGGAAGGCCCGTGCCTGTTCGTCGAATTCCACGGCAGCGATGCCGGTGTCGCCGAGCAGGCCGAGACCTTCGGCATGATCGCCGAGGAGAATGGCGGCGGACCGTTCCTGTGGACCAGCGTGGCCGAGGAGCGGACGAAACTGTGGAAGGCCAGGCACGACGCCTATTGGTCGTCGCTGACCTTGCGGCCCGGCGCCAAGGGGCTGTCGACCGATGTCTGTGTGCCGATCTCGCGGCTTGCCGAATGCGTCACCGAGACCGAGGCCGACATTGCCGAGATGGGCCTGATCGCGCCGATCGTCGGCCACGCCGGCGACGGCAACTTCCACGTGCTGGTGTTGATGGATGTCGACAACCCGCAGGAAATCGCGCTGGCGGAAAAATTCGTCGCGCGGCTCAACATGCGCGCCATCGCCATGGAAGGAACCTGCACCGGCGAGCACGGCATCGGCCAGGGCAAGATCGGCTTCCTGCGCCACGAGCTTGGCCATGGCGTCGACATCATGCGGACGATCAAACAGGCGCTCGATCCGCTGAACATCATGAACCCTGGCAAGATCTTGCCCCGTGTTGGTCACTAGTCATGTCGGCGGCCGAGGCCCTGCTGCCGGTCGAGATGCCGCCGTCATCGGCCGGCGCGCGATTGCCGCATGTCTTCGCGGATGAAGAGCGATTGCTGATTGCCTATCTCGCCAACGTTCCGGATCCTTCGTTCGATGGCACGAACCCGCGCTCGGTTTCGCCCGCGACAGGCGATCAATCCGTCGCAATCCTGACGGTGGAACCATACCTGGCGCTTCAATTCGGTCCGCCGAACGATGAAGCCATCAGCGGGCATCGGCTCTATGGTCTCGGCCTGCAGCCATATTCTGCGTTCGAAGTCTTCAACTCGTCCTGGATCGCCTCCCTGGAAAAGGCCAATCGGGTTCATCCATCCCACATGCCTGAGCTGTTTTCGGACTATCGGCATTTCATCCTGACGTTCCACGACTCGACCATCGAGTTCGTTGCGAAGAAATTCCTGATCAGCCTTTGCAAGGGTGCGGTCTTGTCCGCCCTGATGGAAGCGGCGCGGCATTGACGCGGCGGACTGTCCCCCCAGCTTGCGCCGTTGTCCCTGCTTGCCGAGGACGCAGCCGAATTGCCTCTTTATCGACACGCTGATGCGGGTACAGTGCAGCTGACTTTCAACGATCGCTGGTGCTGATGCTCGCACGCCTGTTCGTGATCTTCGGTGGCCTGTTCGTGCTGGTGCTGTGCGCGGCGCTGGTGGTGCCGTATTTTATCGACTGGGCGGGCTACCGCGCCGATTTCGAGCGCGAGGCGAGCGCCATCCTCGGCCGCAAGGTTACCGTCGAGGGCGATGCGACGGCCAGGCTGCTGCCGTTTCCTTCGGTCACCTTCTCCAATGTTTCGGTTGCCGGCGGTCCCGAAGGCCAGCCGGCAATGACCGTCGAGACCTTCTCGATGGATGCGGAGCTGGCCCCCTTCCTGCGCGGCGAGGTGCTGATCTTCGACATGCGGCTGGTGCGTCCGAAGGCGACGATCGACATCGCCGCCGACGGCACGGTCGACTGGGCGATGCGGCCGACCGCGCCCTTCGACCTCAACCAGATCGCGATCGAGAAGCTGACGGTGACGGAAGGCGAGGTCGCCTTGCGCCATGCCGCCGGCGGGCGCAGCCACCTGATTTCCGAGATCAATTCGACCGTCTCGGCAAAGTCGCTCGCCGGGCCATGGCGGATGGATGGAACGCTCAAGCTCGACGGCCTGCGCACCAATGTCACCGCCTCGACCGGCAGGGCCGAAGGCAATGGCCAGATGCGGCTGCGGCTGAAGGCCGATCCGGACGCCTATCCGCTGGTCATCGAGACCGACGGCAATGCCGGCCTCGTCAAGGGCGCCGTCGCCTATTCCGGCCAGTTCAAGATCTCCGGCAACGACAGGAATTCGGCCGAGCTGCGCGGCACCGATGGCGAGACGGTGAAGGTCTCGGCCGGCAAGCCGGACCCGGGCTTCCGCCTCAACGGCAAGTTCTCGCTCGATCACCAGAAGCTCGCCTTCGACGAGTTCCGCTTCGAAACCGGACCGCTCGACAATCCCTACACCGCCGACGGCAAAGCCTCGGTCGAGCTCGGGCTGAACCCGCGCTTCTCGATCGAGGCCAACGGTGCGCAGGTGCAGTTCGACGAAGCCGTCGGCGCCGCTGCCGTCGCCGGCGTAACGCTCGACCAGCGCGTCAATGCGCTGGAGCAGGCGCTTCTGCATATGCCGAAGCCGACCATCCCCGGCACGGTCGAGGTGAGACTGCCGGCCGTGGTCGCCGGCGACACGACGGTGCGGGACGTGCATCTCTCGGCCGAACCGGCCGAAGGCGGCTGGTCGGTGAAGTCGATTGCCGCGACCTTGCCCGGCCGCGCCACGCTCGAAGCCAACGGCATGCTCAGCGTCGAGGATCATTTCGGCTTCACCGGCTCGCTGCTGCTTGCCGTGGCGCAGCCTTCGGGTTTTGCCGCCTGGCTGTCCAAGGACGTCGACGAGGCGATCCGCCGATTGCCGGCCGCCGGCTTCAAGGCCAGGGTCGATCTCAGCGAGAAGCGCCAGGCCTTCAGCGATCTCGAACTGATCCTCGGCAAGGCCAGGTTTTCGGGCCGCATCGATTCCAGCCAGCCGGACGACGCCAGGCCCTCGGTGCTTATGCGGCTGGAGGGTGGCGAGCTCGACGTCGACGGGCTGGCGGCATTCGCCTCGATCTTCGTCAGCGACAAGGGCGCCAACCGGTTTTCCGATCGCGACCTCGACTTCCAGATCAAGGCCGGGCCGGTGAGCGCCGGCGGGCTGACGGCCGACACCGTCGACACGGCGCTGCGGCTGCGCAAGGGATTGCTCGAGATCGACCGGCTGTCGCTCAGCGGGCTGGCCGGCGCCTCGATCAGCGCCACCGGGCGGATCAAGGATTTCCCGGAGAGCCCGACCGGCAAGCTCGACGCCTCGGTGGTCGCCGTCGACCTCAAGCCGCTGGTCGACGTGGCGGCGCAGCACTATCCCGACAATGAGCTGCTGAAAGGACTGGCGGCCCGCGCGGTCGCCTATCCAGAACTGCTCCAGGATGCCCGCATCGATGTGGTGACGAGTGCGGCTGACAATGGCGACGGCACGACGGGACTGGCGGTGAGCGCGCAAGGCAAGGCCGGCGGCTCGGCCTTTTCGGCATCGCTTTCCGGCAAGGGCAAGGCCGACAGCCTTGCCGAGGCGCCGGTGATGCTGACCTTCAACGCCAGGAATGCCGACGCCACCGCGCTGTTGGCGCTCTACGGCCTGCCGGCATTGCCGCTTGGCATGCTGGGCCAGGCGACCACCGATGTCTCCGCCAAGGGCACGCTCGACGGTGGCCTGGCGACGAGCTTCAACCTGACCGCCGACGACTTCAGGGCGAGCTTCGAGGGAACGGTCGCCGATACGCAGCAAGGCGCGTCGGCCAAGGGCAAGGTCAGCCTCGAAGCCTCCGACATCGAGCCCTGGCTGATGACGACCGGCGTCGGCCTGCCGGGCATGGGAACCGGCACCTCGGCCTCGCTCGCCGCCGATGCCGATTTCGGCAACGGCCTCTTGGTGCTGAGCGGGCTCAGCGGCGCCGTCAACGAGGCGTCGGTTTCCGGCGACGTCAATGTCGACGTCAAGGACGGGCTGCCGCATCTGGCCGGCGCACTGGCGCTCGACGAGCTCGACCTCGATCCGATGGCGGTCGCGCTGTTCGGCGACCAGTCCTTCCAGGCCGGCAAGGGCGGCTGGCCGACGGCGCCGTTCAGCCAGAAGTCCAGCCTGCCGTTCACCGCCGACCTGGACCTCACCACCGCGGCGCTTGCTGCCGGTCCCTTCGCCACCGCCTATGACGCGGCGCTGTCGCTGAAGCTCGACCTGGAGGGCATCCGTGTCTCCGATCTCAAGGCCAAGCTTTTTGGCGGCGCATTGACCGGCCTGTTCGAGCTGAAGAACAATGACGGCACCGGGCTCTTCTCCGGCCAGATGAAGCTTGCCGGCGCCGATCTTCCGGCCCTGCTGCCAAATGCCGGCCTGAGCGGCAGCGGCGACGTCTCGACGGCGCTGTCGACCAGCGGCAAGTCGCTCGATGCGATGGTTGCGGCCTTGTCGGGTTCCGGCACGGCGGCGCTGAAGGGACTTACTGTGGCCGGCATGAACCCCGATGCCTTCGCCGCCTTCATCGACAAGGCCGATGCCATCGGGCGCGATATCGACGCGGCCAAGACCGCCGGCTTCGCGCCCGAGATCGCCGGCAACGGCAGTTTTGCCGCCAAGGACACCGATATTGCCTTCACCATTGCCGGCGGCATCCTCAGGGCGCCGCCGATCAGCCTCGACAATCCGTCAGCGTCGCTGTCTGCCGACGTCACGGCAGACCTCAACACCAGCACCGTCACAGCCAGGGGCGCGATCACCTACAGGCCTGGCGATGAGGCGCTGGTCGGCTCCGAACCGGCGGTGAATTTCAGCGTCGATGGGCCGCTTGGCGCCGCCGAACGCCAGTTCGACAGCGAGCCGCTGGCGCAGTTCCTGACGCAGCGCGCGCTGGAGAAGGAACAGCAACGGGTCGAGGCCATGCAGGCGGCGCTGTTGGAGAAGCAGCGGCTGCGGCGCGAGGTGCGCTACTACGCAGCACTCCAAACCGAACGCGAGCGGGCAGCCGAGGAATTGCGCCGGCAGGAAGAAGAGGCGCGGCTGAAAGCCGAAGCCGAAGCGAAGGCCCTGGCTGAAGCGGAGGCGCAGGCCAAGGCCGAAGCTGAAGCAAAGGCACAGGCCGAGGCGGACGCGAAAGCCCAGGCCGAAGCCGAGGCAAAGGCACAAGCCGAAGCTGATGAGAAGGCCAAAGCCGAGGCTGAGGAAAAGGCGCAGGCCGAGGCGGACGCGAAGGCCAAAGCAGATGCCGAAGCCAGGGCAGAACAGCAGGCGGCCGACGATGCGGCCAAAGCGCAAGCCGCGGAAGAGCGGCGAAAGGCCGAAGAGGCTTTGCGCATCGCCTCGGAAGAAAAGGCTAAGCGGGACGCCCAACGCAAGGCCGCCCAGCAGGCCCCCAAGCTCGACGGGTCGCTTCCCGGCGTCAATGACGGTTCGGCTCCACCACCGGCTAAGCCCAAGTCCAACCCGTTCACGATCGACAATCTGCTGAAGTCGCTGGACGGAGGGTGATGGCGGACCGAGGCCGGCCAGCCAGGCCATCCTCGGACCTTCTCAGGCCGATCACCGATCCTGCCGACTGAGCAGCCGCATTAGCATCGGCTCGATGCGTCCGAGTTCGTCGAGATGGGCCGCCGACAGTTCGGCGAGGCAGTCATCGGCGCGCTCGGTGAGCCGCAAAAGCACACGGCGGTGGTCATCCTTGTCCTGGTCCCTGGTGACAAGCCCGGCCTCGCACAGGCGGTCGACCAGTTCCACGGCGCTGTGGTGGCGGATGCGCAAGCGTTCGGCCAGGTCGCCGACCGTCACCGGTCCCGCGCCCGGAAACCCCTTGATCGCCAGCAGCGCCTGGTGCTGGCGCGGGGTGAGACCCGCCTCATTGGCCTGGACCTGGCTGAATTCGAGGAACCGCCGGATCAGGTAGCGGAATTCGGACAGCCGCTGATAGTCGGCCTGGCTGATGGCGGGGCGTGAGTTTTGCGAAGGCATCGTGGCCGACCTTTGTTCGTTTCCGGCAAAAGCTCAAACTGTTTTTCGTCGCAAATCGGCCTTGTACATTTATATCGTGTTACGATAGATAGCGGCCCGACAACCAGAAAGCTGGGCTCCAAAATGAAATCCGCTCATGCCGGAAACGGCCATCTCCGCGACTTCACAACCGACGCGCGGGTGCTTCTCATCGCGGCCATCGCCGTCGTGGTCGCCACGGCGGGGCTGTTTGCCGGCATTGCGCTGCTGAAGCTCATCCGGCTCGCCACCAACATCGCCTATTTCGGCCAGTTCTCGCTCGCCGAACTCAGGCTCGAGGACACGCCGCTTGGGCTTGCCGCCGTGATCGTGCCGGTGATCGGCGCGCTGATCATCGGCTTGATGGCACGCTTCGGCAGCGAGAAGATCCGCGGTCACGGCATTCCCGAGGCCATCGAGGCGATCCTGCTCGGGCGCTCGCGGCTCGACGCCAAGGTGGCGATCCTGAAGCCGTTGTCGTCGGCGATCTCGATCGGCTCGGGCGGGCCGTTCGGCGCCGAAGGTCCGATCATCATGACCGGCGGCGCCATCGGCTCGCTGATCGCGCAGACGCTGCCGGTCAGCGACAATGAGCGCAAGACGCTGCTGGTGGCGGGGGCGGCGGCCGGCATGACCACCGTGTTCGGAACGCCGATCGCCGCCATCATGCTGGCGGTCGAGCTGCTTCTGTTCGAGTGGACGCCGCGCAGTTTCATCCCCGTCGCCGTCGCCGCCATCGTCGCCGAGGTCGAGCGCACTTTGCTGCATCTGCCGGGACCGATCTTCCCGTTCGAGGGCAGCATGGCGGCGACATTTCCGGGACTTGCCGGCTGGGTGCTGATCGGCATCTCAGCCGGGCTCCTGTCGGGATTGCTGACGCAGATGGTCTATGCCTGCGAGGATGCATTCCAGAAACTGCCGATCCACTGGATGTGGTGGCCGATGCTCGGCGGCCTGGTGGTCGGCATTGGCGGGCTGATCGAGCCGCAGGCGCTCGGCGTCGGCTATGACAACATCGCCAACATGCTGGACGGCAAAACGCTGGCGGCCGCCGCGTTAACGCTGCTGGTGGTGAAGGCGATCATCTGGTCGGTGGCGCTGGGCTCGGGAACGTCCGGCGGCGTGCTGGCGCCCCTGCTGATCATGGGCGGGGCGATGGGGGCTGCTCTTGCCGGCATCCTGCCCGAGGCGACCCCCGGCTTCTGGCCGCTGCTGGCGATGGCCGCGACCATGGGCGGCACCATGCGCGCGCCGCTGACCGCCACCTTCTTCGCGGTCGAGCTGACCGGCAACACCCATATGCTGGTGCCGCTGATCGCGGCCTGCGCCACGGCGCACGCGGTCACCGTGCTGTTGATGAAGCGCTCGATCCTGACCGAAAAGGTGGCGCGGCGAGGGCACCATCTGGTGCGCGAATACCGTGTCGAT
This sequence comes from Mesorhizobium abyssinicae, assembly GCF_049887195.1. Classification (NCBI taxonomy): domain Bacteria; kingdom Pseudomonadati; phylum Pseudomonadota; class Alphaproteobacteria; order Hyphomicrobiales; family Phyllobacteriaceae; genus Mesorhizobium; species Mesorhizobium abyssinicae. The sequence goes on from NZ_JARAKC010000010.1 coordinate 195,892, forward strand.
CCGTTCGCGCTGACCAGGGTGCGCGAGGTGATGACGACAGAAGTCGAACGCGTGCCGGCAACGATGACCTTGCATGGCGCCGCCGCCTTCCTGACCGCGCCGGAGACGCGGCACCCGAGCTTTCCCGTCGTGACCGGGGAAGGGCACGTGCTTGGCGTCATCGATCCGCCGGCGATCCTGCGCTGGCGGCGCGCCGGCAAGCACCGCAAGACGACGCTTGGCGAGTTGCTGGCCGGCAGCAAGGTGACGCTTGCCTATCCCGACGAATATCTGGAGGGCCTGTCCGACAAGCTGCTTACGGCAAACATCTCGCATCTTCCCGTCGTTACGCGCGAGGATGCGCGCCTGGTCGGCTATGTCGGCTGGAAGGATCTGATGCGGGTCCGGTCGAAAAAGCAGGCGGAGGAGCGCGACCGTTCGGCCTTGCTCTCCTTTGGCGCCCGTCGCCGGAAACAGGGCAGCGCGACGGGCCCTGTCTAAGGCACTCCAGCCCCGCGCTTGGCCCAATCCAGCACGTAAAGCCTGAGCGCGGAGGAGAGGTTGGCGTCGCGCGGACGGGTTTCGTCGATCTCGGCGACGAGAGCGGCAAGCGTCAGCTTTCGCGCCGCCGCGATCGTGACGAGGTCGTCGTAGAAGGGCTTTTCGAGCGAATAGCTCGTGCGATGGCCGCGGATGGTCACGGAACGCTTTTCGACCGGGCTCACGTGAGGCGCTCAGCTCTCGTTTGGATCACCAGGCTTTTCGCGGCGATGGCCGGCGATGAAGTGCTCGGCCTTGTCGGCGGCCAGGCGGTCGCGGTCCCGATCGGCCTTGGAGCGGCCATGCAGGGCACGGTTCTCGCCGGCCTGCCGCTCCTTCTCGGTCCGCGCCTTTTGCTTGCGGACCTGGCGGAGATTGACGACGTCGCCCATGCCGCACCGTCCGGCGTGTTATTTCTTGCGGAAGGCGTCGAGAGACACCACGTCGGCGCTCTTGCCGGCGTCCGCGGCGGCGGGCTTCTTGTCGGCCTCGGCGGCGGCCTTCTTCTTCGTCTCCGGCTTCTTCTCGGTGACGACGGCCAGCGGCTCGGGCGCGGGCTGCGCCGGTTCGTCGTCGGCTGCGCCGTCCGTCTTGACGTCGAATTCGAGCTCGAAATTGACCGAGGGATCGTAGAAGCCGCGAACGGCGGAGAAGGGGATCTCGAGCTTTTCCGGCACGTCGGAGAAGGAGAGCCCGACCTCGAAGCCGGTGTCGGACACTTTCAGGTCCCAGTACTGGAACTGGATGACGATGGTCATCTGCTCCGGATAGCGCTCGCGCAGCCGCGACGACACGCGCACGCCCGGCGCGCCGGTCAGGAACGTGATGAAGAAATGATGGTTGCCCGGAAGGCCGGTGCGCGCGACTTCGGCCAGGACCTTGCGCATGACGCCGCGCAACGCCTCCTGGGCCAGAATGTCGTAGCGGATGTGGTCGTCGGCCATGTGACGGTCGGGTTCCGTTGAATCGTCCGCATAGCTGTAATCAAGCTTGAGCGCGGCGTAAACCGCATATAGATCGCGGTCTCCCGGAAGCGAGGCTCTTTGCCGACGATTTGATGGCTCAGGCGCCGACGAGCACGCTCTTTCTGGGCGCGTGGGAGGCGGCCTTGTGGCGGCCGAAGGCGCGCAGGAAGGTGCGCACGCCATTGCCGGCGGATTGCAGCACCTCTTCCTCCGTCGGTGTGCCGCCGAGCATGAAGCTTATCTGCAATTCGGCGTTGACGAGGGCAAGGAATTGGCGCGCCGCCACGTCCGGGTCGTCGATCGACAGGTGGCCGGCATAGGCGAGGCGGGCAATGCGGGCGGCAAGCGCCGACCAGGTTCGCCCCGGCCCCTGTTCGCGCCATTCGGCGAAAAGCTCGGGATAACGTTCGCCCTCGGCCTGGATCAGCTTGCGCAGGAACCTGCCGTCACGGTTGCAGATGCAGTTGCGGTTCATGCGCACGGCAAAGCCGACAAGATCGGCTTCGACGTCGCTGGGCTGGTCGGGGAAGGTGGCGATGGTGGCGAAGATGCCGGCGTTGCAGCGCTCGGTGAGGTCGCGCACGACGGCGATGAAGAGCTTTTCCTTGTCGCCATGGTGGTTGTAGACGGTCTGGCGCGATACGCCGGCCTCGGCGGCGATCAGGTCGATATTGGCGCCGGCAAATCCTTCGCGGCAGAAAACCGAGGCAGCGGCCTCGACAACCGAAATGCGCTTTGCCTCGTGGCTGCGTGGCGGGAAAGTGTCAGGAGAGGCGCCGGGCTTCATAAAAATCTATATAGCGGTGATTGACGATTTGGACAAGAGTGTCTAATTTTGTGGACATAGAACAAAGGCATTTCGCTCCGGATGGACGAATAGGTTCGCTCAAGAGACGAACAAGTTCGCTCTGGGATGTCGGAATGTCACGGGATGGAACGTCCTGGGTTAGAGCCGCCTTCGCGGCGGCAGCCAGATCCGAAAGAAGCCTTACCATGAGTCCCAAATTCCTCCGCATCGCGGTCGTGCTCGGCCTGTTGTCCGCCATCGGCCCGTTCGCCATCGACATGTATCTTCCTGCCCTGCCGTCGATCGGCGAGGATCTGCACGCCGGCACCTCGGCGGTGCAGATGAGCCTGCTGATCTTCTTCCTGTCGATGGGGTTCGGCCAGATCCTCGTCGGTCCGATTTCCGATATGGTCGGCCGCAAGCTGCCGCTCTATGGCGGCCTCGCGCTGTTCATGATCGGCGGCATCGGCTCGGCGATGGCGCCGACCATCGAATGGCTGATCGCCTTCCGCTTCCTGCAGGGCCTCGGCGCCAGCGCCGGCATGGCTATTCCGCGCGCCATCGTGCGCGACCTGCACACCGGCAACGAGGCGGCCAAGCTGATGTCATTGCTGATGCTGGTGTTTTCGGTGTCGCCGATTCTCGCGCCGTTGACCGGCAGCCAGATCATCGAGAGCTTCGGCTGGCGCGCCGTGTTCTGGACCGTGACGGGTGCGGCGGCGCTCGCCACCATCCTGCTTGCCACGTCGCTCAAGGAGACGCGCTCCGTCGAGGAGCGCGCCGGCTCCTCCTTCGGCACGGCGTTGTCCGGCTACCGCTACCTGATGGGCGACCGCAACTTCCTCGGGCTGGTGGCGATCGCCGGCTTCGGCATCGCCAGCTTCTTCGTCTATCTGTCGAGCTCGTCCTTCATTCTGATCGACCACTACGGCCTGTCGCCTTCGGTCTACAGCGTGTTCTTCTCGATCAACGCGGTTGCCTTCATCGGCATGTCGCAGCTGACCGGAATGCTGGCGGACCGCTTCGGGCTGAAGCGCGTCGTCTGGGTGGCGGTGACCGGTTATGCGACGACGATGGTGGCGCTGTTCGCGATCATGGCCTCCGGCGTCGACCGGCTCGACGTGATGGCGGCGCTGCTCTTCGTCGGCTACGGCTTCCTCGGGCTGGTCATCCCGACCACTTCGGTGCTGGCCATGGAAGAGCATGGCGAGATCGCCGGCACCGCCTCGGCGCTGATGGGCACGCTGCATTTCGCCATCGGAGCGCTGGCCATGGGTGTCGCCGGGCTGTTCTTCGACGGCACGCCGCTGCCGATGGTGGCCGGCATCACGCTCTGCGCGGTGATTTCCTTCTCGCTGGCCAAGCTCACGCTCGGCCGCGTGCGGGAGACAGTGGAAGCGCCGGCCGAGTAAGCAACGCTCGAAATCGCAACAAAAAGGCCGGGCTCGCCCGGCCTTTTTCATGTTTTGCATAAACCGGCCGCTTCGGCAACGAAGCGCAATCGCTCCGCGATGGGAACGAGCAAACGGCACCAGGTCGTAGCCCCGTGCCAGGCGCAAAAAATGCCGCTGCAGAAAAATGGAAGAGGGGAGAAAGTGGAGGTTTCTGTTGCCAGGTACCTCCGAACCCCGCCTAGAAGTGCGAACCTCTAGGGCTTGATTTGAAGCGTTCGCACTGCATTACGCAGCGAGACGAGCTTCCGCATAGTTGTCGTTGGCAACTATAAGTTTAGCCCGATGACGGTGGTACAATGCCGGGCAAAAGTACGATCTTTACACCTTCGTCGATCCTATTTCGCCCCCAGCAAAAGCCGCTCTTTCGACAAGAGCGGTTTTTGGTGGAGGCGCCGGGTACCGCCCCCGGGTCCGAACGGCTTATTGCATCGCCTGTTTATCGCCATAGTCGGTCAAGCCGACGAAACGAATATAGGGGCCGATCACGGAAATTGAAAGGCCGAATGGGGCTTTGTCCCTATCTCAAAATGGGTTGACTTGCCGGCGCGCTCAACCGAAGCTTTGCACCGGTGAGGAGTTGCTACCTAGCGCACAGATTGCGTAGAGCGCCACAAGCCTCATCGACAGGATCCGTGGCGCCGACGAGGGGATTTTTCTGATGGCCGACTATCTCGCGGATGTGAAGAAGTACGACGCCGGCGCCAGCGCCGACGCGGTCGAGAAGATCGTCAAGCACCTGGGCATCGCGCTGAGGAACCGCGATTCCTCGCTGGTGTCCTGCACGGACCCGAAGGAACTGGAACGCGTCCGGGAGAACTGGGCCGCCAAGAAGCTCGGCGTCGCCGACGCCAAGAAGGCCGATGGTGCGATCGAGAAGGTCTGCAAGGCGATGGCCGCCGACAACACCAAGAGCCGGGTGACGTTCTACTACCTTGTGGCGAAGGACCTGGGCAAGCTCGGCTCCCTCTGAGATCGGGCGTCGGCTTGCAGAGGCCGGCGCCGCAAGGGCGGTCGCTCCAGATTTGAATTTGCACCCACTGGGCGGCAGTGCCGCCCCTCACCTGCCTGCCGGCATCCTTGTAACTTGTCCCTTGCCGACTCTGCTATTGCAGCAGGTGCGGTGGCGGACGAGAGACCGGAGCATCTTTGGGCCTTGAAGCCCGTGGGAGAGCGAGGGTC